>JBDTQT010000026.1:0-24653 GCA_039932055.1 Thermoanaerobaculia bacterium
GTCGGGGGGGCCTTTTGGGCCCCCCCGGCTCGATTGGATCGCGCGACTCGCAATGAGCGCGGAGTGGGAGGACTGCGACGACCGGAACCGTTCGGTTCCGACGGCGGGGACCCCGATCCCGGAAGCGGACGCTCCCGGTGGCTCCCCGGCAGGAAGAGCGACCCGAAGGCCGCTCTCTTGCTACAGTCACTCATACGCAACAGAGTCCATTTTGGTTTGGGCGGAGGTGCTTCGCGGTGGGCTCTGGAGTTCCATCGACAAGATCGGCAAGGAGGTCGTGCCGGTGGAGCGTTCCCGCGACGGGTTGCTGAAGCGCGTCGATCGACCCTGATACATTCCGGAGGTTCATGAGCCTCTCCCGCTCCGGGGCTGCCCGGTGGATGCGCAGGCTGTTCCGGCGGGTGGAGTTCGTCGTCTCGCGGCGCTTCGCGCTGTCGACGCGCGAGGACCGGATCTTCTTCGCCCTGGTGCCGACGGTAGGACTGGTGGCGGGTGGCCTTGCGGTCATCGTTCAGCGACTCTCCGAGGGCCTGCGGGTACTCCTCTGGGGCTACACCCCGAACTTCGAGTTCGCGGTGCGCGCCGGGCTCTCCGGATGGCGAGTCCTGCTCGCTCTCGTCACCGGCGGCGTTCTGGTGGCCATATTGCAACGCCTGGCGAAGGCCCCTCTCGCCACCCATGGTGTCTCGAGTCTCGTCGAAGCGGTGGCGCTCCATGGCGGACGCCTGTCGATCAAGCCGGTACTCTATTCGGCGGCAGCGGCGATCGCCACCGTCGGCTCGGGCGGTTCGCTCGGCCGCGAGGGACCGATGCTGCGTCTCGGCGCCGCCGTCTCCTCGGGCCTCGGCCAGCGCTTCGGGCTGACGTCGCGGCGGCTCAAGATCCTCCTCGGCTGCGGCACCGCCGCCGGCTTCGCGGCGGCGTACAACGTACCGATCGGCGGCTCGCTGTTTGCCATGGAGGTCGTGCTCGGAAGCTTCGCCCTCGAGATCTTCGGTCCGATCGTCGTCGCCGCGGTGCTCGCGACCCTGCTGTCGCGGGCCGCCGAGAGCGCCGCACCGATCTATCCGCTCACCGGGTACGCCCTCGCCAGTCCCTGGGAGATCGGCTTCCATTTCGGCCTCGGCCTCGTCGGCGCGCTCGCCGCGGTTGCATTCGTCCTCGGCGTGCGGCTCTTCGCCCGGCTCTTCCGCAAGATTGCCGTCGTCCCCGAGGCGGTCCTGCCGATCTTCGGCCTGGCGCTCCTCGCCGGGCTCGGCTATTTCTGGCCGGAGGTTCTGGGCAACGGTTTCTCGACCATCACCGGGGCGCTCCAGGAGGGGATCCCCTGGCGGCTCATGGCGCTCCTCGCGGGCCTCAAGCTCGTCGCCACCGCGCTCACCGCCGGCAGTGGCTGCCCTGGTGGCCATCTCACCCCGTCGCTGTGCTTTGGCGCGCTGGTCGGCGGGGCCTACGGCGAGCTCGTCCATTCCGCCTTTCCGCATGCCACCGCGTCTTCCGGCTCCTATGCGGCGGTGGGGATGGCTGCGGTCGCTGCCGGCAGCTCGCACGCGCCGCTGTCGGCGATCCTCATTCTCTTCGAGCTCACCGGCAACTACGACCTCATCCTGCCGCTGATGATCGCCTCGATCGTCTCCAGCATGGTGGCCAAGCGCCTCTATCCCTACTCGATCTACACCGAGCCGCTCGAACGTCGCGGCGTCGAGCTGTCCTGGCGGATGGAGGAGGCGGCGCTCGCCGGGCTGCGCGTCCAGGACCTGGTGCGCGACGATGCCGAGACGCTCCTACCTTCCGCGACCTACGCCGAGGTGGTGGAGCGTTTCCTCGGCACCAAGCGACAACGGCTCTTCGTCGTCGACGCCGCGAAGCAGCTCCAGGGCTTCGTCTCCTTGCACGACATCAAGCACGCGCTGCGCGAGACCGAGTCGCTGTCGGCGGTGGTGGCGCACGACCTCATGGCGCCGGTGACGACGACGCTCGGCATTGCGGACCGCCTGCACCGCGCCGCGGAGGACTTCGCGCGCAGCGACTTCGAGCGCCTACCCGTACTGGCGGAGGACGGGATCTTCTGCGGCGTGGTCACCAAACGCGACCTGTTGGCGGTCTACGCCCAGGAGGTGCTCGGCCGGCCGGCGGTGCTGTCGACCTTTGTCGCCAGCGACCAGGCCGGCCAGGCCGGCACCGCCGTCGAGCTGCCTCCCGACTTTTCGCTGCGCTCGATCGCCGTCACCGAGGAGCTCGCCGGGCGGACGCTCGCTGAGTGCTCGCTGCCGCAGCGCTATGCGGTGCGCGTGATCGAGATCAAACGACCGGGCCCGGCCGGCCCGGAGTGGATCGTCCCCGACGCCACGACGGTCGTCGGCTACGGCGACGAACTGGTCGTGCTGGGGCCGACGAAGCGCGTCGAAGCGCTCTCCGCCGGGCGCTTCGAGGATCCCGCGGCGAGCGGCGAGAGCGCGTGAGCGAAGGCCCGCCGGTGTCGACGTCGGCGCCTGCGGCCGGACTCTGCGCGGGCTGCCGCCACGCCGAGTTTCTGCGCTCCAGGCGCAGCGCCTTCCTGCGTTGCGCGCGAGCCGCCGCCGATCCGCGCTACCCGCGGTATCCGGGGCTGCCGGTGCTGACCTGTCCGGGATTCGAATCGGTGCCCGCCCGGGAGGTTGGCGAACGGGCTCCGGGCGGCTGATCCGCCCGGACTGCCTTCCCGCCGGCTACTCCGTGTCTTCCGGCAGATCGACCATGCGATGGCGCAGGGCGTAGCCCACCGCCTCGGCGCGATTGTTGAGGTGCAGCTTCTCGAGAATGTTGCGCAGGTGGAACTTGACCGTGTTCTCGCTGACGTTCAGCTCTTTCGCCAGCTTGCGGTTCGAGGTCACGCCGCGCACCAGCAGCTCGAGAACCTCGCGTTCGCGCTCGGTCAAGTCGTCGGGATGGCGCTCTTTCTCGGCGCTCCGGCGGGGCTGGGCGAACTCGGCGAGCACGCGGCGGGCGAGGCCGGGCGTGAGCGCCGGCTCGCCGCGGGTGACGCCGTCGAGCAGGGCGAAGAAGGAGGCCGACTCGAGGTTCTTCTGCATGTACCCCTGGGCGCCCGACTTGATCGCCTCGAAGAGTGGCGCGTCGTCCTCCGAGGCGGTGAGCACCACCACCTTGACCTCCGGGGCTTCGACTTTGAGCAGCCGCGTAGCGGCGATGCCGTCGAGCTCCGGCATGGCGAGGTCCATCAGAATGACCTCGGGGCGCAGGCGCTTGCCGAGCTCGACCGCCTCGCGGCCGTTCCGGGCCTCGCCCACGACCTCGTGACCGCGGCTCTCGAGGAGGCTCTTCAGGCTGTCGCGGAAAAGCGCGTGATCGTCTGCAATGAGGATTCTCATGGTGCCTCCAGGGCGTCGCTCAAAGTGGGAAGTCTAAACGTCCATTGGGTTCCCTGGCCAGGGGCGGTCCGAAGCTCGACTGTCGCCCCGATGCTTTCCGCCCGCTCGCGGATGGTGAGCAGCCCGAAATGGGGGAATTCGCCGCGCGCCGGAACGGTCGGGTCGAAGCCGGCGCCGTCGTCGGCAACCCGGAGCTCGAGCCCGGAGGGCAGCTGTCGCAGGCTCACTTCGACCAGGTTGGCGCGCGAGTGCTTGCGAGCGTTGGCGAGGGCCTCCTGGGTCATGCGCAGCAGTTGCAGCTCGGCGCCGGGAGTGAGGATCGGCGCCCCTTCGGCCACGAAGTTGGCGTCGATGCCGGTTTCCGTCTCCCACTTCTCGACGAAGGTCGCCAGGGCAGCGCCGAAGTCGAGGTCGGGATTGGCGGCCAGGCGGAGTCCGACGATGCCCTCGCGGACGTCGGAATAGACTTCGCGGGCCGCCGCCGCGAGCTGGTCGAGCTGGCTGTCGGCCTCCTGCAGACGGCCGTTGCGCAGGTAGCCCTGGACCGCCTGTGCCTTGGTGTTGACGTAGGCCAGCACCTGCGCCAGGCCGTCGTGCATTTCGTGCGCCAGCCGCAGCCGCTCCTCGGCTACGGCGAGCTCGCCGGTGCGCCGGTGCATCTCGGCGTTGTCGATGGCGATCGCCGCGCTCACCGCGAAGCGCTCGAGAGTCTCCTCGTCGTTCTTGTCGAAGGCGCCGCCGTCGAGCTTGTCGCAGAGATAGAGGTTGCCGCGGAACGGCACTTTCGAGGGGATCGGCACGGCCAGAAGCGACTTCATCGGCGGATGGTTGGCCGGGAACCCAGCGCTCGCGGGATGGTGGGAGATCTCGCCCACCCGCAACGGCTTGCCTTGATGGATCGGGATGCCGAGGAGACCCTTGCCCACCGGCGGCGAGCCGATGGCCTGACGCAGGTGCGGATCGATCCCCGAGGTGATGAAAGCGACGATGCCGCCGCGCTCGTTCATCACCGAGAGCGCGCCGTACTTCGTCGCGATGAGCATCCTCGCCTGGTCGACGACGACCTGCAGGACGAGCTCCTCCGAGAGCTCGGAGAAGATCAGCAGGCCAGCTTGGCGGAGCGCCGCGAGCTCGCGATTCTTGCGCTCGAGCTGCGAGTGAAAGCGCTCGATGACGTCGAAGACGCCGCCGAGGAGGAAGAGCGTCGCGACGAAGGCGAAGGCGTCGAGCAGGAGGTTGCCTCCCCACCCCGAGAGGTAGGGGAAGAGCGCATGCCGCGCCGACTCCAGGACCAGCACGAACGCCACCGCGGCGGCGAGGGCGATCCACTTGAGGCGCCGAATCGTCGCCGGTCGCCGGTCGTCAGGCGCGTCGACCTCGAGAGGTGGAACTGCCGGTGGATGCGAGGCAGCGGCAGGAGGGGGCGAGGGGGGGGCAGGTTTGGGGGTCTTGGGGCTCACTCGAGATGGGATCCGATACGCAGGAGAGCGTATATCGGATCCCATCCAAAGGCGCCAGTTACAAGGGGAACCCAGGCGAACAGCAGCAGGCCGACGCGCAGAACTCCGTCCGCGGCGCCAGTCGAGGCGACGAGGAGCATCGCGATCCCGGCGCAGATACGCAGGATTCGGTCCCAGCGAGCGATGTTCTTCGTCGACATAGAGCGGTAGCGCCTCCCCGGCAGCGGCGTAGGGGGACCATGATTCAACTGGGCGCGACGGAGAACCCCGGATCGGGTGGCCTGGCGACCGCCCCCAAGGGTAGGGGGGTGACGAGCGAGATAGACTCCAGGTGCCATGTCAGGTCGAGCATCGCTACTGTCCCCCGAGCGCCAACAGCTTCGCCTGCCACAGACGCCGCGCGTCGATGCCGTCGGCATCGAAGAGCGCGTCGCGGCGCTCGCCAAGCGGTCGATCAAGAAGGAGGCCAAGCGCGCCGGCATCCGCCTGGCGATTTCGATGATCGACCTGACGACGCTCGAGGGCAAGGACTCGGAGGGCAAGGTCCTGCAGCTGTGTCAGAAGGCGCGCCACCCGTTGCCGGGTGATCCGAGCGTCCCGTCGGTCGCCGCCGTCTGCGTGTATCCGAACTTCGTCGCCGTCGCTCGCCGAGGCCTGTCCGGCAGCGCGGTCCGCGTCGCCTCGGTCGCGACCGGGTTTCCTGCGGGCCTCGTGCCGCTCGCCATCAAGCTCGATGAGACCCGCCGCGCTGTCGAGGCCGGCGCCGACGAGGTCGACATGGTGATCGACCGCGGCGCCTTCCTGTCGGGCGAGATAGCGCAGGTCGCCGACGAGATCGCCGCCGTCAAGGAGGCCAGCGGCCGGGCCCACCTCAAGGTGATCCTCGAGACCGGGGAGCTCTTGACCTACGACAACGTCCGCCGTGCCTCGGACCTCGCCATCGCCGCCGGCGCCGATTTCATCAAGACGTCGACCGGCAAGATCCAGCCGGCCGCGACTCCCGCCGTCGTGTTGGTGATGCTCGAAGCGATCCGCGACCACTACCTCGCTACCGGCCGGAAGATCGGCATGAAGCCCGCCGGCGGCGTGCGCACCACGAAACAGGCGCTGCACCTGCTGGTGCTGGTCAAGGAGACGCTCGGGGACGCTTGGCTCTCCCCGGAGCTATTCCGGCTGGGCGCCTCGACGTTGACCAACGACCTGCTCATGCAGCTGGTCAAGGAGTCGACCGGCGCCTACCAGAGTGAGGACTACTTTTCGAAAGATTGATGCATCGAACGGCGCAAAGCGTTTGAGATAAGGCAGCCACGCGGACAGCGAGGAATCGTGCACCGTCAACCCCGAAGCGGCTTCAACCGTGTCCCCTTCGTCCAGAGCTGCACCGTGACGTGGGAGGGTCTCGAGACCACCTGCCTGGTCTGCAACATCTCGATCCGCGGTGTCTTCCTGCACCTCGAAGCACCGCTCGAGCGCCACCGCAACGTGACGCTGCGCTTCCGGCTGGCGGACGAGGGGCCGGAGATCGAGGCCGCGGCGGTCGTCACTTGGGTGAACGAGAACGCTGACGCGGGTGCGACGGGTCTGCCGAAGGGCTGCGGGATGCGCTTTCTGCGTGTCGAGCCCGACGATCTGAGGCGCATTGCGGCACTGGTCGCGGCCTATCTCGCTGCTCCGCAAGAACAGGCCGCCGCCGGCGTCGGGCAACCTTTCACCGGCCGGCTGCGGATTCCGTTCATCGCCGATTGCACGCTCACCGGCCGCTTCGGCAAGCGACAGGGCAGCCTGTGCAACCTGAGCGTTCTCGGCGTCTTTGTGGCTCTCGCGGAGATACCGGCCCTCGGCGCGCGTGGCAGGATCTCGTTTCCCCTTCCCGAGCTCAGCAAGGAGTTCACTGCCGACGTCCGGGTCTCCTGGCAGAACCCCGCGTTTCCGGCGCGTGCCCGCGCCCTACCCCCGGGCTGCGGTCTCTGCTTCGAGAACCTCGATGCGCGCGACGAAGAGTTGCTCATGCGCCTGGTCAGCGAATATCAGCGGTCGCTCGAGAGCGCCGCGAGCTGACGTCGCCGGCACCGCCGAGCTTCACTCCCGCGGCGGCGAGGGCCGTGTCGACTTGACCTGCCCAATCTCGGTTGGCGGCCGGCGAGGCCGGGCTGGGATGCGGAATGCGGAGGATCACCACGCTTTCGCGGCTGCCTCCTGTCGCCTCGCCGACCGCCAGTGCCCGGTGCACCGCCGCTTCGGCGACCGCCCCGACGGCGATGACCTGGCGCACGGAGAGGATCTCCACCACCCCGGCAAGCGCCCGATCGCAAACCGTCGCGAGCGCTGCGCGCTCGGCGCGCGGGAGCTTGTCGGGCGTGAGGTTGCGGCCGCCGGCGTCGAGGAAGCCGAGCGGGCACCAGTTCCAGACGAAGGCGCGCGCGAAAAACGCCTGCGGACCTCCGAACCGGGCGCGCGCCCAACCCCAGAGGCGGGCGCCGGAGACCTCGCTGCGCCGGCAGGCGAAGCCCTCGACCGGGCGCTTCGGATGCTCTTCGGTCGGGCGCGAGACGCGCCCGTGGATTCCGAGCCAGTCGCGCACCATGCCGACCTCGCCGAAGGGCACGCCGGTCTGCATCATGCCGAACGGGCCCGGGTTCATGCCGACGAAGAGGTGTTCTTTGGGGCCGCAGCCCCAGCGCTCCAGGTAAAGCTCGAGTGGCTCGCGGGCATAGACGAGAGGGTTATAGACGAAGGCGACCGGCGGCGCGAAGGTGAGCTCTCCGGCCGCGTCAGCCAGGCGCCGGCTGAGAGCGATGAGCGGTGGGATCTCGGGCATCGGGTGGAGCGTAACAGGCGGGCTGGAGGGTAAGATCGACCGCAAGCGTGAGCTACTCTCTACTCTCCGACTATCCGCGCCGGCCGCACTTCGAGTTCTACCGCTCGCATCCGTCGCCCTTCTACTCGGTCACTTTCGAACTCGACGCCACGCGCCTGCGCGAGAGGCTCGCCGACGAGCGGGCGCCGGTCTACGCCGGCCTCTGCTGGCACTTTCATCGCGCCCTGCTCACGCTGCCGGCCTTTCGCGTGCGTCTGCTCGGCGACGAGCTCGTGCTGCACGACCGGCTGAGAATGGGGCTCACGGTGCCGGCGCCCCGCCGGACCTTCACCTTCGCGACCTTCGAGTGGGAGCCCGACTGGGCGGCCTTCGCCGGTTCTGCCCGCGGCGTACTCGAACGCGCCTCCGAGAGCGTCGATCTCACCGGCGGGAGCGAGCCCGACTTCGCCTACTACACGGCGCTGCCGAGGATCCCCTTCAGCGCCTTCACGCATGTGACGCTCACCGATCCAACCGCCGGCCAGCCGGGCACGGCGTTCGGCAAGCTCGCGGAGCGGCAGGGGCGGTTCGCGGTGCCGGTCGGCGTCCAGGTCAACCACCTGTTCATCGATGGCGGCGACCTGGGTGACATCTATGAGGCCGCCCAGGCGAGCTTCGCCGCGCCCGGCTGAAGCGCCCAGCCTCCCGGAGTAGAATTCCCGCCATGCCGAAAGACGCGCCGACGGTCCTCACGGAAGCCGCAAAGGTTCACGCCGAGCGCCCGGCGCTCGAGTTCGGCGGCGCCTGGGAGTACTCGCCGGCGCCGGAGTCGACCGGCCACGTCAAGGTGGACGAGCGCTACAACCTGTTCATCGGTGGAAAGTTCGTCGCGCCGAAGTCGGGGCGCTATTTCGACACGGTGAACCCGGCGACGGAGCAGAAGCTCGCCGAGGTGGCGGAGGCCGGGGAGGCGGATGTCGAGGCCGCGGTGCGCGCCGCCGAAGCGGGATTCAAGCTGTGGTCGAAACTTCGGCCGCTCGAGCGCGGCAAGTACCTCTACCGCATCGCCCGTTTGCTGCAAGAGAAGGCGCGGGAGTTCGCCATCCTCGAGACGATGGACGGCGGCAAGCCGATCAAGGAGTCGCGCGACGTCGACATCCCGCTCGCCGCGGCGCACTTCTTCTACCACGCCGGCTGGGCCGACAAGCTGCACTACGCATTCCCCGGACGAGGAGCCGGCGAAGTGCGCGCCCTCGGCGTCTGCGGCCAGATCATCCCGTGGAACTTCCCACTCCTCATGGCGGCGTGGAAGATCGCCCCGGCGCTCGCCTGCGGCAACACGGTGGTACTCAAGCCGGCGGAGACGACGCCGCTCACCGCGCTCCACCTGGCGAAGATCTTCGCGGAGGCCGACCTGCCGCCCGGCGTGGTCAACATCGTCACCGGCGCCGGCGAGACCGGTGCGCATCTCGTCAACCATCCGCGGGTGAGGAAGATCGCCTTCACCGGCTCGACCGAGGTCGGCAAAGTCATTCAGCGCGCCACGGCGGCTTCCGGCAAGCGCCTGACGCTCGAGCTCGGCGGCAAGGCGGCGAACATCGTCTTCGCCGACGCCGCGCTCGACCAGGCGGTCGAGGGGATCGTCAACGGCATCTACTTCAACCAGGGTCACGTCTGCTGCGCCGGCTCGCGGCTGCTGGTCGAGGAGTCGGTCGCTGACACGCTGATCGCCAAACTCGACTGGCGGATCCGCCAGCTCCGCGTCGGCGACCCACTCGACAAGAACACGGATGTCGGCGCCATCAACTCGCGCGCCCAGCTCGAGAAGATCCGCGAGATGACCGCCTACGGCGTCGAAGAGGGAGCGCACCTCCACCAGTCGCAGTGCACGCTGCCGGCGAAGGGCTTCTTCTTCCCGCCGACCTATTTCACCGAGGTGGCGCAGTCGCATCGCATCGCGCGCGAGGAGATCTTCGGCCCGGTGCTGGCGGTGATGACCTTCCGCACCGCCGACGAGGCGATCGAGAAGGCCAACAACCTCGCCTACGGCCTCTCGGCCGGCGTCTGGACCGACAAGGGCGCCAAGATCTTCGCCATGACCAAGCGCCTGCGTGCCGGCGTCGTCTGGGCGAACACCTTCAACAAGTTCGACCCCACCAGCCCCTTCGGCGGCTACAAGGAGTCCGGCTTCGGCCGCGAAGGCGGCGTGCACGGCCTGGAGGCGTACGTGGAGCTCGGCTAAGGGACGGCTCGCTCGCCGGCTACAGCGTCTTCTCGAGCACCACTGGCAGCGCCAGGCGATAGAAGAACCACGACAAGGGTAAGGCGACGGCGGTGGCGGCGGTCATCCAGAGGGCGGCGGTCCAACTCGTGGAGGATCCGAGCGCCGCGAGGTCGCGGGTCAGACCGAGGAGCGGGGTGACGGGGTTCCATTCGACCAGGGTGCGGAAGAGGCCGGCTTTGGGTACGGCGTAGAACACCGGCGTCATGAAGAACCAGAAAGTGGTGACCGCCTGCAGGCCCTTGCCGACGTCGTGGTAGAGGGCGTGGAGCGGTGCGAGGAAGAGCCCGAGCGCGGTTCCCAGAAGCGCCAGAACGATGAGCGGCAGCGGCGCCAGGACGACTGTCCACGGCACGCCCTGCCGCAGGTAGAGGAACACCACCGCGACCACCAGCAGCTTCGGCACGACGTTCACCAGCACGCGCGCCGCGGCCGCGCCGATGAGACTCTCCGGCGGCAGGTCGAGCTTGGCGAGGAGCGAGCGTTCGGAGGCGAGGGTGTCGATCTGGGCGTTGATCGATTCGACAAAGGTCTGCCAGGCGACCAGTCCGAGAAGGACGAAGGCGGCGTAAGGAATGCCGGTTTCGCCGGCGTCGAGGATCTTCGCCCGATCGGCGAGTACCGCCCAGAACACCATGCCAAGCGCCGGCAGAAAGGCGAGAAATCCTCCGAGGAGAGTCTGCCGGTACTCGGCGTGCAGCTGGCGTGTGAGCATCTGGCGAGCCATTCCCGCCGAGGCGGCGAAGCCTCGCCGCATCTCGCGCCAGATCCGCCGCCAGCGGTCGCGGCCGGCGTCGGGCTGGTAGACGATCTCGATCATGTCCCTGGCTCTCCCGTCAGGCTCTCGAGCCACCGCCAAACTGCCCAGTCACGGTCGCCCCAATGGTGGTACACGTGCACGAGGAAGGGTCTCACGAAGTCCGGCCGGTCGTCGAAGCTGAAGCCGCGACCGGCATCGAACCGCAGCTCGGGCTTGTAGTAGTCGGCGAGGAAGTTGAACTCCCTGGGGAGGGTCGCCTGGTCCTGCAGGCCGTGCTGCCAGGCGGCGGCGATGAGCGTCCCCTGGTCGCGCGTCCGCCAGCGCGGCAGGTCGAAGCTCCGCAGAGTGAGCTCGTGCCAGGTGTCGAGGAACGGCGCGGCCGTTTGATCGAACAGGAAGACCCCGCCGTTCCAGTGCTGCCAATCCGGATCCGTGATGGCGACTCCGAAGTCCTCGCCGATCGCTTCGCGCAGGTGATCGCAGGGGCCGTGGAAGACCCGTTCGCCGGCGCCGTCGACCCACTCCGTGCGCGCTTCGTCGAAGCGGAACTCGCTCTGCTGGGCGACGTAGAACGGCACGTCGGTGAGGATCAGGCGGCCGGTCTCGTCGTAGCCGCGGCGCTCGTCCAGCCGCCAGTCGAAGCCGAGCTCGCGGCGGATGAACTCCGGCAGCGTGCCCAGCGCGTCGTCGATGACGGCGTTGGCCGCCTGGGCGGGATCGCCGCCACGCCAGAGACGGCGCGTCAGGCGCGCGCCATAGCGGGGAAGGAGGAACGCCAGGAGCTCGGCCTTGCGCCGGAGTGGATGTCCCGCCGTGCGCTCGAGCAGCCGGCGCACGGCGTCGCGGCGCGCCACGAGCGCAGGAGCCGGCGCGTCGTATCGCCGGGAGTAGGTCTCGAGCTGCGTCTGCAACCGTTGCCGCTTCGCTGCCAGCTCCGGCGGGCAGGCGTCGAGCGGATCGATGAGCGCGTTGAGCGCCGCCGCCTGGGCGAGGCGGCGCTCGGAGAGGCAGCCGCAGTCGACGGCCCACGGGCTGAAGTAGCGCATGCGGCAGTGATCGGTGGCAAAGGTGACCGGGCCGAAGCGGTACATGAAGATCTGATCGACGTCGTGCCGCGCCGCCAGGACGTCGGTGTCGAGGTAGCCGTAGCGGTGGCGCGGATCGAGCACGCGGTGCAGCGAGGTCTTGAGGAAGATCGCCGCCTGCGCGTCGGAGAGCGCTTCCGGGGTCGGGCAATCGATCACCAGGTCGTGCGCGATCGGCAGAACGTTGCGGCGCGCGTCGGTCACCACGACGATCGGGTTGTCGGAGAACTGCCGCAAGTGGCGCAGCGCGAGCGCGAGCGCCTCGAGGTGCGGCGCTTCGCCGCAGACGACGAAGACGAAGCGTTCTTCGTGGCTCAAGTCAACCACTCCCGGTACCAGAGCTCGAGCACCGCGACCTTCCACAGGCGCCAATGATCCGCGGCGGCGAGCAGGGCGGCCACCGCCGGCGCCCGGAGAACGCCGTCGCGCACCAGCCGCGACTCGCCGAGGATCCGCGAGTACCAGGCGTTGTTCTGGTAGTAGGAGTCAGGCCCGACGAAGCCCTGCTTGGTGCGCCGCAGGATCGCCTCCGGCAGCTTGCCCGCGAGATTCGCCTTGAGCAGCACCTTCTGCTCCCCGAGCTGGAAGTAGACGGACGGGTCGAAGCCGAACAGCAGCTCGACCAGCTCGGGATCGAGGAACGGCACCCGCACCTCGAGCGAATGGGCCATGCTGGCGCGATCGACTTTGGTGAGTACCTGCTCCCCCATGAACGCGCGGAGGTCGAGCCACTGCAGGCGCTGGAGCGGCGGCAGCTCGGGTCGTATCAGGCGGCGGTAGAACCACCACGGATCTTCCGGCAGGTGAGCATGGAGATCGGGGTGGAGGAGGCCGGCGAGCCGGGGACGGTCGAAGCTCCCCATCGCCATCGCCCCGGCATAGAAGGCCACGAGGTCGTCGGCCGCGGGGTCGCTGGAGGCGAGGGCCGACAGGTAGTCGCGCTGCCAGGTGTAGCCGCAGAAGATCTCGTCGGCCCCTTCGCCCGAAAGCACGGCTTTCACCCTCCGCGAGGCGAGATGGGAGACCGCGAAGGTGGGCACGGTCGAGATGTCGCCGAGCGGCTCGTCGTAAGTCCACGCCAGGCGGTGGGCGAGCGCCACGCTCTCGGCGCCGAGGATGCGGGTGTGATGGTCGAGACCGAACTGGCGCGCCACCTGTTCGGCGTAGGGATGCTCGCTTCCCGGCCAGCCCGCGAAGCCGACCGCGAAGGTCTCGGCGCGGTAGCCGATGCGGTCGAGGTAGAGGACCAGCGCCGAGGAGTCGTAGCCGCCGGAGAGGAACGAGCCGAGGGCAACGTCGCTCTCCAGGTGCCGGCGCACGGCGCTCTCGAGGCGGGCGTCGACCGCGGCGGCGGCCTCGGCGAACGGCATCCGGCGGTCGCCTGGCGGGAGCGTCCAGTACTCGCGGATGGTGATCGCGCCGTCGCGGCCGAGCCGCAGCCAAGAGGCCGGCGGCAGCTTCGCCAGCCCCTTCCAGATGCACTTGGGGCTCGGCACGTAGCGGTAGACGAGGTAGTCGCAGACTGCCGACCAGTCCACGTCGCGCGGGACCGCCGGATGCGCCAGGAGAGCCTTCGCTTCGGAGGCGAAGAGCAGCCGGTCGTCCCCCGCGAAGTAGTAGAGCGGCTTGATCCCGAAGCGGTCGCGAGCGAGGAAGAGCGCCTGCTCGCGCTCGTCCCAGAGTCCGAACGCGAACATTCCCGACAAGCGCTCGAGGACGTCGGCGCCCCACTCCTCGTAGCCGTGCAGAACGACCTCGGCATCGCAGGTTGAACGGAAGCGGTGACCGCGCGCCTCGAGCTGCTGTCGCAGCTCGCGGTGGTTGTAGATCTCGCCGTTCAGGGTGAGCCAGAGACGCTCGTCTTCGGACGGCATCGGCTGGTGGCCGGCGGAGGTGAGGTCGAGGAACGACAGCCGGCGATGCCCGAGGCCGACGCGCGCATCGGCCGACAACCAGAGGCCGGCGTCGTCCGGGCCGCGGTGCTCGAGGCTGTCGCGCATGGCGACGAGGTGCGCGGGATCGACGATTCCCCGCCGCTCGATCTGTCCGACGATGCCGCACACGGGAGCTGGACTCGGTTCTCGCGAGACTCAGAAATCGGCTGCGTGGACGAAATTCTCACGCAGCACCGAGAGGTTGCGGGGAATTTTGGCGAGCCCCTTGGGAAACAGAAGGAAGTGCAGCGGCAGGAGGGGCCAGAGCTCGCCGTGGCGCGCGACTGCGATCGCCAGCACGGTGGGCGGAAGCCACTCCTCGTAGAAGTCGTTCAGGAAGTAGAGGAACTTGAAGCGCAGCTGCCGCTGCGGCAGGAAGGGGAACTTCCACGCCGAGAACATCAGCGCGGTGAAGGCGAGGAAGGCGGCGAACCCTACCCAGACCGGCGCGGCCGGGGCGAGGAGTACCAGCGTGGCGGCGAGCGCGCCGAGCTCGAGCGGCAGGAGGAGGCGGTTGATCAGGGCGAGAGCGCGCACCGGTCCGCGGGTGAGGACGAAGGTGCGGAGGCCCGCGCGGCGATCGTTCGCCCGGTCCGCGAGCTGATGCAACAGGATGTTGCGCAGTCCCTTGCAGGTGAGGACGATCCCGGTCGGGAGAAGAATCGCCCCGGCCGTCCGAGAGCCCTGAGTCGCCGCCAGATTCGGCAGGGGCTCGGGGAAGAAGGTGAAAAGGGCGATGGCCACCGGCAAGAGGTGGCCGTAGAGGGTGTCCGCCAGGACTCCGGCGAAGCCGCGCTCCTTGAGACGTAAGGGGCGGACCGAATAGAGCGTCAACGCGCCGACCTGCAGGCCGAGGAGGGCCAGATTGACCGGGTGGCGGGGCAACAGGCTCCATGGCGCGAGGCCGAGGAGCAGGAGCCCGAGAAGGATCGCGGCGCGCGCCACCTGTCCATGGTCGGCGGCAGCGTTGGCCTTGCCGCCGGCGCGATCGGCGGCGATATCGCAGGCGTCGTTGAGAAAGTAGCCGAAGCCGGCGATGCCGACGATGCTCACGACGAACAGCGGCAGCAGCGCGACGAGCTCGCCGGGAGTGAGCGCTTCCGAGGCGGTCGCGAGATAGGCAGCGGCGAGGACCGGCGGCACGATGTGCTGCCACCACAAGGAGAAACGGAGGAGCCCTGGGCCGCGCATCGCGAGGAGGTGAGTTTACGTCGGTTTCCGCGCCTTGAGCTCGAGCCAGTCGAGGAAGGTGACCGGAGATCCCTCGTAGATGTCGATCGCGTTCGCCGCCACGAAGGCATTGCCGAGGTCGTGGCTGGTGGCGAGCGGCGGTTCGCGCAGCCACTCGAGGGCGAAGCCGGCGCCGGCGAGCGCGGCGAGGAACTCGCCCTGCGCCTTGACGTTCAGACAGAAGTGGCGGTTGACGTTGGCGACGACCCGACGCACGCGGGCGCGCTCGGCGCGGTCGGCGATGCGGGCGCGCTCGAAGAGGTCCTTGACGTAGAGCACGCCACCGGGCCTGAGCACACGGTGGGCCGCGGCGAGCGCCAGCTGTGGATGATCCGAGTGCACCAGCGATTCGAGGAAGAGGACGGCGTCGAACGAATCGGGCGGGTAGAGCTCTTCCAGACGGTGGAAGTCGCCCTGGGTCACTGTCACGCTCTCTCCCGCGCCGGCGGCATCGACGCGCGTCCGGGCCTCGGCAACCTGCACGCCGGAGATGTTGAGCGCCGCCACTTTCACGCCGCGGTGGCGGGCCAGCCAGAGGGCCGGACCGGCGATGCCGCAGCCGGCGTCGAGGACCCGCATGCCGGGGACGAGCTCGGCCTGGTCGGCGATGTGGGTGAAGAGCTCCCCGAGATCGGCCGTGCGCTGCGACTGGAAGGTGTCGCCGAAAGCCGCCATGTAACGCTCGTGCCATTCATGGTAGTAGCTCGCCACCCGCTGCGAGCTCCACTCCGCCGGACTGGATGCACGCTGGCGCCGGAACAGGCGCAGGAACTCGGCCAGGCTCGCTATCAATCGCTCTCCCGCGCCGCGAATTTGGCGCCGTGCAATCCCGCGCCCGAAAGCGATCCCCGGCCGCGGACTAGAATGTTCGCCGTGGAACGCCCAACCTCGTGAGCACGACCTCGCTGGTGGCCGTCGAGGCGGTTTCGAAAAAATTCTGCCGCGACCTCGAGCAGTCGCTGCGCTATGGTCTGAAGGATATCGCGCGCGCTCTCGTCGGCGGCAGCGCGGATCCTGGAACGCTGCGCGCTGGCGAATTCTGGGCGCTCCGGGATGTCTCGCTCGCGGTCGCGAGCGGCGAGTGCGTCGGCGTGATCGGCCCCAACGGCGCCGGCAAGAGCACGCTGCTCAAGCTCATCCACGGGCGCCTCCCGCCCGATCGCGGGAGTATCCGCCTGCGCGGCAAGCTGGCGGCGATCTCGGAGCTCGGCATCGGCTTCAATCCGGTGCTCTCCGGGCGCGAGAACATCTTCCACAACGCAGCCTTGTTGGGGCTCTCGCGCAGCGAAACCGCGGGACTGCTGGCGCAGATCATCGAGTTCTCGGAGCTCGAGGAGTTCATCGACGCTCCCGTCTTCACTTACAGCTCAGGCATGCGAGCGCGCCTCGGCTACGCGGTCGCCGCCCATCTCGAGCCGGACGCATTGCTGATCGACGAGGTGCTGACCGTCGGCGACCTCGCCTTCCGGAGGAAGTGCGTGCAGCACATGCAGCGCTTTCTCGCCCGGGGCAGGTCGGTGCTGCTGGTCTCGCACGACATGTACACGGTGCAGACGCTCTGCACGCGCGCGATCTACCTCGAGCGCGGCGAGGTGGCGTTCGCGGGCGCGGCTACCGCGGCCGTCCACGAGTATCTCAGGGCGCGTCGTGAAGTCGAACCGGGCGCCGTCTCGCGCCCGGGGGCCCCACCGGACGGTCGGCTGCCGGCCGGTGCCGCTCCCGCCATCGCCGCTCGCGCGAGCTGGTCGGCGCAAGTGGAGCGAGCGCCCTCCGCCCGCGAGCCGGTCGTCCTCACCGGTGTCGCGATCGAGCCGGTGGGCGGTGCGGCCGGCGGCGAACTGCTGAGCGGCGGCGCCGCCCGGGTCGTCGTGCGTTACCGGGCGCACGAGAAGCGCGACCGGCTGTTCTGGGCTTTCCGTATCGCGACCGCTGACCTGTTGGTGCAGGTGACCTCCGGCATCCTGCCGGCGGAGAGCTTCCCGGGCAACCACCTCGATGCCGGCGCCGGCGAGCTCTCCTGTCTCATCCCGCGCCTTACGCTCACCGCCGGCACCTATGCCATGCGGGTGGTCCTTGCCGAACCCGACGGCACACTCCTCGTCATGTTCGGCTTCGAGGACGCACCGCTCTACTTCAACGTCGCGTCGGGCGCGAGCGCGCTCGACAACATGCACGAGATGTCCGGCGATCTGGTCACTCTCGCGGTCGAGAGCGCGGGCTAGCAGCGGCGCGGAGGCGAGCGCTCAGAGACTTGCGGCGGCCGACCAGCGCGCGGTCGAGCCGACCTCGAAGTTGTCGGCGAAGAGCGGCGGGCTCTCGAGGTTGTGCAGCAGCACGACATCGCGGCGGGTAGCATCGCCCGCAGCGACCGGGATCGCGGTGACGTCGAGGGGGTCGAAACCGGCGGCGGTGAAGTGCAGCGCGTAGCTGCCGGGAGCGAGCAGGCGGTGGTAGTCGCCGGCTGCCGGGTCGGTCAGCACCTCGGACTCCTGCGCCGTCAGGCCCATGACCTGCACGGTCGCCGCGAGCGGCGTGCCGTAGGCATCCGTCACCAGGCCGCGGATACCGGTGAGCGTCGTGGCGATGTAGTCGAGAAGAGCCTGGCGAGTGGCCGTCCAGTAGTCCGGCATGCGCAGCGAGTCGTCGGTCTTGCAGCTCGAGACCTCGATCGTGACTTCGCGGCAGCGCCGCCACCAGTTCATCCAGTCCTGGCGGCCGCCGTCGACTTCATACCAGTCCCAGCCGTTGGTAGTGCCATCGAAGGAGACGTCGGAAAAATACGAGGTGCCGCCGAGCACCGCCGGGGCATTTGCCTTTACCAGGTTGGCGAAGTGATGGGCGACCCCCTGGTACCAAAGCTCATCGGCGTGGGCATGCTCCGCGTCGCTCCAGGTGTCCCAGGGATAGTTGAAGACCTCGGCGCCGCCGTGGAGGTTGAAGGCGAGTGCGAAGTGGTGCGCGTTGCCGAAGTCCATCATGCGCTGGGTCTCGGCCCAATAGACATGGTTGTCGGGGTGCGCGCCGTCCTGCGGATCAGGGAAATTGCGATTCGGATCGACGCCCGAGCTGCCGCCGCCGGAAGTCGCGTAGTAGCGCCGCGAGGCCGAGCTCGACAGCGTTTCGTCGCTGGAGTAGTAGGTACCGTCCGGATTGGCGAGGGGGTTGATCCAGATCTCCGTCGAGTCGACAAGGCGGGTGATCGCTTGAACGTAGGGGTCGCTCGACACCGGATCGTAGTGCGTGAGCAGCTCGTCGATCAGGTGGATCATCAGCACGTAGCCGGTCGTCTCGTCGCCGTGCATCGTCGACGACAGGAAGACCTCGGGTTCGTCCTCGGCGGCGTCGGGGTGGTCGCTGATCTTCAGCGCCAGCAGCTTGTGCGGCCGGACGGTGTTGGTCGTGTTGCCGATCTCGACCCGGCGCACGAGGTCGGGGTAGGTGTCGGCGAAGTACTGCAGGCGGGCGGTGTAGGCGGAGTAGGTCGGGTGGGCACTCCAGTTCCAGCCGGTGGCCTGCACCTCGGCGGCGGTGAGCATGTCGATCGCCGAGCCGCAGTTCTCGGGCGCCGCCACCTCGAACGGAATCCCGAGCGCCCGCAGGCGCTCCCGGTCCTCCGGCGAGGCATAGGCCCAGATCGCCTCGCGGTCGCGGCGATGGTCGACGTCGACGAAACCCGCGACCGCCTGCAGCGTCGCACGATCGCCGCGCAGGATCTTGATGCGCAGTGGCTCCTCCTGGGCGCCCGCCGGCCGGGCGAGCGTGGCGGCGAACACGGCGAAGCAGCCGAGCAGGACAATCGACTTTGCTGAGTGCATGATCAAGAATCCTACCACCGGCCCGGTCGGCGCCCGTCAGCTCTCCGCGGGCCGTAGGCGGAGCTCCGGGATGACCTCGCCGCGAGCGTGACAGTCGATGAGCTGTGCGAGGCGGCGCTGGCGGGTCGCCTCCTGCTTGGCGCTGACGATCTTCCAGATCGCCGTCTTCCGGTACCCGGCGGGTCGGGAGTCGAAATCGCGCGCCGCCGCCGGACTCTCGTCGAGGGTCTTGCGGTATTCGGCCGGCAGTTCCTGCGGTCGCTGCTCGTAGGCGTAGATGCCGGAGCGGTTTTCCCGGCGCCGGGCGAAGGCCGCCCGCCCGGCCTCGGTCATCCGCCCTTCTGACTCGAGCTTTTCGACCTTGGCGATGTTCACCGCGCTCCAGACGCTGCCTGCCTTGCGCGGTGTGAAGCGGATCGAATAGCTCGCCTCGTCGATCCGCCGCCGCACGCCGTCGATCCAGCCGAAACAGAGCGCTTCGTCCACCGATTCCGGCCAGGTAAGGCTTGGTTTTCCACTGTCGCGCTTGTGGAAGCCGACCAGCAGCTCGGGAGCCTCCGCGTGGTGCTTCGCGAGCCACCGCCGGAAGTCGGCCGGCGCGGGGAAGAAGGTGGGCTGCATCTCAGCCGCCGGCGATCGCGCCAACGACGAGGAGAGGCTCCGTGCCGGCGGCGACCGCGTCGGGCAGCGGCCGGTCGGTCGGGTCGTTCGAGAGGTCCTCCATGCAGGCGAAGAAGCGCAGGAAGGGGCGGCGACGGAGCGTCACGTGGTCGCGGATGGTGCCACGCAGCACGGGGAACGCGCCTTCGAGCGCGTCGAGCACCGAGCCCACCGTCACCGGGTCGGCGACCGCGAGCTCGACCTCGCCGCCGACCCGCGCCAGGGTGCGCAGGTGGGCGGGGAGCACGACGCGAACGCGATGCGCGATGGCGGCGGCGGTCACGGCAGGGTCTGGACCTCGACCGAGAGCACCGCTGGCAGGTCGCGGGCGATCGCCTGCCAGTGGTCGCCGGAGTCGGCGGAGGCGTAGACCTGTCCCCCGGTCGTGCCGAAGTAGATGCCGCAGGAGTCGAGTGAATCGACCGCCATCGCCTCGCGCAGCACGTTGACGTAGCAATCCTTCTGCGGCAGGCCGTGGGTGAGCGCCTGCCACTCGTTGCCGCCGCTCCGGCTGCGGTAGACGCGGAGCTTGCCCTCCGGCGGGTAGTGCAGCGAGTCGCTCTCGATCGGCACGACGTAGATCGTCTCCGGCTCATGGGCGTGGACGTCGATGGGGAAGCCGAAGTCCGTCGGCAGGTTGCCGCTCACCTCGCGCCAGTTCTCGCCGCCGTCGTCACTGCGCATGACGTCCCAGTGCTTCTGCATGAAGAGGGTCTGCGGCCGCGATGGATGCAGGGCGATGCGGTGCACACAGTGGCCGACGTCCGCGGTCGGGTCGGGCATGAACTCCGAGCGCAGGCCGCGGTTCATCGGCCGCCAGTTGGCGCCGCCATCGTCGCTCCTGAAGACGCCGGCGGCGGAGATCGCGATGTGGATCCGGCCGGGGTTCTGCCGGTCGAGGAGGATCGTGTGCAGGCCCATGCCACCGGCGCCGGGTTGCCAGCGCGCGCCGGAGTCGTGCTGGCGCAACCCGGCGAGCTCCTGCCAGCTCCGGCCGCCGTCGCGGCTGCGGAAGATCGCGGCGTCCTCGACGCCGGCGTAGACGGTATCGGGGTCGTCGAGCGCCGGCTCGAGATGCCAGACACGCTTGAACTCCCA
This sequence comes from Thermoanaerobaculia bacterium, assembly GCA_039932055.1. GTDB lineage: Bacteria > Acidobacteriota > Thermoanaerobaculia > Multivoradales > JAGPDF01 > JAGPDF01. The sequence goes on from JBDTQT010000026.1 coordinate 20,489, forward strand.
GGGGTGCTGGGTGCCGTCGTACCAGAGGTGGGTGCCGGTCGTTCCGTCGTAGGTGAACTTGTTGTCCACCGCTTCCCAGCTCTGACCGCCGTCGTCGGACCGTTGGATCATCTGCCCGAACCAGCCGCTCGTCTGCGAGGCGTAAAGGCGGTTCGGATCGGCCGGTGAGCCTTTGAGGTGGTAGATCTCCCAGCCGCCGAAGAGCGGTCCGGCGATGTCCCACTTGTCGCGCTTGCCGTCGGCCGTCAGCACGAAGGCGCCTTTCTTCGTCCCCACCAATACGCGGACTGTGGTCATCGCGATCTCCTCGTCTTCTGCGATCCCGGGATTCGTCCAGGAATTCTACGCATAGTGGGGCCGGGAGTTCATCTGCTGGCACGCTCCGTGTAACCTGTTGCAGGAGGGGAGCGGAGCGGGCCACCGCCTCCTGCTTTGGGGAGATCGCTCCCGAAAGCGACAGGCGGGCTCGGTTCCAGGGGGAAGGATGAGAGTCGTGCGAGGAAAGGCTGCTGGTAAAGGGGCTCTCTGGGCGTTTGCCGGCCTGTTCGGAGCTCTGGTGGCGAACGGCGCCGGCGCGCAACCGCATCTGCCGGAGGGCGTTGTCGGCGAGCGGGCGCGGGCGATGGTGGCCATTCTCACCGGTGCGGGTGGCGATGCCACCACCATCGAGCCGCTGGTGACGGCGAACTGGGCAGTCTCAGCCCTGGCCCAGCGTCCGGCAGCCGAGCGGGCGAAGGCGCTTGCCGGGGTGCGGGTCGATCTGGGTGCTGCGGAGCTCGTGCGCTTCGAGCGCCGCGACGAGAACAATCTGGCGCTCGTCTTCCGCTCGCAGTCCAAGGGGCTCTGGCTGACGGTCGGCCTGAAGCTCGAGCCGCAGCCGCCGCGCGGCATTCTGGCGGCCTCGATGCAGCTCGACTCGAATCCGCCGGCCGATGCCGCGGCCGCCGCGGGTCCGAAGCTCTCGGCGCAGCAGGCGATGGCGCAGATGACGGCGCGCATCGACGAGCTCGCAGCAGCGGACGAGTTCTCCGGCGTCGTCCTGATCGCCCGCGACGGCGAGGTACGGCTCGAGCGCGCGGCAGGGAAGGCCGATCGCGAACGCGGCCTCGCCATCAGCGCGGCGACCCGGTTCAACATCGGTTCGATCAGCAAGGCGTTCACCCAGGTGCTGATCGCGCAGCTCGAGGCGGAGGGTAAACTGGCGCTGGACGACAAGCTCATCCGCCATCTGCCGGACTATCCCGATCGCGCGATCGCGGAGAAGGTGACCTTGCAGCAGTTGCTGGCGCATCGTTCGGGGCTGGGCGACTTCTTCAACGAGCGTTATACGCCGCAGACGGCCGCCGAGCTGCGCACGCTCGCCGACTATCTGCCGCTCTTCACCGGCTTGCCGCTCGAGTTCGAGCCCGGTACGGCGCAGCGCTACTCCAACGCCGGTTACGTCGTCCTCGGGCTGGTGGTCGAGCGGCTCACCGGCCAGAGCTTCGCCGAGGCGGCGCGGCAGCGGATCTTCGTCCCGGCGGCGATGGCCGCCTCGGCCTGGCTGACGCGCGACGCTTTGCCGGCGGGCACCGCTATCGGCTACACCCGCGAGGGCTGGCAGGCGGAGCGCGAGAGGCCGGGGCCGGCGCGACCAGCGGCTCGTCCGAAGGTTCCGCTGCTGCCGCGCCATCCGAACAGCCTCGAGCTGCCGGCGATCGGCAGTTCCGCCGGGGGGAGCTACTCCACGGCGCGCGATCTCCTCGCCTTCGCGCGCTCTCTCGCGACCGCCCGACTGCGCGGGCCCGAGCGCCTGGCGCAACAGGGTGGGCTCGGCATCGCCGGCGGTACGGCGGGTGCCAACGCGGTTCTCGAAGCGGACTTCTCGCCAGGCGGTTGGACGGTGGTGGTGCTCGAGAATCTCGACCCACCGTCGGCGGAGGGCCTGGCGCGTGAGATCCGGGCGCTGCTCGATCGCGTCGAACCGGCGTCCGGCGGCGGCGGAGCGGCGCCCTGAGCGGGCGGTCTCAGAGGTAGCCCAGGGCGCGCAGTTGGCGCTCCGTCTCCCGCGCCGCTTCGAGAGCGGTGGCAGGGGCCGGGCTCTGCGCGTCGAGCGCGCGGCGGAGGCCGGCCGCCGTGCGCCGTTCGCTCACCGCGCGTCCCGCCACAGGCATTCGTCGTCGAAGAGATCGAAGCCGCGGTCGAAGCCTCCGGCCTGATTGAAATGGGTCGGGTTCTTGCGCACGATCGGACTGGCCGAGAAAGCGGCGGTGACGTAGCCCGCGCCATGGAGCAGCCCGGGCAGGCAGGCCACGTGGGCGGGAATGCTCATGTCCCCCTGGGCCTGGCCGAAGAAGGTCTCGACCGGCTGCGAGGTGAGCAGCTAGTTCATCGACGGAAAGGTGCATGGAGCCTGCGCGCGATGGCGGTCGAAACGCACGCCGCGCGCCGCCAGCGCGTCGATCGCCGGCGAGGTCGGCCGCGGGTAACCGTACGACGACAGATGATCGGCGCGCAGCGTGTCGACCACGATGAGGAGGATGTTGGGGCGCGGGCGCTCCTCGGCGGGACGGGCGCAGGCGATGCCCAGGAGCGGCAGAGTGAGCAGACCGCAGAGCCTGCGGCCGTGAAAGCGCTGGAGCATCGGTGCGGCAAGCCTGGCCTGAGTGGAACTGCGCGATAGACTTCTCCCTCCTGGAGCGCCGGTGAACGGAGGCGAGACCTTGGCAAACGATGCGCAGTGGTACGTAGCGGTGAACGGGCAGCAGGAAGGGCCGATGTCGGCGGCGGAGGTGGTGGCGCGGGTGCGCGCGGGGCGGCTCGATCGCAACGCCCATGTCTTTTCCGCCGGGATGAAGAGCTGGGCGGCGATTGGCTCGGTGCCGGAGTTCGCGACTGCCTTCGGCGGCGCCGGTTCGGCGCCGCCACCGCCGCCGCTGGGCAACGCCGGCAAGGGGCGGATGCACGAGATCGACTTCGAGGTCTTCGGCGAGGAGATGCAGTACGTCGAGATTGCGCTCGATCCGCAGGAGGCCTGCGTTGCCGAAGCGGGCGCTTTTTTCTACATGGATCCGGCGATCGAGATGGAGACCATCTTCGGCGACGGTTCGCAGCAGAGCGAGGGCAGCGACTTCTTCGGCAAGCTCCTTTCCGCCGGCAAGCGCGTGCTGACCGGCGAATCGCTGTTCACGACGGTCTTCTCCAACCAGGGGTCGGCGCGCCAAAAGGTCGCTTTTGCCGCCCCGTACCCGGGGAAGATCGTGGCCTTTGATCTGAAGCAGTACGGCGGGCAGATGCTCTGCCAGAAGGACGCCTTCCTGTGCGCGGCGAAGGGAGTCTCGCTCGGCATCGCCTTCCAGAAGAAGCTCGGCGCGGGCCTGTTCGGCGGCGAGGGCTTCATTCTGCAGAAGCTCGACGGCGACGGTCTCGCTTTCCTCCACGCCTGCGGCACGATCCATGAGCGCGAGCTCGCCGCGGGCGAGACTCTGCGTGTCGACACCGGTTGCCTGGTCGCCTTCGAGCCGCGGGTGAACTACGACATCCAGATGGTCAAGGGAGTGAAGACCTTTCTGTTCGGTGGCGAGGGCCTTTTCTTCGCCAGTGTCACCGGGCCGGGCAAGGTCTGGCTGCAGTCGCTGCCGTTCTCGCGCCTCGCGGCGCGCGTCGTCGCGGCTTCGGGCATCGCCCGTGGCCGCAAGGAAGAAGGCTCGGTGCTCGGCCCGCTCGGGAATCTCCTGGATGGGGACAGCTAATCCGCTCTCGCCCGGCTGACCGCCGGTCCGCCGGAGGCTGGGGGTAGAATCGGCCATCATGCCCGTCCTCGAGATCCGCAAGACCTACAAGCTCTTCGTCGGCGGGGAGTTTGTGCGCTCCGAGTCCGGGCACTACGATGAGGCGCGCGACGGCAGGGGGCGGCATCGCGCCAACCTCTGCCGCGCGTCGCGCAAGGACCTGCGCGACGCAGTCCTCAAGGCGCGCGCGGTGCAGGGGAAGTGGGCCGGACAGAGCGGCTACCTGCGCGGGCAGATCCTCTACCGCATGGCCGAGATGATGGAGAGTCGCGTTCCAGCGTTCGAAGCGGCGCTGCGGGGCTCGGGCGCGACTGCCACGGCGGCGCGCCGCGAAGTGCGTGCGACGATCGACCGCATCGTCCACTTCGCCGGCTGGTCGGACAAGTACCAGGCGC
>JBDTQT010000027.1:0-23998 GCA_039932055.1 Thermoanaerobaculia bacterium
AAGGCCGACGACGCCCTGTCGCGCGAGCGCCGCATCGAGCTCATCCGCGAATTCGCGGCGTGGAATCCGGCCGGAACGGTCGTTCTGCCGGGCGGCGAAGTGACCCTCGACATGGACGAGCTCCTGGCAGTAGCCGGCGCCTGCCGCGACGCCGGGCTGCCATGCGTCATCATGACCAACGGCTCGCGCATTGACTCTCCCGAGGTGGCGCGCGCGATCGTCACCTCCGGCGTCACCTTCTGCGCGGTGTCGCTCGACAGCCACCTGCCGGAGCTCCACAACTTCACCCGCGGCCTGCCCACCGCCTTCGCCGAGGCGACCGCAGCGATCCGCCTCCTCGCCGAGGCGCGCGACCAGTTCGCGGCGCAGCGCTTCCGTCTCTGCGTCACCGGCGTGCTGTTCAAGGAGAATCTGGCGCTCTTCCCCGACTTCGTCGCCTTCTGCCGCTCCCTGGGCGCGCAGCACGTCGACCTGCAGGTGCTCGCGCGCACCTTCGCCAACGCCCACGCCACCCGGGATGCCTTCTTCGAGAAGCACTTCTGGCACACCGCGGAAGAAAAGGCCGAGGCGCGCCAGCTCTTCACGCGATTTCTGACCCAGCTCGACCCGGTGGGCGAGTTCCTGGTCAAGAAGCCGGCCGATCTCGACTGGATCCTGCGCTACGTCGACGATCCCGACTTCGCGACCGAAGAGCCGATCTGCGCTTCGCATCACACGAATCTGATTGTCGACGCGCGCGGCGACGGTGCTCTCTGCTTCAATACCAAGCGCATCCTCGATGATCCGTTCATCGGCAACGCGGGTGAGCGCTCCCTGGCCGAGCTCTGGCGCGGCGCCAAGGCGGCGAGCGACCGCACCGTGATGGATGTCTGCACGCTCAATTGCGGGGCGCTCAACTGCCACCGCAAGAAGGCCGATGAGGCGGTCGCATGACGGCCATGGACGCGTCGACGGCACCCGCCGGTGGGCCCGATCTCGCGGCGCTCGACACCGAGGGCGTCGTCCGCGAGCTCCTGGGAAGGGCCGCCGGGAGCTCCAAAGGTGCCTTCCTCTCGCTGGCCGACGAGGCACAGCGGGTCTTCGCCCGCCGGCTCGGCGAGGCCTATGGCTCCGAAGCCTTCGGACGGTTGATGGCGCTCAAGGTCGTCAATCTCGCCGTCGCGCGCCACCACTTCGGGCACCGCCACACGGCGCTCGCCTCGCGCCCGGTGCAGCTCATGCTCGACCCGGCCAACAACTGCCATCTGTCCTGTCCGGGCTGCGTGCATACGGCGAATGCGACGCTCTCGGCGCAGTACGACTGGCCGGGGGGCCTGCTCTCCCCGGCGACCTATGACGCCTTCCTGCGCGACCTCGGTCCGACGGCGTTCGGTGCGGTGTTCTACAACTACGGCGAGCCGATGCTCAACAAGCGGACGCCGGCGATGATCCGCGCCGCGAAGAACTTCCTGCTGCACACTTGCATGTCGACCAATTTCTCGCTGCCGGTGGACGTGGAAGCGCTGGTCGACTCGGGGCTGAACTTCCTCTTCCTGTCGATCGACGGCGCCTCGCAGGACGTCTACGCCCGCTTCCGGCGCGGCGGCGACCTCGCGCTGTGCCTCGAAAACACCCGCCGGCTACTGGCGGCGCGCGAGCGCCAGGGCTCGAACGTTCCTTATGTGCTCTGGCGCTTTCTCACTTTCGAGCACAACCTGCACGAGGTCGACGAGGCGATCCGCATCGCCACCGACATCGGCGTCGATCAGATCTCGATCACCACGCCGTTCGCGGTCGACTGGGACGATCCCGGGGTGAAGATCGCGCGCTCGGAGCGCGAAGGAATCCACCTGCTGCGCCCTGGAGCGACTTTCAAGGGACGCCTCGACGATTGGCGGGAGGTCGATCTGCCAGAGGCCGAGATCGCGCGCGAGTTCGCGCGGCCCTGGGCCGATCGACTTGGCGGCGGTCCGCTCGAGGAGCCAAGCCGCGGCCGGTCGTCGACCTGCGCCTGGCTCTACCAGAGCTTGACGATCGACGCGCGCGGGCGGGTGACGCCCTGCTGCATGACGCCCGAGCAGGATTCCCACCGTGTCTACGGGAGCTACCCTGACGCGGAAGGGCGTATGTTCAATCAACCTGACTATCAGCTTTCGCGTCTGGCTTTCGCCGACCGCGCCGCCTACGAGAGGCGCGAGGGCGCCGTCGCGGTCGAGGAGGCGCCGTTCTGCGCCATCTGTACCGCCAATCCAGAGCTTACCTACACCCTCGAGCGCGATGTCAGCCGCGACCTTTCTCTGCTCGACAACCAGCGCCTCGTGTCGGCCGCCTCGGTTGGGGAGCTTACCAACTGGCAGCAGTCTCGCTGATGAAGGCAGCGATCGCGCTCTGCGGTCTCAGCCTGTTGGCTGTCGCGTGCCGGTCCGCGCCGGAGGATCCGCGTGCCGGCCTGCGCTGGATCGACGAGGCCCCGTCCGACGAGCTCAGGGTTTCCCAACTCTCCGGCCTCGATTGTCTGGTCGCCTCGACGTTCGAGGATGGACATCCCGGCGCGGGACTGGAGCTCGCCGACGCCTCGGCGCTCCCGACCGCGGGTGGCCACGGGCTCACTCTGCGCGGCGGCGCAACCGCGCCGCGCCTCCGGGTCGAGCGTCGCTTCGCTCCCGGCGAAATCGACGCCGTGCGTGTCGCCGTCGCGGGCGTTCGTCGCGGCAACGTGCGCCTGCGGTGGTCCGTCCCGGGCGCCAGCGCACCGGCGGGCAACCTCGAGCTGCCGAGGGTGCTCGGAGGCGGCACACTGCGCGACCAGTTCTTCTTCGATCTTGCGGGCAAGCTCCCCGAAGGTGTGCCGGTCGATCTCGAGATCGAGCCGACGACCGCCGCCGGGGAGGTTGTCACTCTGACCGAGCTCTGTATCGGCCGCGCGCGACTCGACGCCGACCGGGTGAAGGTCGCGACCCGCGTCGCATGGAAGGCTACGCTCGCCGACGAGGCGCGCGACGTTCTCGTGCAGCCGGCAGCGGGAGAGGTGGTCAAGCGCATGATCCTGCCGCGTTCGGCGCGGCTCACCGCGGGCTTCGGGCGGCTCGCCGGAGGCGCGCCGGCGGTGCGCCTCCGGGTGACGGTAGCGCGGGTTGGCGCGGCGCCAGCGGTGCTGCTCGATCGGCTCGTCGGTGCGTCCGAGCTCGCAGCGGGCTGGGTCGACCTCGAGGTCGACCTCGCCCCGGCAGGCGCCGGCGCCGCTCTTCTCACGCTCTCGGCGGTCCCGGAGCCGCTGCAGGATCCGACTTTCGTCGGTGTGTGGAGCGCGCCGCGCGCCTCTTCGCCGGCGATGCGCTCGGGGCGTCCGAACATCGTCCTCATCTCACTCGATACCCTGCGCGCCGACCACCTGTCGCTCTATGGCTACGCCCGGGAGACCTCGCCAAACATCGACGCCTGGACGCGCGAACACCACGGCACGGTCTTTCGTCGGGTGGTCGCCCCTTCGGGCTGGACACTGCCGTCGCACTTCTCTCTCTTTACCGGCCTCGAGGCGTTCCACCACCCGGCGAACTACAACAACGTCGCGATCGATTCTTCGGCCTTCGATTTCCTCGCCGAGATTCTCCTGGCCGAGGGCTACCGCACGCAGGCCTTCACCGGCGGCGGCTTCGTGCATCCGCTTTACGGGCTGGCGAAGGGTTTCGAGAGCTTCGCGTACTGGGCCTCGAAAGAGCGCCGCACGGAGGAGCTCGAATCCAACCTTGAGCGGGTCGGAGCATGGCTAGACGCCCGGGCGTTCTCGGATGGGCGCGCGGCTGGCACTGCCGGAGGATCGGGCGACCCGTTCCTGCTCTTCCTGCACACTTACGAGATCCACACTCCCAACACCGCGCGCCAGCCTTTCTTCGGACGCATGAGCCGGTTGCGTGACGACCTGGTCATCGACGTCGAGCCGGATAGCGACCTGGTCCTGAAGGGCTTTCTCGGCACCGGCCACGCGGTGACCCGCACCGCGGTCGGCAAGCCGGGCGATGCGCTGACGCCGGAGCTCGCGAATCTGCCGACGGACTACTACGACAGCGCGATCGCCTATGTCGACGAGCGGCTGGCGCCCTTGCTGCGGCGGCTGACCGAGCCGCCATTCGGGGGTGACACGATCGTGGTGCTGTTCTCGGATCACGGTGAGGGGCTCGGTGAGGGAGGGCGTGCCGGGCATGCCAACCTGGCGCTCAACAACCTTATGGTGCCGCTCGTCATCGTCCGTCCGGGATCGCAGCAGGCACGCGAGATCCCCTCGCAGGTCAGGCTCCACGACCTTTTCCCGACTCTGCTCGAACTCGCCGCCGCGCCAGTGCCGCAGGGTATCGATGGTCTGAGCCTCATGCCGCTGCTGGCGGGCCAGAGCGAACCGGAGGGACGGCCGGCGTGGGCCTATGCCGCCACCACGAACCACGGAGTCTCCATGCTCGCGCCGGACGGGCTCAAGCTAGACTGGCGCAACAGCCTGTGGAAGCCGGTCGCCGGCGACCTCCTCTGGTTTCGCCACGACGGCTTCAAGGAGACCGCGCTCGCCCAGGCGCCGGCGACGCCCGAGGCAGAGCTCATGGTGCGTCAGATTCAGCAGGTTTACTCCCGCCAAGCGAACGGGCTGCGCTTCGCGCTGCGCAACCTCTCTCCGGAGTCGGTGCGCGTCGCGATCAACTCGAGTCTGGTCGATCCGGTCAGCGTCAAGAGTCCGCTGGTCGACGGCGTCCACCTCGACTGGAGCTATATCGGGCACCTGGACGCCGGGCTCGCGGCCGGAGCGACGCTCTCCTTGCAATTCGAGAACACGCAGCGGCGGGAGATCGAGGTCGAGATCGAGGTCCGGCGTGAAGGCTGCGAAGGGGAGCCGGCGAAGACCGCAGTAGCCGCCAGTGTCGATCAACTGCGCCGGCCGCTGCGACGCCACCTCGACCTGCCACCGTGCGTCGGCAGCGCCGGCCGGACCCCCGGCGGAGGACTGGACCTCGAAGTGGCCTGGCAGGGCCCCCTCCCTTCGGCGAAAGGGGCCCGAGAGGATGATGCCCTCCGTGAAGACTTGAAGGCGCTGGGATATCTTCACTAGAGAGCGGGAAACCGAATCCGATGGCGAGTGTCGAGGAGAATCGAGAACACTGGCGTGACTACGACTGGTCGCGCGGCGGCGAGGAGTGGTCCGAGTCCTGGGGGGGCAGCGAGGTGCAATGGCAGGGGGCGATCCTGCCGCGCATCGCGCCGTTCCTGCCCTGCGCGAGTGGGTTGGAAATCGCTTGCGGACATGGGCGTTGGTCGCAACACCTGCGACCTTTCTGTCGCGAGCTCATCCTGGTGGACCTTGTGGAGGACGCCGTCGCCGCCTGCCGTAGACGGTTCTCCGGCGACCGTCGCGTGCGCTGTTACCAGACCGACGGGCGGTCGCTGCCGATGGCGGCGGCGCAGTCGCTGGATTTCGTCTTCAGCTTCGACTCGCTTGTGCACTGCGAGCTCGCCGAGCTCGAAGGCTACCTGGCAGAGCTCGCCCGGGTGCTGACCGCGAACGGCGCCGGCTTTCTGCACCACTCGAACTTCGCCGCTGTCCTCGCGGCCAAGCCGGGCTCCTACAATCACTTCTGGCGCGCCGAGTCGGTCAGCGCCGAGGCATTCGTGCAGGCCTGCGACCGACTGGGGCTGGTCTGCATTTCCCAGGAACTGGTCAACTGGGGCGGAATTCCCGGCTGCGACTGTTTCTCGATCGTCACCCGGCCGGGGTCGGTCTGGGAGCGCGAGCCGGTGCGGGCCGAAAATCCCCATTTCATGGCCGAGGCCGCGAGCCTGCAAGTCCGTGCCAGGATCCAGCCTGTCCCCAGGGGGGCAGGAATGGCAGGCCGGCGGCTCTCCGCCCGCCTGCGCCGGTTAGGCCGCGGGCTCTTTTTTGCCCTTGGTGGAGGCCGATTGGAATGACGACCGAAGGGTGGGAACCGCAGGGTGGTTTTCGACTCTTGTCTAGTAGGTATCGAATTTAGCGGAACCAGAAAAGCGCAATCGTGGCGTAAAGTCGCCATTTTTCAAAATTCTCAAAAGGAGAAGAAAATGAAGAAGATCAGTCTTGCAGTTCTGCTTCTGGCGGTCGGAATCCTGGTCGCGGCGGCTCCGGCCTCGGCGGTCAACAGTCTCGTGGTCAACGCGGGCGCGGCGCTCAACGCGACGAACTTCGGTCTCGCAGTGACGGTTGGTGCGAATGCAGGCGACACCAATGCGGTCTACGTTCAGAGCAGCCATCCCTTAGACGAGACCCACATGGAGCTCCGCTTCCGGTTGCGCATTCAGTCTCTCACTGCCCCGCTCACCGGCCCCGGCCGCAACTTCCGCATGATGAACATGGCGGACGATGCCGCGCCCCTGACGCCGCACAAGGTGATGTTCCTGCAGCGCCAGCCCGGTGACGGCCAGTGGCGCTTCCTGGCTTGGACCTACACGAATGGTGGCGCCTACGAATATGTGGGCAGCTTCTTCCTCGCCTTCTACAACGCCGCCGCCGACCGTCAGGTCCGCTGTGAGTGGACGAAGGCGACAGGCCCGAACAACGGCATTTTCCGCTGCGAGCGCACGGACGCGCCGGGGACCCAGTTCTTCCAGCGCACGAATATCAACGACAGCAATTTCCAGACCGACTATGTCCAGGCCGGGTTCTTCGACTTCGACAGCTTCGGCGCGGCGACGGGCGGCGGCGGCAAGCTGGATTTCGACGAGTACGAGTCCTATCGGTAACGACGATTCGGTGCCTGCTGGCGGTTGAAGCTCACCGCCCGCAGCAGCCGAGCAGCAGGATCAAGGGCCGGTTCCGGGAGGAGTCGGCCCTTTGGCTTTCTACCAGCGGTCGTGCTGGCGGAGGAAGCCGTTGCGGCGTGCGAAGGCGATGTCGAGCTGCCCCAGGGCGCCGTCGATCGGCCGGCGGATCTGCCCCGCGATGTCGTAGATCTCGTAGCCGCGCTCGGCCATGAACGCGATCACCTCGCGCAGGAGCGGGATGTCGTCGAGGAACGCGTAGAGAGAGGTCTCCAGGACGAAAACCTCGGTCCGGCCGAAGATCGACGGGCAGCCCCGTAGCACTTCGAGCTCGAATCCCTGGACGTCCAGTTTGATGATGTCCGGCGCCCTGCCGTCGCAGGACTCCTGCAACAGGTCGTCGAGGCGACACACCGGTGCGGGTCGCTGCTCACCCCGGGCCGTGCGGGCCGGATCGGGGCGCGGCAGGAAGGACGAGCCCTGGAGATCCTCCCAGATCGTCTGCAGGCGAGTTTCCGCGCGCGCGCCGGCGGCGATCTGCACCCAGCGCAGGCCCGGCAGGCGGGTGCAGAGCTCGTCGAGCGCAGCGGCAAGCTCCGGTTGCGGCTCGAGCAGCAGGACCTCGACAGCCGGAAAGATCCCCTTCAGCATTTCGGTCCAATGGCCGCGATGCGCGCCGACATCGACCGCGAAGCCGGGCACGAAGCCTCGTTCGCACAGATAAAGCAGAAAAGTCCGCATGTCAGCGAACGGGCGATCCATGATGGCAGCGGAAGCGGGGTCGCTCATAAGAGACTGCGATCCTATCCTCCGCTACGATTCGCGAGCTATATTCTCCGCCGCCGGCCTATCGCCGGATGTCCTCGAAGGGAGCCCGGTTTCGACAATGGCGCTGATGCTCTACCTGTTGTCGACCCTGCTCGTTCTCGAAATCGCTTCGCGTACGATCCTCCACATCCGCTGGCTGGACCGATGGGTTCTCGCGGCCCTGCCGCTGGTCGAGGCCGGGAAGGCGCTGGTGCGCGGCCGCGTGCTCGGGCCGATCGACCTCGCCTGGCTGCGCGAGCCGCACGCCTCGTTGCGTGTAGCGGCCGGCGTCGAGCTGCTCTCGCCGCGCATTCTCTACGACCAGTGGTGCCAGATCATTCCCTGGCGCCAGGCGGTGCGAGCCGCTTTTGCGGCGGGGGAGTGGCCGCTCTGGAATCCCTTCGTGCTTGCCGGCGAGCCGCTTCTCGGTGCCGAATCGCCGGCGCTCTTCCATCCGCTTCACCTCGTATCGCTGGTGCTCTCCCTTCCGATGTCCGTCACTTTCGTCGCCGCCGCGACCCTTGGGTGGTCGGCGCTCTGGATGTACCTGCTGACGCGGGACCTCGGAGTTCGACCGGAGGTCGCGCTCTTCGCCGCCGCGGCTTGGACCTATGGCGCTTTTCATCTCTTCTGGCTCGGCTGGCCGGTGGCGCTCGCGAGCTCCGCGATGCCGCTCCTGGTGCTCAGTGCGCGCCGGGTCGCCAGGGGTCCGGGGCCCGGTTCCATCGCGCTCATGGCGGTCGCCTGGGGGCTTCTGATGCTCGCCGGGAATCCCGAAGTTGCCTTGCTCGCCGGCTTCCTCGCGGGCGGCGTCTTCCTGGCCGAGCTCGTCCTGCATTCTCCGGACCGGCGCGCGGCACTGCTCGCCGCAGTCGCAGGGACTGCACTGGGGCTTTCGCTCTCGGCGGTCCAACTCCTGCCCTTCCTGGATGCGCTGCCGCAGACTGCCGAGATGGCGGCGCGTCACGAGGACAACGGTGCGGGACTAGTCGCTGCGGACCGTGCGACCGCGACAAGCCTGCTACTGGAGAACATTCTGCCGCTGGCCTTGGGCGTAGATCCTCCGGGTGTTCGCGTGCAGCGAACTCTCGAGCCGTCGCGTGCAGCGGTGTGGACTCGCCCGCTAGGCGTCGACGCGCCGGGGGGGCGGGCGGCGCGATCCCTCGAGCCGGCCCGCGCGACGTCGTGGATCGGCGCGTTCGGATTGGCAGCCGCACTCTTCGGTTTGTTCACGGCGAGCTCGCGTTGGCGGTGGATGCTCGCCGTGGTCTTTCTTATTGGCCTGGGACTCTCCACTTATCTGCCGGGCGTGATCGACATCGCGCGGGTCCTGCCCGGATTCTCGATGTTGCGCCCACGCTACGGTGCGCTCTGGGCATCGTTCGCGATCACACTTCTCGCAGCACTGGGGCTGGAATCGGCGTTGCGAGCGAAATCGCGTCGTGGCTTTCTACTCGCTTGCCTCGCGGCGGCGGTGGTGGTCGCCGGCGCGTTCGTTCTCGTCAGCCCGTATTTTGGCGAACGCGGCATTACCCAACACAACGCTTTGCTCGGACTGGCTGCGGCGCTCATTCCGCTGGCGCTCGTCGCATGGGGCTTCGCGGCGCGCCCCATTGCCTACTGGGTCATGGCACTGGCGATCGGCGGTCTGCTGGTCGAGCGGCAGATCGAAATGGGCAGGTACTATGTTGACTTCCCCGTCGAGCAGTTCTTTCCAGCGATCCCGCCGCTCGACGAACTGGCCCGGCACCACGAGGAGGGACGGTTTGTCGCGCTGGGGCAGGCGATCCACCCGAATACCGGCACTATGTGGGGTCTCGAAGACGTCCGCGGCTACGATCCCATGGCTCTTGGACGCTATGTGGAGACTTTCCCCATCTGGGCCCCCGGGTCCTTTCGTGAGATCAACCGCGTTGCGACGCTCCACCCGTTCTTGAATTTCCTCAACGTCAGATTCGCTCTCACTTCCGCTCCGCTCGGGCTTCTCCCGGGCTGGAAGATGCTGCGTCAAGGGCCGGGGTGGCTTCTCTACGAGAATAGCGCGCCCCTGCCGCGCGTTTTCAGCCCGGCACGCAGCCGGATCGGCGGGACGAGTGAAGAGCGGCTGCGCGATCTCGCCGGGCGCACGGACTTTCGCGCGCTCGCCTGGATCGAGCCGGAGCGGAGCGGGGTCGCCGACGGAGAAGCGGCAAACGGACCCTGTGACGTCGACGTCGCTCGTCGCGGCTACGGCTACCGCATCGCTGCCGATTGCGAAAAGCAGGGTTGGCTGGTGACGTCGATACCTGCCTGGCGCGGCTGGCGAGCTTCGGCCGGCGGCACCCAGCTGGCAGGTGGAATTGCCAATCATGCCTTCGTGGCGATTCATGCGCCGGCGGGCCGCAGTGAGATCGATCTTGCTTTCCGGCCGCGCTCGTTTTACGTCGGCGGGGCCCTGACGCTCGCTGGACTGCTGATCCTGACGGCGATCGCCGTCGTGCGGCGGCGCAGTTGGCTACCGCCGGGAGCCGCCGAGGGCAGTTAGGCGGCGCACGGCGCCGCTGTGGAACTCCTCGAAAAGCGCGCGGTTCGGCATGTCGGGGCCGAGCGGAAATCCGGCCCAGTGGGCGAAGAACATCTGCCAGCCTTCGTCCCATCGTCCCGAGTCGCGGAGGCGGTAGGCCGTCCCGTCGAACTCGATCCGCCCTACGGCGGGCCAGCAGGTGGAGCAGTGGTCGGCGAGCAGCTCGTGCGCCGCCCTTACCTCGAGCGCGGCGAGGTCGGCGTAGTAGTTCAGGAACGGCTGCTCGGCGTTGGGGACAAGTTGCGCGCGCCAGTCCGGTTCGAGGGTGCGCAGGGTCTCCGCGAGACGCTCCGCGGTGAGGACTCCCCGGCGGCCCACGAACAGGCCGGCGTTGAAGCCGCGCGCGCCGCGGGCGACCATCCGGTCGCGCAGCGGACCGGGCTGGTAGACCTGTTCGAGATCGGTGTCGAAGTGAATGAGATCGGCCTGCGCGGCGACGATGGCCGCGAGCAGCGGCGCGAGCGGCGACAAGGCTACGACATCGGAGTCGACGAAGAGGAATCGCGCGAAGGGTCCGCGGAAGGCGGCCAACTTGCGGAAGCCGCGCGCCGCGAACTCCTGCTCCGGATAGTGCGACTCGCCGAGACGCTGCAGCGCCGCGACTTCGGGGGAGTCGAAGTAGGCGTGGCCGAAGCCACGCACGATCGGCGCGAGCAGCTCCTGCCGGTCGTCGTACGGGATTACCCGCACCGGCAGGCCGGGGGCGAAGCGCTCGAGGCTCTCGAAAAGAGCCAGGACCGAATCGGCGACGCCGTCGTTGGCGAGGGTGTAGATGCCCCACGGCGCCGCAGGGTCGGAGAGGCCGACGAGGTGGCGCAGTTTGTCGAGCATGGGGGTCGAGGTCGCTTCCGGGATCCTGCGTCGCCACTCGCGGTTCGCGACACCGGGTGGGTTTCCCAGGGTCGGCACGATACGCTAACACGCGTGAGCGCACTCGACTCCGAAGGCCCCAGGGTCGTTGCCTTCTACCTGCCGCATTTCTACTCCGGACCCGCCTTGCCTGGTCGGCTCCCTGCGGCGGCCGGTGACGCGGGCGCCTGGCAGCAGCTGGCGAGCGCCCGAGCTCTCTTCCCTGGCCACGACCAGCCGCGAGTTCCGGCGGATCTCGGCTACTGCGACCTGCGTGTGCCCGAGGTGCGTCTGGCGCAGGCCGACCTGGCTCGCGCATACGGCATCGACGCTTTCTGCTATTTCCACTACTGGTGCGCAGGCCGGCGGCAGTTCGAGCGCCCGTTCACCGAAGTGCTGGCCTCTGGCGAGCCAGATTTCCCGTTCTGCCTCTGCTGGGCCAACGAGAGCCGGGCAGACTCCGGCCTCTCCAGAGAGGAGGCGCGGGCCGATGAGCTCGCGCACGCCGCCGTTCTCGCCGCGGCATTCGCGGATCCGCGATACCTGCGGGTGGGGGGGCGGCCGGTCTTCGTCGTGCGCCGGCCGCGGGAGCTTGCGGATGCGGCAGCGACCCTGGGAGCAATTCGCGAGGCGGCGGCGGACCTCGGGGTGGGAGATCCGTTGCTGCTGGGCTCCGGGGGCGGCTTCGATGCCGAGCTCGATTGGCCGTCTCTCGACCGGGAGTGGGATGCGCCACGAGGCACCGCGCTCGAGCCGGCGCCGCGCGAATTCGGGAATTTGCTGCGGCTTCGCCGCTGGCTGCCGCGCCTGGCGGTGCAGAAGGAGCGTGCCGCGCGCCAGCGCTTCGCCGCCCCGCAAGCAGTCGCCGACGCCGCCGGATCGATTCCAGTCGTCCTCTCCGGCTGGGACGACACACCAGCCCGGGGGGGCTCCGGTACTGTCCTCACCGATCGCGATCCGGAGCTCTTTCACCGCGACCTTCTGGCAGCCCTGAGGCGCGCGGAGAGTGCGCCGGAGCCGCAGCGTATGGTCTTCCTCTTCGCCTGGAACGCCTGGCTCCAGGGGGCTGCGCTCGAACCCGATCGACGGTTTGGTCGCGCCTACCTCGCCGCGGTCGCGCGCGCCCGGATCCGATTCTCGCCGCCGGACGAGCGCGCCCGGCGATGAAGCTCATCGCCTTCTACCTGCCGCAGTTCCATCCCATTCCCGAGAATGACGCCTGGTGGGGGACCGGTTTCACCGAGTGGCGAAATGTCGCCGCCGCGCGTCCCCGCTTCGTCGGCCACCGTCAACCTCGTCTGCCCGGAGAGCTCGGCTTCTACGACCTGCGCCTGCCGGAAACCCGCGCGGCGCAGGCAGAACTGGCGCGCGCCCACGGCATCTCGGCCTTCTGCTACTACCACTACTGGTTCAACGGCCGGCGCCTCCTCGAGCGCCCATTCAGCGAGGTCCTGGCGAGCGGCGAGCCGGACTTCCCGTTCTGTCTTTGCTGGGCGAATGAGCCCTGGACGCGCCGCTGGTCCGACCGCGACGGCGAAGTGCTGGTGGCGCAGGAGTACTCCGCGGCGGACGATCTCGAGCATGCGCGCTATCTTGCCGAAGTCTTCGCCGACCCGCGCTATCTGCGCATCGACGGCCGGCCGCTGCTGCTGGTCTACCGCGCCTCGACCTTGCCCAACGCCGAGCGCACCGCCGACCTCTTTCGCGCCGAAGCGCGGCGCGCTGGAGTCGGCGAGCCGTACCTCTGCCGCGTCGAGAGCGATCCCTGGCGGGAGCGCCGGGTTGCGCTCTCCGAGCTCGGCTTCGACTCCGCCGTCGAATTCGCCCCCGACTGGCTCGGCCTGGGTGAGCCCCGGCATCGGAGCTCGTCCTGGAGTCCGCCGTGGAATCCGCTGCGGCGCCGGCAGTCCGCCGACCAGATCTACGACTACGCCGAGGTCGCGCAACGGGCGCTCGCCCAACCGGAGCCTCCGGACGGCTGGTTGCGCTGCATCACACCGGGATGGGACAACTCGCCGCGGCGCGCTTCCGGAGCGGTGATCCTCGACGGTTCGACGCCCGAGCTATACAGCGCCTGGCTCGAAGAGCTCGTGCGCCGCGCCGCGCACGGCCCGGCCGAGCGCCAGTTGGTCTTCGTCAACGCCTGGAACGAGTGGGCGGAGGGGGCAGTGCTCGAACCGGACCTCGAATTCGGCCGGGCCTACCTCGAGGCGACCCGCCGGGCGCTCGCCGCCGGCACCGGAGGGCGCGCGGAATTGCCGGAAATCCGTGTCGCAGGTCGCGCTCCGCTGCCAGCGGTGCTTCTGCCGGCGGCTGGCGAGACGCCGTATCGCCTGCACGTTCCCGCGAGCCTGGAGCTCGCCGCCGAAGCGACTTCCGCCATCGACGCGGCGCTCGGCCGACGGTCGTTCGCACCGCAGGTATCGACCGCCGCGGTCAATCCGGCGGAGTCGGCCGAGCCGCATCCGGAGAAGGATGCCGCGGCGCCAGCCAGCGAGTCCCAACTCCCGCGGCTCGCGAGCCGGGACGGTCTTCTTGCGCTGGCGGCGCGCGCGCGTATCGCCTTCGATGCCTGGCGCTACATCGCGCGCGCTCGCTGGGGTGCTCGCCGGCCCCCCCTTCCCGCGGCGGATTCGGCGAGGCTGTCGACGTCGCCCGGGCGGAGGGTAGCGGCCGGCCCCGGCCGGCCGAGCGTCCTCGTTGTATCGCCCTATCCGCTCTACCCGACGGTCTCCGGCGGCAGCGTGCGGATCTGGAACCTGCTGCGCGGCGCGGCGGACGACTTCGACCTGCACGTCGCCGTTTTCTCGACGACCCGGGACGATGCCGACCAGCGCGCCGCGCTCGCGAGCTTCTGCCGCTCGGTGCACTTCCTGCGCCGCGAGGATGCGCCGCCGCCGAAGCCGTGGAGTCTGCTGCCGCGGGGCGCCGAATACTTCGCCTTCGACGCCGCGCGCCGCCGCCTGCGCGATCTCGCCGAGTCGGTCGACGCGCGCATCGTGCAGCTCGAGCACACCGAGCTCGGCCAGTTCGCCGGGCTCTTTCCGGGGCGCAAGGTCACCCTCACCGAGCTCGATCTCTCCTTCGTCACCGCGGCGCGCCGCCGGGCGCTCGGCTTTGACCGCCGGTTCACCGTCGACCGCCTGCTCTGGTTCGACACCGCGGGCTATCGCCGCCTACTGCGCTACGAGATCCGCTCGGCGGAACGCTGCGATCAGGTGCACGTGATGTCGGCGACCGACGGCGAGATTCTCGGCCGCTACCTCCACGATGGCGAGCGTCGCCTGCGAGTGGTCGACAACGGCGTCGACACGGCGCGCTTTCGGCCGCGCCCCGCCTCCGTGCCGCCGGCCCACGACGTGCTCTTTCTCGGCTCGTTCGGGCACTCGCCGAATCGCGACGCGATCGAATGGCTGCTGGCGGAGATCTGGCCGCGCCTGCGCCGCCTGCGACCCAAGGTGCGGCTGGCGATCGTCGGCGCCAATCCGCCGGCCGAGATCTCCGCCCGCCATGGCCGCAACGGCATCAGCGTCTTCGGCAACGTCGCCGACACGGCGGAGTACTACCGCGGCGCGCAGGTCCTGCTGGCGCCGATTCGCGCCGGATCGGGAACTCGCCTGAAGCTTCTCGAAGCGTTCGCGAGCGGCCTGCCGGTGGTCGCGACAAGGCTCGCAGCCGAGGGATTGGAGGTGCGCGACGGCGAGCACCTCCTGACCGCGGAAAGCGCCGAAGAGCTGGCGCGGGCGACCGCGCGGGTGCTCGCGGAGCCCGAGCTCGCGGCGCGTCTGGGCGCGGCCGCGCGCCGGCTCGCCGCGGAGCGCTATGACTGGCAGCGCTGCGCCGGCAAGCTGATGTCGGCCTGGAACGAGCTCCTCGTCGCGCCGGCCGGCGCGCGCTCGCGGCGCGGCCGCGAGGATGCTGCCGTCGACGCCGCGGAGGACGCCGTCGCGGACTTCGCGGAGAGCGCCCCCCGGCCGGCTCGCGGCGCGCCGCCGCAGTTCGCCGGCGCCGCCGGCCGAGTGACGGAGCGCCGTGAGGTCGAGGTCTCGGTGGTGATTCCGACCCGCAACGGCGGCGAACGACTCGTCGCCGCGCTGCGCGAGATCTTTCGTCAGCAGATCGACGTCGCCTTCGAGGTCGTCTGTGTCGACTCCGCCTCGTCGGAGGCCGACCTCGCCCGGATGCGCCAGTTTCCGGTGCGTATCGAGCCCATCCCGGCCGCGAGCTTCAACCACGGATTGACGCGCGATCTCGGCGCCCGCCTGGCGCAGGGCAGGGTGCTGGTCTTCCTGAATCAGGACGCCGTGCCGGTGGACCGGCTCTGGTTGCACCGCATCACGCAGCCGCTGCTGCGGCCGGGGCTCTACGCCGCGGTCCAGGGCGGCATCCACGAGCTGCCGCAACGGGAGGAGATCTTCTACTGGCACTCGTGCGGCCCGCGGTTTTACTTCACCAGTGAGTCGGGGGACTGGATCGCCGCGCACGGCGGCATCGGCTTCTCGACGGTCAACGCGGCGATCCGGCGGTCGGCGTGGGAGAGCCTGCCATTCGGCTGGGCGCCGATCATGGAAGACAAGAAGTGGCAATCCGCCGCGGCCGAGCTCGGCCTGCGGATCGTCGACCTTCCGGAAGCCGCGGTCCTGCACTCGCACACCTACGATGTGCGCACGCTCTGGCGGCGCGCGGCGAGCGAGGGATTCGGCTGGCGCCTGCTGGGCGTGCGCTATTCGGTCTCGAAAATGGCCCGCGACCTCTTTCACCGCGAAACGTTCGACCTCTGGCTGGACGGGTTACGAAAGGGCGAACTGCGCTCGCTCGCTGAGCGCCTCTTTCCCTGGATCCGCCCGCTGGCGCTCTACTGGGGGAACCGCTGGGCGCGCGACGTCGCGCTCTAGCTCTCGCCAGGGGGGTCGAAGCGGGCTAGCGGTGTGCCGCCGGGCGGCTGGTAGGGAGCCACGCAGAACAGCGCATAGAGCGCGCCATGGCGATAACCGCGCGCCGTTTCGCGCAGGCAGCGGGCGAGCACGTCGTCCGCTGCGGGTCGACGGAAGCGCTCGACCCGCCCCAGCCCCGAGCGCAAGCCGCGCAGCCCGGCGTGGCGCCGGTCGATGATCGCCTCGGAGAAGCCCTGGGCCGCGAAGCGGGCCGCCATCCAGGACTCCGACAGGCGTTGCGTCGCCACATGATGGCGCACGCGCGCCGCGGGAAGGTAGAGGATCGGCGCGCCGCCGCGCTCGAGGCGCAGGCCGCGCTCGATCTCCTCGCACGAGCGCAACGAGGCGCCCCGGCGCCCGAGCTGTTCCAGAAACTCGCCGCAGTCGGCGAACACGCTGCGGCGGAAGCCGATATTGGCGCCGCGCGGCAGCTCGTTGTAGCGCAGCGGAACGACCTCGCCGCCGCGATCCCACGCCGAGAGATAGGGCAGAAACCGGGCGTCGAGCCATTCCGGCAGCGCGCCGTCGAAGATCGGCTCGACGGGCCCCCCGGCGGCGGCGGCAGGCGTGCTGTGAAAAGCAGCGAGGTACGCTTCGAGCCATCCCGGGGCCGGCAGCGCATCGTCGTCGAGAAAGAGCACGAGCTCGCCGCGCGCCTCGCGCACCGCCCGGTTGCGCGCCGCGGAGAGCCCCGGACGGTCCTCCCGCACCGCTCGGAGCGCGCGCGGATGCGCCGCGGCGAGCCCGGCGAGCAGGCGCGGCGTGTCGTCGACGGAGCCGTTGTCCACCACCACGATTTCGCAGGCGCGCGGATCGAGAAGCGACAGCACGGCAGCCAGCGTCTCCGCGAGCCGACCGGCGCGATTTGCCGTGCAGATCGCGACGGTCGCAACGGGGGCTTCGGATCCGCGCATCGGCGGCGAGTTTCTCACAGGCGCTGCTAAGCTTCCGCGATCGTGGGGGCGAACGGCGCGGATTCCACAGCAGCTCCCGAACCACCGGGCGTGCCATCGGCGGTGTCGGCGGTGTCGGCGGAGTCGCCGGCGCCGGTACCGCCCGCCGCGGTCGGTTGGACCGACTCGGGATTGATCGCGGCCGAGCACATCCTGCCGCTGGTGAGTGGCGCCGCAAGCGAAGGGCACTGGCTGCTCGACCTGTTCAGCACCCTTCCGATCTCCCGCCAGGGAGCCTGGCTCTCGTTGCATTGCGGCGGCGGCGGACTCGAGTTTCTGGCGACGCAACGCGCGCTCTTCTCGACCCTCGACGGTTTCGATCCGTCGCCGGAGGCGATCGCGGCGGCGCGGGCCTGGGTCCAGTTCCACGGTGTCGGCGGAGTCGAGTTCGCAGTCGGCAGCGTCCCCGACTTGCCGCTCGCCGAGGGCGTCTACGACCTGGTGCTCTCGCAGTACAGCCTGCACCGCCTGCCCGATCCCGATGCCTTCTTCGCGCGCCTCGATGCGGCGCTGCGCCCCGGTGGCTGGCTGATCCTCAACGAATACGTCGGCCCGAAGTACTTCCAGTGCAACGCCCGCCAGCTGCGAATCGTCGAGGAGTTGCTCGCCATCCTGCCGCCGCGACTGCGGGTGCACTGGCCCTCGGGCGGGCAGAAGACGCTGCACATTCCGCCGCCGGTGGCGCACTTTCTCGAGAATGCGCCGCTCGAGGCGGTGAGCTCCGAGGAGCTCGTTGCGGCCGTCGAACGACGCTTCGACCTCGAGAGCCGGCGCGACTACGGTGGCACGATCCTGAATCCGCTGCTGGCGGGCATCATCGGCAATTTCGATCCGGCACGCGAGGACGACCTGGCAATCCTGCGTTTGCTCGCGCTGAGCGAGCGTCTGCTCCTGCGCGAAGCCTCCCTGCCTTCCGATTTCGCCGTGCTGGTCGCGCGCAAGCGCGCCGCGGGCTGACGCCGCAGGGTGACGGAAAACCGGACTCAGTCGATTCGTTCGCCGATGCCTGCGATCACCGCGGCGACGCCCGCGACTCCGGCGCGCGGATCGACCAGCTCTCCCCAGCCGTTCGCCCTGATCCGCTCGCCCGGCGCGCCGAGCTCGTAGGCCACCACCGGAATGCCGGCGGCGGCGCATTCGTCGAGCACCAGGCAGTGCGCCTCCGGCCAGATCGAGAGCAGGAGCACCAGGTCGATCCGCGCCTCGACGAGCCGGGCGGGGAGCGAACCGGCGCGATAGTAGCCGTGCACGCGAGTGCGCGGCAGACGCCGCAGGCGCCGGAGGCACTCCGCGTCCCCACCGCCGAAGACGTGCCAGTCGAAGTCGCTCCGGCCGGCGGCGGAAAGACTGCGGACGACGGCCTCGAAGTCGTGCGCTCCCTTGTGAGGATGCACCGCGCCGGCGAAGGCGATGCGGCGGGGAGGGCGGCGAACCGCACGCCGTGTCGTCGCCGCGCCGTGCGCTTCCGGTTCCAGGCTGCGTGGCACGACGATCCGCGCACGCGCGGGATCGAGCGCCGGAAAAAGCCGAAGGTGCTCGCACCGCATGTATTCGGAGGGGAACTCCACCTGGTCGGCGGCCCCCACGAGTCGCGCGGCGGTCGCCCGGCGCTCCTCCTGAAAGCTCGCCGGCAGCGTCCACTCCTCGGCGAGACAGCGGGCACAGCGCTCGGGCTCGATGGAGAACTCGCAGAAGCGGTTCCGGGGGACCTCGACGAGATGCGGCCGCGGACAAAAGAGCGCGAAATCGTGCGCCGAACAGCCGAACGGCAGGCCGCGCCGCAGGATCTCGAGCGGCAGCGCCAGCGGCAGATCGACCAGACTCTCGAAATGCAGGCGCGTCGCGCCGACCCAGCGCGCGGCGGCGAGGAGGACCGGTTCGAAGGTGAAATCGGCAAGCGCCTCGGCGGCGATTCCAGCCGGCCATTCGCGGGCCGCCGGGCGCTCGACCCCGGCGCCCCAGAGCTCGCAGCGAAAGCGGTCGGGGAGGCGCTGCAGGAGGGCGACCGGCTCCAGGGTGGCGCGCTCCTCGAGGCGGACGAGGAGCTGGATCGCCGCGCCGCCGCGCCGGCGTTGCAGCGGGAACGGCAGCACCCAGAGCGTGGCGGAGCGCGCGCCGGCGGGCGGCGGCGGCGTGCCGTCCGGCGCCGCCAGGAGCGCGAATCGGCGCGCGCGCCGCGCGTCGAGGCGGCGGTCCCGCCAGCGCTCGACCAGCGCTCGCGGCCCCTCGGCGCGCAGCAGGCGAGCGACCAGAGCGAGGCGCGCGGAAAAGGGAGCGGACACTCGCCGAGCCTAGCGCTTCCGCTGGCCGGCGGCCGCCAGGACCTGCTCGTAGATCGGCTCGAGGCGGGCGGCATGTTGCGCCAGCGTCGGCACGCGCGGCGCGTGGTGACGCCAGGCGACGATCTGCGCAGGGTCGTCGAGCAGCCGCGCGATCCATGCCGTGAGCTCCTCGGGGTGCTCGGGGTCGAAGTGGCCGCCGCACGGATCGCCGGCCGGAAAGAGCTCGGCGAGCGCACCGCGCCGGCTGGCGAGAACCGGCAACTCCGCGGCGAGCGCCTCGCGCGCCACGAGGCTGTAGGACTCGAGGCCGAGCGACGGCACCAGCAGCAGGTCGAGCTCGGCGAAGATCGCCGCGCGCTCCTCCTCCGCGAAACGGCCGCGCAAGCGAACGCTGGCGCCACGCGCGGCGGCGAGGGCTTCGCGCACATAGGCCGGGTCCTGGGTGGCGTCACCCCAGACATCGAGCGCGACACCGCCCGCCGGCAGAGCGGCGAGTGCCGCCGTCGCCACATGCAGGCCCTTGTGCGGCAGCAGCGATCCGATGAAGCCGAGGCGCAACGGGCGGACCGGCGTGCGGCCGGACTTGTGCGGCGTGTCGTCGACGCCGTACGGCACCATGTGCATCGGCACGTCGACCGGCAGCCAGTCGAGGGTCCGGAACGAATCGATCAGCGCTTCCGAGCCGGCGATCAGCGCGCCGGCGGCGGCGAGCACCCGGCGCGCCCGCGCGGCGCGCGCCAGATAGAGGATGCGGTTCAGCAGGCGGTTGAGGCCCGGCGACGGCGCGACCTGGGTGAGCGGCAGGCAGCGGCTGCACCTCTCCGCTGAGGGGCCCGGGCACAGATGGCGTTCGCGGTCGAGGAGGTTGGCGCGGGCGCACATCGACCACCAGTCCTGGAGCTGCAGCACGAACGGCAGGCGGCGCCGCCGGGCCTCGTCGACGAGCGAGAAGCCGTGGCCGGCGAGGTGATGGATATGGAGGATCCCGGGTGCGGTCTCGTCGAGGAATCGTCCGAAGTCGGCGCGCGCCGCGCGATCATGGAGACCGTTTCTCCGCAGCGGATCGCGCTGATCGAAGTGATTGACCCGCGCCCGTACCCGAATGCCGCGATCGTCGAGCTCGACGCCCGTGCCGCTGGCGAACTGCCGGTCGGCCGAGCGCGTGTAGACCGCGACTGCCCGGTCGGACTTCTGCAGGTGAGCCAACCACCAGGCGTACATCTCGGTGCCGGCGTAGTTCTCCGGTGGCCAGCCGTGGACGAGATGCACCACGGCGGGCCGCCTGCGCAGCGCCGGGGAGCCTACGGACGGTGCGGCAGTCGGCGGCGCCGAGCGCTCGTGGAGCGCCGCGAGAATCGGCTGGCGCGCCGGAGCGACCGGGTCGTTCCGCATGAAGGCGCCGAGGCGGCGGCGAAAGTCGGGATAGCGCCGCGCCAGCGTGCGCTCGGCGGCGCGCAACCGCGCCGCCTGCGCGCGCCCGAAGCTGCTCTGCCCTTCGTGGAACACGAACGTGGCGTCGTCGATCCGGTGCTCCCAACCGGCGGCGGTGGCGCGCAGACAGAGGTCGACCTCTTCGCCGTAGCCGAGGCCGAAGCGCTCGAGGTCGAAGCCGCCGATCTCGCGGAGCAGCGCGCGCTTGACGTAGAAACAGAAGCCGACGGCGGTCGGTACGGTCGGATAGAGGCGCAGCGACGCCTGTTCGACGAGGGCGGCAAAGCTCGTTGCATCGAAGCCGGTCGGCAGGCGATTGATCTCGAACGGCCGTGGCAGGGAGGCCAGCGTGCCGTTGTTGGAGAACGGCGTAACGGTGCCGGTACGCGGCGATACCGCGGCGGCGGCGGCCAGCTTGTCGAGCCAGCCGCGCGTCACGACGGTGTCGCTGTTGAGCAGCACCAGGTCCCTCCCGGCCGCCTCTCCCTCGGCGATCCCACGCTGAACGGCCGCCGGATACCCCGCGCGGCGAGCCTGTCGGAGCACGACGAGCGCCGCTGCGCCTCTCCGCCCGGCCGCGGCGGCGAGCACCGCTTCGACCGCCGCCGACTGCGGTCCGTCGACGACGAGGAGGATCCTGTGGCGCCCGCCATCGACATGGCGATCGAGGCTCGCGAGACAGCGCTCGAGCGCCTCGGGGGCACCGTAGACCGGGACGACGACGTCGAGCGCGCGACCGCTCGCCAGCTCGCTGGAGCTCAAGGCGGCCCCTCCTGCGCCCCGCCGGAGAAGGTTCCGCCGCAGAGATCGAGCACGAAGAGCCGCAGCTGTCCAGAGAGTCCGCCGCGCACCCCCGTCACGCCGGCGAGCCGTCCGCCGACGGCGGTCGTCCAGCTGCCGGGCTCGGTGGTGACGACGAAGCTGCAGGCCGGCGCGTCCGCCGGCAGCGCGCGTTGTTCGAGGAGCACGAAGCGGCGCAGGTAGAAGCGATGCCAGCCCGGGAGCCTGTCGACCGCGCCGGGGCCGCGCAACAGCGCGGTCTCGGTGTAGGCCCGCGCGGCGGGATCGGCGTCGAGGCGGTGCTGCAGAGCCGCCAGGCTGTGCGGCTCGCGGTCAGGCCAGGCGCGGACGAGCGCCTGGACGCGGAAGGCGCCGAGCAGGAGGATCCCGAGGAGGAAGATCGCCGGGCCCGCGCGAAACTGCCGCAGCCAGCGCCGTAGCTCGTCGAGCGCGAATGCCGTAGCCAGGGCGAGCGCCGGATAGGCGGGGTAGACGTACCAGGACAGGCGGGAGCTCGGCAGGACGAACAGGACGAAGACGACGACGATCCACAGCAGGATCGTGAGTCGAACGCGGCGGGTGGCGTCTGCCGCTTCGCCGGGCAGTCGCCAGTCCCGGGCCAGCATCGCGGCGAGCGCCAGCGGTGCGAGCAGAGCGCCGACGCCGAAGTTCGCGAGCGCGGCGCGCAGATAGACGCTCGGCGGTTGCAGGTGGAGCGGATCGAGCCCCGAACTGGCGCGTTGCCCGAGGTCGACCTGAAGGAAGTGGAGGGTGTCGCCGACGGAGCCGAACGAGACCAGCAGCCAGCCGAGGTAGAAGAGAATGCCGGGGAAAGTCGCGGCGGCGGCGGTCGAGACTGCGCGACGGAGCCGCTGCGGGAGATCCGCGCTCGCCGGTGGATCGCCCGCGGGCGCGGCGAGCTCCACCAGGAACAGCGTCCCGCCGACGATCAGGGGCCCGACGATCCCCTTGGTCCAGCCCGAAAACATCGACAGGAGCGTCAACCCGGCGAGTCGCACCCGGGGGTTCCTGCCAGCGGTTTCGAGATGCCAGAGGAAGGAGCCGGTCACCGCGAGCAGCAGCCAGGCCTCCGGAACCGCGCAGCGCAACCCATGCTCGAGCAGCAGAGGCGGCGCGGAGATCAGCGCGAGCGGCGCGAGGAGCATCGTCCAGACGTTGCCGTTACGCCAGGCGAAGTGGGCGACGAGCGCGCACAGGAGAAGTCCGACGATGCCGACGACGAGCCGCGCTCCGAGCTCGTTCTCGCCCAGGAGCGCCATGCCGGCTGCGTTCCCCCAGACCGCCAGCGGCGGTTTCCAGGCGAAGATGGACTTGCCAGCGAGCAGCGGCGCCCAGTGACCCGAGTGCAGGGCGCGCACGCCGACCTGGATGTAGATCGTTTCGTCGCCGAAGACCGGCATCTCGGCGAGGCGGAAGAAGAGAAGGAAGGCACAGCCGCCGAGCACGGCGAGGAGGGCCGTGAGGGGCTTTGGGGTGAGGATCTTATGCCAGGGCACTTAGATTTTCACGGAATTGCTTGACAGTAAGCTTCGGATTCCGTATCTTGTTAGCAGTCGCAAGCGACGAGTGCTAATCAGTGCTCGACTCGCGAATCGCCAGAACATAACAGAGACCAAGGAGGAACCCGCAGTGAACATTCGACCCCTGCACGACCGCGTGGTGGTCAAGCGCCTGGAGACCCAGGAGCAGGTTCGCGGAGGCATCATCATCCCCGACACCGCCAAAGAGAAGCCCCAGGAAGCCGAAGTTTTCGCCGTTGGCCCGGGCAAAGTGAACGACGACGGCAAGCGCGCCCCGATGGACGTCAAGAAGGGCGACCGCATCCTCATCGGCAAGTACTCCGGCAGCGAGATCAAGATCGACAGCGAGGAGTACGTCATCCTGCGCGAAGACGAGATCCTCGCCGTCATCGAAGGCAGCGCGAAGGCCGAGAAGACCGCCAAGAAGTAAGCGCCCCAAGAAGTAAGCGCCCAGCCCCTCAGTAAACCGTTCACTAAGGAGAACCGAAGCCATGGCAGCCAAACACATTACCTACTCTGAGGAAGCGCGCGGCGCGATCCTCAAGGGTGTCAACAAGCTGGCCGATGCGGTGAAGGTCACCCTCGGCCCGAAGGGCAGGAACGTCGTCATCGAGAAGAAGTTCGGCTCGCCGACGATCACCAAGGACGGCGTCACCGTCGCCAAGGAGATCGAGCTGCCGGATGCGCTCGAGAACATGGGCGCGCAGATGGTGCGCGAGGTCGCTTCGAAGACCTCCGACGTGGCCGGCGACGGCACCACCACCGCCACCGTCCTCGCGCAGGCGATCTACCGTGAAGGCGCCAAGAACGTCACCGCCGGCGCCAACCCGATGGAGCTGAAGCGCGGCATCGATCTCGCCGTCAAGGCGGTGATCGAAGCGGTCGACAAGATGGCCAAGCCGGTCGAGGGCACCGAAATCGCCCACGTCGGCACCATCTCGGCCAACAACGACCAGGAGATCGGCAAGATCATCGCCGAGGCGATGGAGAAGGTCGGCAAGGACGGCGTGATCACGGTCGAAGAGGCCAAGGGTCTCGAGACCAACCTCGAGGTCGTCGAAGGCATGCAGTTCGATCGCGGCTACCTCTCGCCGTACTTCGTCACCGA
>JBDTQT010000028.1:0-23987 GCA_039932055.1 Thermoanaerobaculia bacterium
CGCAGTTCGAGAAGGGCAAGGACTTCCTCGAGGCCAACGACGGCGCCGGCAACACTTTCAAGGCGACGGCGAAGCCGGTGCTCATCGGCACGGCGGTGGTCGGCGCGACGACGATGATCTTCTCGATCATCGTCATGCTGACCAAGGGCCTGACGGTCGACACCGACAAGCTGTCGCTCCTCCACTCGCCGTTCCTGCTCGGCCTGGTGAGCGGCGGCGCGGTGATCTACTGGTTCACCGGTGCCTCGATGCAGGCGGTCTCGACCGGCGCCTACCGCGCGGTCGAGTTCATCAAGAAGAACATCAAGCTCGACGAAGGAGCCGGACGAGCCTCGGTCGCCGACTCGAAGCGGGTAGTCGAGATCTGCACCCAGTACGCGCAGAAGGGGATGTTCAACATCTTCCTGACGATCTTCTTCTGCACCCTGTCGTTCGCCTGCTTCGAGCCGTTCTTCTTCATCGGCTACCTGATCTCGATCGCCATTTTCGGTCTCTATCAGGCGATCTTCATGGCCAACGCCGGCGGCGCCTGGGACAACGCCAAGAAGATCGTCGAGGTGGAGCTCAAGGAGAAGGGCACGCCGCTCCATGCCGCGACCGTCGTCGGCGACACGGTCGGCGATCCGTTCAAGGACACCTCATCGGTGGCGATGAACCCCGTGATCAAGTTCACCACCCTCTTCGGCCTGCTCGCCGTCGAGATGGCCGTCGAGATGACCGCCGCCGGCCAGCACACCTTGACGCAGTTCCTCGCCGCCGGCTTCCTCGCCGTGGCGCTGTTCTTCGTCCACCGCAGCTTCTACGGCATGCGGATCCACAGCGGGTCGGAAGCCACCAGCCACTGAGGTCCGCTTCACCCCGCATCACAGGAGAGGCCCCGGAGCGATCCGGGGCCTTTTCCTTTTGCGGCCCGGCCTACTCCGGCCAGATCGGGCCGCCGCCGCGCAGGTGTTCGAAGACCAGCGCCGTTTCGAGATGCCCGACTTCCGGCCGGGTGGTGAAGGCGTCGATCGCGAAGTCGCGCAGGTGGTCGGCGTCGCGCGCCTGGACGTGCACGAGGAAGTCGTTCTCGCCCGCCATGTGGAAAGCTGCGACCACTTCGGGCAGGGTCTGCACGTAGAGGCGGAAGGCTTCGAACTGGTCACGCGAGTGCTGCTTCAGGCGGACCGCGATCATCGCCTCGAGGCCGAGGCCGAAGGCGCGGGGATCGATGTCGGCGTGGAAACCGCGCAGCCAGCCATCCCGTGTCAGGCGCCGGAAACGCTCGAGCGCCGACGACGGCGCGAGACCAACCCTGGCGGCCACCTCCTTGTTCGAAAGGCGCGCATTGTTCGACAGCGCCGCCAGAATCTCGCGGTCGATTCGGTCGAGCGAGCCCGGGTCGGCCCGATTCCGAAGAACATTCGATGGACTCTCAGATCTCCGCGCTTTACTCTGTGGACTCTCCATGGAGACGAATTCTATGCGGTTTTCGAGCGAGTCCATCGATACCCTTGCCGCCCACGCCGGACGCGACGGCTTCGCCGCCCTCGGCGTCCATGCACCGCCGATCGACCTCTCTTCGACCTACCCGTTCCCCGATCTCGACCAGGCAACCGCGGCGCTCGATGCCTTCGCCGCCGGCGCCGCCACCGCGGCAACACCGATCTACGGCCGCCTGCACAACCCGACGGTGGCGCGCTTCGAGGAGGCCCTCGCGGCGCTCGAAGGGGCGGAGGAGGCGGTCGCCTTCGGCAGCGGCATGGCGGCGATCACCGCCGTCCTGCTCGCCGCCTGTGCTCGCGGGCGCCACGTCGTCGCGGTGCGGCCGCTCTACGGCGGCACAGACCATCTGCTCGCCTCCGGCGTCCTCGGCATCGAAACGAGCTTCGTCGGCGCCCACGAGGTCGCCGGAGCCCTGCGCCCCGACACTGCGATCGTCCTCGTCGAGACCCCCGGCAATCCGACGCTGTCGCTGGTCGACATCGCCGATGTCGTCCGCCAGGCCGGAGCGGTTCCGGTCGCCGTCGACTCCACGTTCGCGACCCCGGTGCTGCAGCGGCCGCTCGCCCACGGCGCCACCTACTGCATCCACAGCGCGACCAAGTTCCTCTCCGGACATGGCGACGTGATCGCCGGCGTCGTCGCCTGCAGCGCGATTGCCGCTGCGGGGCTGCGCCAGCTTCGCATCCTCACCGGCGCGCTCCTTCACCCATGGGCAGCGTACCTGCTGCATCGGAGTCTTCCCACCCTGCCGCTGCGGGTGCGCCGCGCCCAGGAGAGCGCTGGCCTCATCGCGGCACGGCTCGGCGCCCATCCCGCCGTCACGCGCGTGCTCTACCCCGGCCTCGCCGGCAGCGATCCGCTGGGCCTTCTCGACCGGCAGATGAGCGGTCCCGGGGCGATTCTCGCCTTCGAAGTCGCGGGCGGCGCGCCGGCGGCGCGCCTCGTACTGCAGCACGTGAAGCTCGCGACGCCGGCGGTCTCCCTCGGTTCGACCGACACGCTGATCGAGCACCCGGCGGGCCTCACCCACCGTCTGGTCGATCCGCAGGCCCTCGCCGCCGAGGGAATCGGCCCCGGCCTCCTGCGCCTCTCTGTCGGCCTCGAAGACCCAGCGGACATCTGGCGCGACCTCGAGACGGCGCTCCTGCTGGCGACAGAGCAGCCGACGGCTGTAACCGAGCGCACCGCCGAGCGCTGAGCCCCCGCCGGCGCTTTCGCTGGCCTCGGGTCTTGCGGCATTGGGTGATCTCGTGCACCATCAACGCGTGACCGCGCGTCTCATGCACAGACCTGCCCACGAGTTGGTGACTTCTGCCGAGTCCGCATCGACGTGAAGCCTCGGAAATGAGCGGCGCACCGTGACCGTCGACGACCGTCGAGACAGCCGATCGGAACCCGCCGAATTGCGGCGCGGGCTGCCCCGGGTCTGGGGACGGCGCGCCCTCTGGCAGATCCGTCTGCGCTGGGCGGTCGCGCCGCTGATGGCCGCGGGAGTCTGGGCCGCCGCGGCGCTCGGCTTCGAATTGCCCGCCACGGCGATTCTCCTCATCGCCGCCGCCAGCCTCACCTACAACTCGGCTTTCGCCTGGGTCTATGCCCACTGGTCGGCGGCACTTGCCGCCGACCCACGTTTCGAGCGGCGAGTGGTGATACTCGAGGTCCTCGCCGACTACGCCGCAATGCTGCTGCTCGTCCACCTGACCGGCGGCGCTTCGAGTCCACTGGCGCTGTTCCTGCTCTTCCACGTCATCCTCGGCGCGATCCAGTTCACGCCCGCCACCGCGCAGCTCTTCGCCGGCCTGGCGGCGGCGGGACTCTGGGCGCTCCACGGACTCGACGTCGCGGGCTGGCTGCCCAGCCAGGGGATCGCCTTTCGCGGCCAGCCGCTCCACCTCCTCGACCGGCCCGCCCAGGCGACGGTCTTCCTGCTCGTCCTCACCGCGACGCTCTTCCTCACCGCGACGATGGTGTCGCGCATCATGCGGCAGCTGCGCGAGCGCGTCGACGAGCTGGGAGCCGCATCCGCCGAGCTGGCCGACCTCAACACGCGTCTGAACGGCCTCTATGCGATGGTGCGCGCGATCGGCGCCGAACGCCATCTCGCGCCCAAGCTCGAAGCCGTGGTCCGCGAGCTCGCCCACGTGACCGACGTTCCGGCGGCCGCGGTGAAGCTTCTCTCGGAGGATGGCAAGACGCTGCGCTATGTGGCAGCGCACGGGCTCCCCCACGAGGTGGTCGAGAAGACCGTCATCCGGATCGACCAGAGCCCGCTCAACCGGCGCATCCTCGACGGCGAGACTCTGGTCCACGGCCGCATCGGAGGCGATCCCGCACAGCAACACAAGAGCGAGCTCGCCCCGCTCGGCTTCCGCTCGGCGGTGCTGGCGCCGCTCAAGGTCGGGTCGCGGGTGATCGGGACGCTCGGCGTCTACGCCCCGACCGCCGACCGCTTCAGCGACCGCGACTCCGAGTTCCTGCGCCTTGCCGCCGACCTGGTCGCGCTCGCCATCGAGGACGCCCAGGCCAACGAGGCGATCGAACGCCTGATGGCGGAGCGGACGCAGTTCATGCTCAAGGTGGCCCACAACCTGCGGGCGCCGCTCTCGGCGGGCCTGTCGATGCTCGACCTGGTCGCCGGCGGGCTGCTCGGCCCGGTGACCGAGACACAGGCAGACCACCTGCGGCGGATCGAGGAGCGGCTGCGCGCCCTCGACCGCGCCATCGGCCAGCTCCTCACTATCGCCCGCACCCGCGACGTCAGCCGCGAAATCCCCGACGTAGTCGTCGACCTCGATGCACTCGCCGCGCAGACAAAGCGCACCTTCCGCGACGAAGCCGAGCGCCGGGGGCTCGCCTTCGAGGTGACCGTCGAGCCCGGCCTCGCGGGCGTAGCGAGCGGTGTCGACCTGCTCAAGGAGATGATGGAGAACCTGGTCTCGAACGCCCTCAAGTACACCCACGCCGGCGGCGAAGTCCAGGTGCGCTTCGAGCGCGGCGAGCCGGGCGAGGTGCGTATCCGGGTGCGGGACACCGGTATCGGAATTCCGGAGAAGGAGCAGGGCAAGCTGTTCCAGGAGTTCTTCCGCGCCGCCAACGCCAAGCGACACTCGCCGGCGGGAACGGGTCTTGGCCTCGCCCTGGTCAAGCAGACGGTCGAGCGGCACAACGGTCGCATCCGCGTCGATAGCGCGGAGGGACGAGGCACCAGCGTGACCATCGACCTGCCGGTGCGCCGCGCCCGCCCGCCGGCCCAGGCCCCGCCCGAACTGCCGACCGACTGAGCCGGGTTCGCGGCCGAGATCAGGCGGGCCGCGCCCCGCCGAGCGCCGCCGCGAGCACCGAGAGTAGATGCTCTCTCGCCAGTGGCTTTTGAAATACGCCGGCGAGACCGAGCGGGGTGGTGTCGGTGAGCAGCGCCAGGCTGTCGCCGACGGAGCTCAGCATGAAGATCGGAGCGCGGCTGCCGAGCGCCAGCAGGTCTCTGACGAACGCGGTGCCGGAGTCGACCTCCTCCATCATCAGATCGACGATGACGGCGTCCGCCCCCGTTTCGCGGTAGGCACGCAGGCCGGCCTCGGCGCTCTCGGCCCCCACGTATGCGTAGCCGGCGGCCTCGAGCACGATCCGCAGGAACGACAGGATGTCGGGATCGTCGTCGATGCAGAGAATCACGAGTTTCTTCTCGGACATGGTCATCCTCGCGTTGCCTGTGCGGGGCCGAGGAGAGCGGCGCGCGCCGCAGTCCCCTCGCCGCCGACCTCGTCCTCTCCAAGAGCGTCGCG
Organism: Thermoanaerobaculia bacterium; assembly: GCA_039932055.1. Classification (GTDB taxonomy): domain Bacteria; phylum Acidobacteriota; class Thermoanaerobaculia; order Multivoradales; family JAGPDF01; genus JAGPDF01. The sequence continues at coordinate 5,268 of JBDTQT010000028.1, forward strand.
CGCGAAGTCGACGGCGAGGGCGAGGTTGGCCCGCGCGCGCGGCGAGAGACCCTCGCCGAAACGATCGAAGTCGTAGCCGCGGATGCCCATCAACCAGGCTTCCGGCTCGGCGCCGAAGAGATCCCTGGCGAGCGCCAGCAGCCGCCCCGGGGAGATGCTGTGACTGGTGAAGCCGATTCCGCCGGCCTCGGGTTCGACACGCCGGACCAGGAAGGGTTCGTCGCCGCAGCGGTCGGCGTCGACGAACCACACCCGGCGAAAGGCGGCCAGTTGCATCGCATCTTCGACCTGGAGCTGGTATTGGGACTCCACCGCCACTCGCGGCAGGCCCAGCGCACCGACGGCCGAAGCGAAAGACGGCCCGAGGCCATCGTCGCGTCGGCCGGGATTGCCCCAGGCGAGGACAAGCGTCGACGACGCGTTCACGCCGGCCTCGCCATGCGATCGATCTCGATCCCGTCGGAACCGACCAGTGTCACTTCGAGCGGCATCTGGCCGAGCGCATGCGTGGCGCACGACAGGCAAGGGTCGTAAGCGCGGATTCCGACCTCGATGTTGTTGAGCAGCCCCTCGGTGATCACCGGCTGGCCGGAGAGCTTCTGCTCGGCGATGCGACCCACCGCGCGGTTCATCGCCTCGTTGTTGAAGGTCGTCGAGACGATCAGGTTGGCCATCGTCACCTGGTCGTTGTCGTCGACCCGATAGTGGTGGGTGAGCGTTCCGCGCGGCGCCTCGAGCATCGCGACGCACTCCGAACGGCGCGCGCCGGCGGGCGCCACCAGGTCGTCACCCTGAAGGTCCGGGTCGTCGAGCAGCCGCGCGATCATCTCCGCCGCATGCAGCAGCTCGATCATCCGCGCCCAGTGATAGGCCATCGTCACGTTGCTCGGCCTGCCGCCGGAGACGGCCAGGAAGTCGCGCCGCGCGAGCTCGGCCTCCGGCGTGTCGATGAAGTCGCAGACGTTCACCCGCGCCAGCGGCCCGACCCGGAACCAACCGTCGGCGGCGCCGATCTGCCGGAGATACGGGAACTTCATGTACGACCAGGGGCGCACCTCCTCGGCCAGGACGTCCAGGTAGGCCGCGGGCTCCACCTGATCGAGGATCGTCGCGCCCTGGGCGTCGATCGCGCGCAGCTTGCCGTCGTAAAGATCCATCGCGCCGTCGGCGCGCACCAGCGAGAGGTGATTCGAGTCGAAAGCGCCGAAGCCGGACATCTCGGCGAAGTTGCGCAGCGTGTAGTCGCGGGCGAGCGCGACCGCCTTGGCGCTCCAATCCAGCATCTTCTGCAGGTCGGCCAGCAGGGCGTCGCGCTCCGCCAGGGAGAGGTTCTTGTTGATGCCTCCGGGAATCGCGCCGGTGCCGTGCACCTTCTTGCCGGCCGTCGCCTGGATGATCTCCTGGCCGAACTTGCGCATCTTCACGCCCTGCAGCGCGAGCTCCGGGTGCTCGGCGATGACCCCGACGATGTTGCGCTTCGCGACGGGCGCGTCGAAGCCGAAAAGCAGGTCGGGCGCGGCGAGATAGAAGAAGTGCAGGGCGTGCGACTGGAAGATCTGACCGTAGTGCATCAGCCGGCGCATCTTCTCGCCGGTCGGCGTCAGCCGGTCGATGCCGAGAATCCCGTCGACCGCCTTGGCGGCGCACAGGTGGTGACTGACCGGGCAGATGCCGCACAGGCGTTGGACCAGCACGGGCACTTCCCAGAATGGGCGGCCCTGGATGAAGCGTTCGAAACCCCGGAACTCGACGATGTGCAGGCGGGCGCTCAGGACGTGGTGGTGTTCGTCGAGGAGGATGGTCACCTTGCCATGCCCCTCCACCCGGGTGAGCGGTTCGATCACGATGCGCTGGCTGACGGAGTTTCTCATGGGATCTCGTCCCCGCCTCAGTCGTACTTGAGCAGTTCGTAGGGCAGCTCGGCAGCCCGGCCCTCGAGCAACGCGGTCAGTGCGGCCCAGAGCGTGTCGGCCGAGGGTGGACAGCCCGGCAGGTAGGAATCGATCTTGACGACTTCGTGAGCGGGGCAGACCCTATCGAGCAGCAGCGGAATCTCCTCGTCGTCCGGAATGCGACCGCCCGGATTGTCGACGCTCGGGCCGGCGACGTAGGCCTCCCGCAGGCACTCCGCGAGCGGCACCATGTTGCGTAGCGCTGGCACGCCGCCATTGATCGCGCAGTCGCCGACCGAAACCAGCACGCGGCAGTGCTTGCGAAACTCCCGCAAGACGCGGACGTTTTCTTCGTTGCAGCAGCCACCCTCGATGAGGCCGATGTCGACCGCACCTTCGATCTGCTTGATGTCGTTCACCGGCGAGCGGTCGAATTCGACCCGTTCGACCAGCTCGAGGATCCGTTCGTCGATGTCGAGCAGCGACATGTGGCAACCGAAGCAGCCGCAGAGCGACACGGTCGCAATCCTGGGTTTTGCCATGGGGATCTCCCTACTTCTCCGCCGCCGGCGACTCGATTTCCGAACCGATCGGAGCGTGGTCGAATACACGCCGACCCACCGGCAAGGCGAATCCGATCCGCTTCACCATCAACGCTCCGGTCGGGCAGGCAGCGACCGCGCGGTCCGCGGCGTCGGCATCGGTCCCACCGAGGCCCGCCGCCGCGTTGACCGCGAGGGCCTTCGCCGCTCCGCGGTGGACGAAGCCGAAGACGGTCTTGCCGTCGATCTCGCGCGAGGCCCGCACGCAGCGGGCGCAGAGCACGCAGCGGTCGCGATCGATCAGGATCCCGGGGTGGGAGGCGTCGGGAGCGCGCTGCGGAAAGGCGAACGGGTAGCCGGGCGCGGCGATGCCGAAGCGGTAGGCGAGGGCCTGCAGCTCGCAGTTGCCGCTCTTCGCGCAAAACATGCAGAAGTGGTTGCCTTCCACGAACAGCATGTCGATGAGGTCGCGGCGCAGCGCGCGCAACTCTTCGGTGTCGTTCTCGACCACCATCCCCGGAGTGACCGGCTGGGTGCAGGCTGCCTGCGGGCGACCGTTGACTCGCACCGTGCAGACCCGGCAACTGCCGAAGGGCAGCAGCCCCTTCATCCAGCAGAGCCGGGGGACGTAGATGCACGCTTCGTCCGTCGCCTCGAGGATGGTCTGCCCCGGCCGCGCTTCGATCCGGCGACCATCGACCGTCAAAAAGATCGTCGGAGAGGTCATCGCGATTCTCCTCCGGCCTCGAAGCCGACCGGCCGGCGGCCGGTGAGCCTGCCGGCCTCGGCGAGCCGCGCGGCGAGGTCGAAGCCGGCCTGGCGGCCTTCGGCCGGTGTCGTGAGGCGCGCTTCGTAGAGGGGACGGAAGCTCCTGAGGGTCGAGAGCACCGGGTTGGGCGAGGTCTGACCCAGTCCGCAGCGGCTCGCCGTCTTGACCGTCCCGGCGAGCGTCTGCAAGTAGTCGAGATCTGCCGCCTCGCCGGCGCCGGCGAGGATGCGGTCGAGCCGCTCCTTGAGCAGGACGTTGCCGACCCGGCAGGGCGTGCAATAGCCGCAGCTCTCGTGGATGAAGAACGCCAGGTACTGCGCGGCGATCGCGAGCGGATCGCGCCCGGCGCCGAAGACCACCAACGCGCCGCCGGTCGCAAGGTCGTCGAAGCAGATCTCACGCGCGAAGTCGGCGGCGCCGACCATCTGACCGCTCGGCCCGCCGACCTGAACCGCCAGGGGATCCTCGGCCCCGCACATCTCGAGCACCACCGCCAGCCGGGTACCGAGCGGCACCTCGTAGACACCGCGCCGCGTGCAGTCGCCCGAAACGCTCAGCAGCTTCGTACCCGTGCTCTTCCTCGAGCCGATCGAGGCGAACCAGCCGGAGCCCATTTCGAGGATGCGCGGCACACAACAGAGCGTCTCGACGTTGTTGACCGCGGTGGGCTTTCCCAGATAGCCGCGCTGGGCGGGGAACGGCGGCCGGTTCTTGGGGTCGCCACGCAGACCTTCGCATGACGAGATGAGCGCCGTCTCCTCGCCGCAGATGTAGGCGCCGGCGCCGAGCTGGATCCGAACGTCGAAATCGAAACCCGGCTTGCCACAGATGTTCTCGCCGAGGAGCCCAGCGGCGCGCCGCCGGGCCAGGACGTCTTCCAGATAGTCGCGCAGATAAGCGTATTCGCCGCGCAGGTAGAGCAGGCCCCGGCTCGCGCCGATGGCGTAGCCGGCGATCGTCATTCCCTCGAACAGGAGGTCGGGGCGCTCGGTCAGGATGACGCGGTCCTTGAAGGTTCCGGGCTCGCCCTCATCGGCGTTGCAGATCAGATAACGCTGGTCGCTGGCGGCGGCGCGAGCGAACTCCCACTTCATGCCGGTCGGGAAACCGGCGCCGCCGCGGCCGCGCAGGCGAGCGGTCTTCACCTGCCGGATCACCTCCGCCGGGCTCATGGCCAACGCCTTGGCGAGGCCGGCGTTGGCCGTGCGCTCGGCGAAGATCACCTCGCCGGCCCGGCGCAGATTGTTCTGGACCGCCGAGCGCACCAGGTCGTGCGCGTTCTGGCCGTCGCCGTACTCGCGTACCAACAGGCGGCGGAGGTCCGGCGCCTCGGGATGCTGGCGAATCTCGTCCACGAGACGACGGGCCGCGCCGGGGCCGAGGTTGGGCACCACGACGTCGTTGAACAGCGCCGCCGGCGCCTGGTCCGACATGCCGATGCAGGAGGCGTGCTCGAGCGTGAACAGACCGTCCGGGGTCGTCTCGCCGAAGCGGATGCCGAGCTCCTCTTCGAGGCCGGAGCCGACCCGGTCGGCACCCAGCATGCGGTCCGGGACGTCGTCGCAGAGCCGGATGACGATGCGACCGCGGGGCTTCGTGGTCAGAAATGAGTAGAACGAGACGACGCCGGCGACATCGACCCGCGGCATCCCGAGATCGGCCGCCAGAGCGTCGATGGCGGCGTCGCCGACACAGCCGAGCTGTCGCTGGACGGATTGGAGGATGTCCAGGAGGCGCGCCCGGTCATGGCCGAAGGACGCGCAGATGGTCGCAACAGCAGTTTCCGCAGTGGTCGGCATGCAGTCCCCTCGAGGATGCCCCCGAGGCGTAGCGTTTGGAAAGCATGGCTGGCTGACCCGGGAGTGCTCCGTCGTAACTCATTGTAGGAGCCTGCGCGCCAGAGTCCCCGCCCTACGGGGTCGGGCGCAAACCGGTCCGGAGCATCAAACTGAAACGTCCGTCTCCGGTTCAATCGCCGCTGGTGTAGATCTCTTCGATCCGCGCCGAGAACTTCTGCCGTACGACCTTGCGCTTGAGCTTGAGGGTCGGGGTGAGCTCGCCGCCGTCGACCGAGAACTCGGTCGGCAGAACTGCGAACTTGCGCACCGTCTCGTAGCGCGCCAGCGCCGTGTTGACACGGTCGATCTCACCGCCGAGGAAGGTCCGCACGAGGGGACAGCGGGCGGCGGCGGCGAGCGTTCGTGCCGGCGATCCGAGTCGCCCGGCGAGAGTCGGAAGCGCCGTCGGGTCGAGAGTGAGGAGCGCGGCAATGTAGTTGCGCTGCTCGCCGACGAGGACGGCATGGCCCACGCCCTCGATCTCTCGCAGACGACTCTCGATCGGCGCCGGCGCGATCTTCTTGCCGCCCGAGGTGACGAGGAGCTCCTTTTTGCGGTCGGTGATGCTCAGGAAGCCGTCGTCGGCAAGCACGCCGATGTCGCCGGTGTGGAACCAGCCGTCGGCGTCGAGCGCCGCGGCGGTTGCCTCCGGATCCTTGCGATAGCCGCGAAAGATGTTGGGGCCGTGCATGAGGATCTCGCCGTCCTCGGCCAGGCGGATCTCCACTCCGGGCATCATGGGTCCAACCGACCCGGTGCGAAACCGTCCCGGGGTTGAGATCGTTCCCGGCCCGGATGTCTCGGACAGGCCGTAGATCTCGAAGATCGGCACTCCGAGCGAGAGGAAGAACTCCAGCGTCCCGAGCGAAATCGGCGCCGCCGCCGACGCGGCGTGACGCACTCGGTGAAGCCCCAGTTTCGCGCGCACCTTGCCCAACACCAGACGGTCGGCGATCGCCGCCCCGAGTCCGACAGGCCGGCCGCGCTGCGCCGCATAGCCGGCGGCGAGCGCCTTCGCCCGGGCCCAGACGAGGAGCCGGCGGCGCAGCGGCGGCACCTCCGAGGCCGCCTTCTCGACCCCCGCCTGGAGCTTCTCCCAGACCCGCGGCACGGCGAAGAAGATTGTCGGCTGGATCTCTTTCAACGCCTCCGACACGCGATCGAGGGCGGGCACGTAATAAGTGCAGCCGCCATGCTGCAGCGGCAAGTGCAGTGTCAGCATCTGCTCGGCGATGTGCGCCAGCGGCAGATACGAGAGCTGGCGGTCGTCGGGGTGGGTCTCGATCGTCTGCTTCGCGCCGCACCAGGCAGTCCAGACGAGATTGCGGTGGGTGAGCTCGACGCCTTTCGGCGCGCCCGTCGTCCCGGAGGTATAGATGAGCGTTGCGACGTCCTCTTCGCGTTGCGCGGCGACTCGCCTCTGGACTTCCGCTTCACCGGCCTCGTCACCGAGCTCGAGGAGACGCCGCCAGGAGACCAGCGCCGGCTGGTCGGCTGTGGGCGCTTGCTCCTCGCTCGCCTCCAGGTCGAACACGACGATCGTCGCCAGACGCGGTGCGCCACCGCGAGCGGCGATGAGCTTGGCTGCCGCCGCTGCGTTGTCGGCGACCGCGACGGTCGCTTCGGTGTGGTCGAGGACATAGGCGCACTGCTCGGGTGTATTGGTGACGAAGATGCCGGTGGGGATCGCCCCCGCCGCGATCGCCGCGAGGTCGGCGACCGCCCACTCCGGGCGATTCGCCGAGAGAATCGCGAGGCCGGTTCCGGGCACGACGCCGAGCCGCACGAACCCGGCCGCGGCGCGGAAGATCTCGTCGCGATAGTCGCGCCAGGATGTCGTCACCCAGCCTTCCGGCGCGCGTGAGGCTACCGCCGGGCGCTCCGCAAACTCCGCCGCTGCATGCTCGAGAGCGGCGATCACCGTGCCGTACGGCTCCGTTGTCATGGACTCAGCCCTGCCCAAGGTCAGCGTATCGCAGCCGCACGGAGCGCGGCCAGGCGAGTGCTCTCGAGCTGGTCGCGGTAGAAGAGATTGTAGGTGTCGAACGGGATGAGGCGGCCGTCGTCGGGGTGGACGAAGTGGATGCAGCTCTTCTTCACCGAGCGCACGTCGAAGGCGTGGGCGTCGATGAACTGCACGATGAGGATGCGGAAGAGATTGGCGTAGGAGAGCTCCGGCGGCACGGCGACCGACGGCAGGCAGCAGAGCAGATCCTTGAGTGTGCCGGCGCTCGACTCCGGCGAATGGTTGGTTGCGAAGAGCTTGAAGAGGCCCTCGCGTACCGCCGGGTCGCGCTCGTAGACGATCGAGTTACGTCCGCCTTCGATGAGGATCTTCGGGTCGATCATGCCTGTCAGCGGCACGACCTCGCCGCCGAGCTTCAGGGCATAGGCCATGGCGAGGGCGTCGGGGTGGCACGGCACCGGGATCAGGTCCTCGGGCCGGAAGCGCGCGCTCTGCTCGAGGATCCGGCGGCGCACTTCGGTCAGGGTGAGGCGATGCTTCGCCGGGTCGAAGCCTTCGAGCCGGCCGGCCGACTGCACCGGCTGAAAGGTGACCCCGCGCACACAAGGCTGGGCGAGGGCGAACTCGACGATCTCGCCGAGCTCGTCGTCGTTCACCCCCTTCTCGACCGTAACCACCAGCGTGGTCGAGATGTCGAGGCGGTTCAGGCGCTCGAGCGCCTGCTCGCGAATGCGACGCAGATCGGCGCCGCGCAGCGCCTTGAGCGGCGCCGCACGTAGCGAGTCGAACTGCAGGTAGATCTCGAACGCCGGTCGGTACCCCGCCAGGCGTTGAGCGAAAGTTTCATCTTCGGCGATCCGGATGCCGTTGGTGTTCACCATCAGGTGGCGGATAGGTCGCCGCCGCGCGGCGTCGAGAATGGCGAAGAACTCGGGGTGGATCGTTGGTTCGCCGCCCGAGATCTGCACGACGTCGGGCTCGCCCTCGTTGCGCACCACGGCGTCGAGCATCCGTTCGACCTGCTCGAGCGGCCGAAAGAGCGGTCGGTGCGGCCCGCTCTCGGCGTAGCAGATCGGACAGGCGAGATTGCAGGCGTCGCAGATCTCGACGATCGACAGGCAGGAGTGTTGCTCGTGGTCGGTGCACAGGCCGCAGTCGTAGGGGCAGCCCCACTTCACCGGCGTGCTGTAGCGCGCCGGCATCTCGGGCGCCTTGAGGAAGACCTCGCGGCAGCGCCGGTAGTAGTCGACGTCGTCGGCCACCAGGACCCTCTCGGCGCCGTGCTCGGGACACCGCTTGAGCAGATAGACCGACCCCTCCTCGAAAACGATCTTGCCTTCCAGCTTGCGGTAACAGACCGAGCAGATCGTCACCGCGACGTCATAGAACAGGTAGGGCCGGACGCGCGCGCTCATCGCAGGTTCAGGCGCCCGTTTCGGGCGGCGACGGCGGCGGCGGCGCTGCTGCGCCGCCCGTCTTCGACGCGTTCTTCACCAGCCCGATGATGAACCAGATGAAGCCGGCCGGAATGGCGAGCGCGGAGAGTCCGAAGACGACGGCGATGAGGACGTTCGCCACCCCGCCGAGCGTCGACGATCCGCTGTTCATGTCCAGCGTGACCAGGAAGCCGAAACAGCTCGTCGCGGCGAGCGCCGTGCCGGCAGCGGCGATGACGCAGCCTTGCGCCCACGGCCGATCGCTACCGAGATTGCGGAACCAACCCATCTCAAGTCCCTCCCTGAAGCGGCTGTGTGCGGCGAAGCCAGCGGAGCATATCCGGGGCCAAGGCGAGCAGGGCGAGCAAGCAGACCCATTGGATGGCGGAGAGCCCCAGGCCGCGGCAGGGCGAGGGCTTGAGGAAGTCGACCATCAATCGGAGGGCGAAATAGGCCGCCGCGAAGCCGCGAAAGAGATCGCCGATGCGTGGACCGCGGCGCTGCCACGTGGCGAGCAGCACGGCGAGTCCGACGAGGAAGAGCGCCTCGTAGATCGAGGTCGGATGGCGCGGCACGCCGTCCCCGAAATCGATCCCCCATGGCAGCGTCGTCGCCACGCCGACGGTGTGGTCGCTCGTGCCGGTGAGAAAGCAGCCGATCCTGCCGATGGCGATCGCCGCCGTCAGCGGTACGGCGAAGAGATCGCCGGTGCGCGATTCGATCCGCAGGAGTCGCTTCGCTGCCTCGACCGCCAGCCATCCGCCGGCGATCCCGCCGACGATCGTCTTGCCAGCAAGCAGATATCGCGGGTCGTTCCAATGCTGCAGGGTCTCGGACGGGCACTCGAACATGTAGAGCAGCCGGGCTCCGAGCGCCGCTCCGGTAGCGGCCGCGGCGACCACCCACCAGCGCTGCGGATCGTCGATCGCGTCGCCCTGCCGGCGGCGGGCATACAGGTACAAGCGAAAGCCGACGAAGTAGGCGAGCAGTTCGAAGGCGAGGTGCGGATGCAGCCGGTAGGGACCGAGCTCGATCCAGACCGGGAAGTTCAAAATGCCAGCACTTCGCGCGCCGCGGCGAGGAGTTTGTCGCGGTCGGGGAAGAGCGCATGCTCGAGAATTCGCGAGTAGGGGCTCGGGCGATCGGGGTAGGCGACCCGTTTGACCGGAGCGTCGAGGAAGGCGAAGGCGCGGTCGGCGAGGCGGGCGGCAATCTCGCCACCGAAGCCGCCGGTCAACTGCGCCTCGTGCACGACGACGGCGCGGTTGGTCTTCCGCACCGAGGCGAGGACGGTCTCTTCGTCGTACGGCACCAGGGAGCGCAGATCGACGACCTCGGCCTCGACGCCCTCGCCCGCCAGAACGTCGGCGGCTTCCATGGCGATCCAGGTCGAGGCGCCGTAGGCGACAAACGTGAGATCGGTGCCGGCGCGCATCACGTGCGCCTTGCCGATCGGCGTCAGGTGATCGCCCGCCGGCAGGGTCGCCTTGACCCGGCGGTAGAGGAACTTGTTCTCGCAGAAGATCACCGGGTTGGCGCCACGCAACGCCGACTTCAGCAACCCCTTGGCATCCACCGCGGTCGCCGGACAGAGCACCGTGAGACCCGCGACGTGCGCGAACCAGGCCTCCGGGTTTTGCGAGTGAAAAGCCCCGGCGCCGACTCCGCCGCCCGCCGGCAGGCGCACGATCACCGGACAGGGGCGCTCGAAGCGATAGAACAGCTTGGCGATGACGTTGACGATCTGATTGAAACCGCAGGAGACGAAATCGGCGAACTGCATCTCGACCACCGGGAGATAGCCGAAGAGCGCCGCCCCGGCCGCGAGCCCCAGTGTGCCGCTCTCGGAGATCGGCGTGTCGAGCACGCGGTCCGGCCAGCGCGCATGCAGCCCCTTGGTGACCCGGAAGGCGCCCTCGAACTGAGCGATGTCCTGGCCGAGGAGCACGATCGACGAATCGTGCTCCATCTCCTCCTGCAAGGCCTGGTGAATCGCGTCGAGGTAGGTGACCTCGCCCGCCTTCACCGGACCGACGGCGCCGCCGGTGAAGGCGTCCATGGCGGTCGGGATATCGGGATCGGCCACGGCGATCTCCGCCGACGCAGCCTCGGATGCCCCTGAATCGTCGTCTGCCGCCTCGCCGTGCGCTGGGTCGAACGGCTTGCCGAGCAGGTCGGTGAGACCCTCGACCAGGTTGTCGGCAGGGTCCGCCACCCAGTTGCCCGGCGTGAACACCGGGAAAGTCGGCGAAACGCAGCGCGGATAGAGCCGCGCCCCGGGCTCGGCAAGGACCGGCCGGAACGCCTCCTCAGCGGTCGGCGATGCCGCCGCCAGGGCGCGATCGATGGCGGTCTCGACCAACTCCGCGACACGTGCGTGCAGGCGCTGCTCGGTTTCGGGGTCGAGGAGGCCTTCGCTCGCGAGCCGCCGCGCGAAGACCGGCACCGGGTCCCGTGAGCGGTAGAGTTCGAGCTCTTCCTGCGGCACGACCTTCATCGAACCGTCGCCCTCGGCATGCCCGCGCAGCCGCCCGACGACCGCCTCGATGAGGGTCGGGCCGCCGCCGGCGCGCGCCCGCGACACCGCCTTGGCGAGGGTCTCCGCCATGTCGTCGGGATCGTTGCCGTTCACCGTCAGGGCAGGAATGCCGTATCCCGGTCCACGATCGGAAAGCTGCAGGCAGGCATACTGGTACCGCGCCGGAGTCGAAAAAGCGTAGCGATTGTTCTCGATCACCAGCACCAGCGGCAGCTTCCAGACCGCGGCGAGGTTCATCGCCTCGTGGAAATCTCCCGTCGAGGTGCCACCCTCACCGATGAAGTTGATCGCCACGCGATCGCCGCCGTTGCGCTGCATCGCGAAGGCGCAACCGGCGGCAACCGGGATCATCGACCCCAGGTGGCTGATCATGCCGACGTGGGCGATCCCCGCGTCGTCGTCGAAAAGGCCGTAGTGATAGGAACGCTCGATGCCGTGCGAGAAGCCCTCGGCCTTGCCGAGCACCTGGCAGGCGAGGCGGTAGAAGAGCTCCTCGGGCTCCGGCCGGCGGCCGTCGGGAGGGCCGAAGCCGAAGCCGGGAAAAGCCCGCGCCGGATCGAGGTAGAAAGCGAGGATTGCCCCGACGTCGCGGTGCAGCGAACAGAGCACGTCGCCGGCCTCGAGCGCCAGGCCGGCGGGAACGGTGATCCCCTCGTTGCCGATCGCGCTGTACCACTTCGAGATCCTGCCGGTGAGCAGCATCGACTCGAAACGCGCGTCGAAGTCGCGCGCCAGCTTCATGAAGGCGTAAGTGCGGAGCCGGTCTTTCGGACTGTTCACGATCGCGGGAGTCTACGGCGCGGGCGCGCGGCCGGGCAAGAAAGGACTGCGCTGCGCCGGGAAGCGCTGGCTCAGCGCGGCAGGCTCTGAATCCGGTTCTCGAATTCGGCTCGGCGCGGGTATTCCGGATCCATCTGCAGGACGATCTTGAAGGCGAGCTCGGCTTCGGCGCGCTTCTTCAGGCGGAGGTAGTTCTCGAGCTGCTGCACGCCCTGTTCGATCCCCTGCTGGCGGCGATGGACCTCCTCCAGACGGCTGATCTCGTTGAACAGCAGCGTCGGCCGCGGGCTGTCGGGAATCGCCCGCTCGAAGTCGAGAACGACGTCGCGCGCCGCGTACCAGTCGCGGGCCTGGACCTTCTCCTTGTAGGCGCGCTCGAACTCGTGCGCGCGGGCGTCACGCTCGGCGAGCGCGGCGATGTCGGAGATGCGCAGACGATAGTTCTCGATCGACACCTTGGCGAGCCCGGAGGCCGACAGGCGCTGAAGCTCGCGCTCGGCCTCTTCCAGCCGGTGCGAGTCGAGCAGCGCCTCGAGGTTCTCGCGCCGGCGGTCGACCGCGGCGTCGCTCGCCGCCTGCTGCTCGGCGATCTGGATCGAGGCGCGCAGAGCTTCGGAAAGCTGCAGGGTAGGATCGGACTTCTCGAGCTGCTCGAGCTTGCGGCGCGCCGCCGTGAGATCGCCGTGAAGGACGGCGTCGCGGCCTTCGGCGAGGATGGCGCCAGCGACCTCCATCTTGCCGCGCTCCTCGCCCATGATCCGGATCGCGCTCGCGAACAGGTCGCGGCGCGGGTGATGCGGCTCGAGCTCGATCAGGGTCTCGAGCGCGAAGGCGGCGAGCGACTGCCTGTTCTCCTGCAGGTACTTGACCAGGAGGCGTTCGGCTTCCACAGCCTTGGCGGCAAGCTCCCGCTGCTCGGCGGTCGGCTCGGCCGGGGCTGGGCGAGCCGTAGCGGTGCGGGCGGCTGGCGCAGCCACCGGTAGCGGTGCGGCTGCCGGTGCCGGCGCGGCAACCGGTGGCGCCGGCAGCGGCAGGACGATGTCGGCGGTGCGGCTCGGCCTGGCCGGTGCCGGAGTAGCCGGAGCAGCCGGAGCTGGAGCCGGCGGCAGCGACTTCGGCGACGGCGACTGCAGCCCCTTGCCGACATCGGCCAACTGCTGCCGGAGCCGCGCCACGGCGGGATTCCTCGGCGCCACCGACTCGAGTTGGGTCACCAGACCGGCGACGTCGTCGTAGCGCCCGGCGGTGAACGCCTGGGTTGCGAGCTCGACGAGGCGGGATGACTCGCTGACTTTCTTCGCCGCACGGTCGATCTGGGCAAGGAGATCGATGCGCTCTTCGCGCGAGAGCTCCGCGGCCGAGCCCGACCGCGAGGTCGGGCGGGGGGAGCTCGCGGGCGGGTTTGCGGCTGCGCTCCTCACCGCGGCCGGCAGCTCGATCTCCTGCGTAGCCACCTGGCGCAGCTGCTCGGCCATATGCACCAGAGCCTGGAGGAAGGTGAGCGCGTCGGGGAAGCGCAGCTCGCGATCCTTCTCCAGACCCCGCAAGACGAGGTCGTTCAGCTCCTGCGGCACTCGCACCTGAGGATTCCTGCCGATGAGTGGAATCGGCGGCTCGGTGAGGCGCTTGAAGACGAAGCCGTGCTGGTTTTCGGAGTCGAACGGCGGCTTGCCGGTGATCATCTCGTAGAGCACGGCGGCGAACGAGTAGAGGTCGCTACGGTGATCGAGCGGCGCGTCCTTGATCGCTCCCGCCTGCTCGGGCGAGCAGTACATGAGCTTGCCCATGAAGATGCCGGCCTGGGTGATCTCGAGCCCGGCCGCGGCCTCGAGGTTCTTCGCCAACCCGAGATCGATGAGCTTCATCTGATAGCGCCCGCGACGATCGCGGGTGATCATCATGTTGTCGGGCGAAATATCGCGGTGGATCACGCCGGCGGCATGGATCGCCTCGAGCCCACGCAGGGTCTGGATCCCCAGGTCCACCGCCAGGGGCAACGGGAAGACGCCGTGGGTCTTCAGCCAATCGTGGACGTGTTCGCCCTCGATGTGCTCCGAAACCATGTAGAAGCTGCCGTCCGGCAGGCGCGAGAAGTCGTAGAGGATGGCGACGTTCGGGTGCTTGATCTGGGTGGCGATGCGCGCTTCCTGGGCGAAGCGCTGCAGGGCGTGCGGATCGGTGGCCCGGTCGGCGCGCAGGATCTTGATGACGCGCAACTCCTGCAGGTGGACGTGGCGAGCCCGCCAGATCTCGCCCATTCCGCCCGCGGCAAGGCGATCGAGGATCTCGTACTTGCCGTCGAGGATCGTCCCGCTGTTGCGCTCGGTCACCGCGGTCCCTGGCTCCTTGATCCTTCAGTTCGTTGAATTCTCCCCTATTCTAGCCCGCGCCGCCGCATGGCAGAATCGCCCGCCGCCCAAAGCCGGGCGAAGCCACCTCATGACCGCTTCTCCCGCCCCTCCTTCCAGCGCCGCCACCGCCGGCGTGACCCGCCCGAACGGCCCGATCCGGCGCGCCGCCGCGCTTGCCTGCGCCTGCCTTTTCGTCGCCATGCTCAACCTGACGCTGGTCGTCGCCGGGCTCAAGGAACTCGTGGTCGACGATCTCGGCGGCTCGGTCGCCGACGCGGCGCTTTTCTTTACCGTCGAGATGGTTGCCTATCTGCTGTTCGCGCCGGTCTGGGGAGCGCTTTCCGATCGCATCGGACGACGGAAGCCGTTCATCGTCGCCGGCTTCGCGGCGAGTGGCCTGCTCTACTTCGCCTATCTCTGGATCGACTCGATTCCCTTGCTCCTCGCCCTGCGCTTCTTCCAGGGAGGGGCGGCGATCGCCGGCTGGTCGACGACAATGGCGCTGCTCTTCGATGGGGCGGAGGCCTCCGGTGCCGCGAGCCGCCCGCGCCTCGCCGGCTTCGCCGGCGCCTCGTTGATCCTCGGTGTCGGGATGGGCGCGCCGATCGGCGGTCTGGTCACGCAGCACTGGGGCGGACGGGCGCCGTTGGCCCTGGCAGGGGCGCTCTTCCTGCTCCTAGCCCTGGCCGCCCTCGCGCTGCACGACGCTCCCTTCCGGCAGACCCGTCCGCGCCTGGCGGAGATCGGCCGGGCGCTCGCCGCGCGCCCGCGGCTGCTGCTGCCCTGGGCGCTCTACGCGATGGAGCGCTTCACCGTCGGCTTGTTCGTGATCGTCTTCCCGCTCTGGCTGCTCGCCCAGCACGGCGCCGACCCGGCGGCGCGCGGCCGGGCGCTCGCCGCCTTCTTGCTGCCGTTCGCCTTCCTGCAACTCGGCACCTACCGCCTGGCGCGGCGCTTCGGGCCGTTCCCGCTGCTCGCGGTGGGCTGTGCCGGCTACGCTGCAGCCTTCGCTGCCCTCGGCCGCGTCGGCGCCGGTCCGTACTACCCGCTCCTCGTCGCGCTGGGAGCGCTCGCGGCGATGATCTTCCCGCCGACCCTCGCCCTCACCGCCGAGTGGACCGCACCCGAAACCCGCGCCAGCGCCCTGGCCGGCTTCAACGTCGCTGGCTCGCTCGGTTTCGCCCTCGGTCCCATCGCCGGCGCCTGGGCGCACCAGGCCGTCGGCGGGGGCGGCGGCAGTTTCACCGCCGCCTTCGACTTCGCCGCCGCGGCTGCCCTGTGCGGTGCCATCGCCGCCACGGTCGCTCTCCTGCGACAGAACCGAAGCCGCTGAGAGACTGCCGAAAGTGTCCAGCAATCGTCGTCGAGAGTGGCTGCTGCGCCTCGCCTCCCGCTTCGTGTCGGGCTCTCCGGGGCAGGAGTTGCTGGGCAGGCTCGACTACTACGTCGACCCGGAGCTTCGCCTGAGCTGGGGTGGAGCACTGAACGGGCAAGCCGGCCGTCGAGTGCTGTTGGAAGAGCTCTTTCGCGCCGCTTCGTTCGATGCCGTGGTGGAGACCGGCACCTATCACGGCACCACCACCCGCTACCTCGCCGAGCTCGCCAGGGCCCAGGTGGTCACCATCGAACGCGATCCCCGCCACTGCGGATTCGCCCGCCAGGCGCTGCGCGATCTGACGAGCGTGCAGGTCTGTCTGGGAGACAGCGAGCGCAGCCTGCCGCCGCTGCTCGCCTCCCTTGCTGAACGATCCAGCCGCCCGTTCGTCTATCTCGATGCCCACTGGGGGCCGGCGCTGCCGCTGGCTGTAGAACTGTCGCTGACCTTCGGCGCGCTCCGCCACGCCGTCGCCGCGGTCGACGACTTTCGCGTTCCCGGCGACACCGGCTACGGGTTCGACGACTACGGACCCGGAGCCACCCTCGACCTCGAGACCTTCGCCCCTTTGTTCTCCGAGCTCGGCCTGACGCCCTTCTTTCCCACCCTCCCCTCGGCGGAGGAATCCGGCATGCGTCGCGGTGTCGTGCTGCTCGCCGCAGCCGACGACGAGCTGGCGCTCCTGCGCCGGATGCCGCTCCTGCGCGAACGACCGCTGCGGTCATAGGCCCATTGACTGCGGACACTCAGTCCGGCGACGGGCCGGGCCGCTGGAGATTCTGCGACGAGCGGTCGCTCTTTTCGAGCGCCGCAATCTCCCTCTCGGCGGCGACGGTGCGCGGGTGGGTGGGGCCGTCGTGGGCGCGCAGGCGCGCGACCGCCTCGGTCAGGTCGCGGCGGGCGGTGGTCTCGTCGCCGCGGCGCAGGGCAATGCGGGCGGAGGCCTGCAGCATCTCGTCGAGCCGCGGGGCGGCCGCATCGAGCTTGCGCACGATGGCGATAGCGGTGGCGATCTCCTCCGCGGCGCTCGTCCACGAGGCGGCGTCGCCCATCGCCAGCAGGTCGAGAGCAATCTGATAGCGCGAAGCGGCGATCCCCAGATGCTCGTCCTTGCCGTAGGCGTGCCGTTCGATCTCCAGCGCGCGGCGATGGTGCTCGAACGCCGTGCCCGGCGCTCCGGTCTCGCGTTCGGCCTCGCCCAGGTACTTGAGCGCCGCCCGCAGCGGCAGGCTCTGGGGGCCGTCGGCGGACTCGGTTTCGGCCGCCAGCTTCTCGAGCAGCGACTTCGCTTCGGCGAAGCGCCGCGCCTTGAGCAGCGCCCAGCCCTGTGACAGGCGCGCCGCACGCCGCAGCGGCCCGTCCTCGCCCAGCGTCTCGCGGAAGACGCCCTCGGCTTCCAGGAAGCGGTCGTAGGCGAGGTCGTAGCGCTCGCGCCCCATTTCGACGAAGCCCAGATAGCGCAGCGCCGAGCCGGCGTCGTAGTGCCCGATCCTCCGCAACACTTCGGCCGCGTGCCGGAGCACCCGCTCGGCGTCGTCGTAACGGCGCGACTCGCTCCAGTGAAAGCCGAGCTTGATCTCCCAGAGGGCCACTTCCGGATGATCCGGGCCCAATGCCGAGCGCTCGAGATCGAGCCCGGAGACCAACCAGCGCTCGGCCTCCTCGTCATCGCCGAGGACGTCGAGCACCTCCCCCGCCTCGAGGCGCCGCGCGGCGAGCTGCAGGGGATTCCTGCTCTTGGTTTCGGCGAGCGCCGGCAGGGTCTCACGCACCAGCGGTTCAGCCTCGGCGATCCGGCTCGAGTCGATCAGCAGCCCAGCGAGACCGAGCCGCCATTGGGCGAGCTCGAGCTCGTCGACGTCCGGGCGCGCCTTCGCTTCGGCGAGCGCCCGCCGCGCCAGCCGCTCGGCTTCGACGATGTCCAGTTGCTGGCCGAGGACGCCGTAGCGCGTCTCGCACCAGCGCCGCCCGAGCGGCGAGGCGAGCGAGTCGAGGCCCGGTGCGAAGCGCAGCGCCTCGTCGAGCTGCGCCCGCGCCGGCGCGAGCTCGCCCAGGTCGAAGTCGATCTCGGCCCGGGTCACGAGGCTCGCGGCGAGCTCCTTCGGGGCGCTCGCGGCGTGCAGCCGGCGCAGTGCGAGGACCGCATCGGCGCGCTTCGCCGCCGGTTCGAGCAGCCCCAGGTTGCGCTCCACCTGGGCGATCGCGTCGAGCAGCTCGGCGCGCACCGCCGGCTCCTCGACGAGCTGCTCTTCGAGCCGCTGGGCCCCCTTCTCGAGGATCTCGCGCGCGGTGATCGTCTCGCCCAGGGTCTGCGAGGGGTCGGCCTCGCGGAAGAGCTCGATCAGGAACGACTTCACGCGATCGGCGCGGCGCGCCTCGCCGCGGGCGAGCCCCGCCTGCCAGATGACGGCGACGATACCGGCGACGATCGCCGCCAGAAACACGATACCGGCGGCGACTCCCAGGCTGTGGCGGCCGACGAACTTGCGTAGGCGGTAGGCGGCGCTGTCCGGCCGCGCCTTCACCGGGCGGCCGGCAAGGAAGCGTCGCAGGTCGTCGCCGAAGGCGGCGGCCGAGGGGTAGCGCCGCGCGGGATCCCGGTTCAGCGCCTTGAGCGCGATCGAATCGAGATCTCCTTCGAGGCGTGGCGCAAAACCGCGCACCGTCTCGCGCTCCGGTTCGTGGTCGTCGGCCCCGGCGGCGACCACCGACGGCTGATCGAGCGTCTCCGAATCGACCGCACGTACGAGCGCCGGCAGCGGCCGTCCCGAGCGATCGAACGGCGGCCGCCCGGTGAGCAGCTCGAAGAGTAAGGCGCCCATCGAGTAGACGTCGGTGGCGGTGGTCACCGCCTCGCCGAGGATCTGCTCCGGCGCGGCGTAGGCGGGGGTGAGGAGCTGACCGCCGACCTGCGTCTGGCGCTCGTCGAAGGCCTCGGCCTGCAGGAGCTTGGCGATACCGAAGTCGAGCAGCTTCACCCTGCCGCTCACGGTCACCAGGATGTTCGTCGGTTTGAGATCGCGGTGGACCACCAGTTGGCGATGGGCGGCGTCGACCGCATTCGCCACCTCGATCATCAGCCGGATGCGCTCCTCGAGCGGCGCGACGCGCTGCTCACACCAGGCGGTGATCGGCACCCCCTCGACAAACTCGAGGACGAAATAAGGGTCGCCGTCATCGGTCGAGCCGCCGTCGAGAAGATGAGCGATGCCGGGATGGTCGAGGCGGGCGA
>JBDTQT010000029.1:0-23590 GCA_039932055.1 Thermoanaerobaculia bacterium
GCAGCGCCGCGCGGATCGCGACCCGGCGCGGACGGGGTTCGCGGTTGGCGACCATAGCGACGATCCTATCCAAGCGCGGGAAGTCAGGGCGGGGCGTCGCTGGACGGGTCACTCCGGCACTCGGGATCCAAAGCGGGCTCCTATTTGAGGCGTGGTCGCCCACTTTGGATCCCGAGCGCCAGAGCGCCCCCGGGCGAGGCAAGAAGCTTCCCTCAGCGCTCTACCGACGAGGGGTGGCCGGACCGAGGGCTCGGTACCTAGTAGAACGGCGCGGAGCGTTTCTTCAGCGAGCACCCATGGGAGACGGGCCGGACAGGACCCCGAGCGAACGATCTGGTTGCACCTGAGAGATGATCCCGTTGTGACGAGCTTGCCGCCCTTCGTCGACGAGCGACCCCGCGACCATGCGGTGCCGGAAGGCCACTTCCGCTACCGCCTCGACATCGCCTATGTCGGTACCAGCTACGGCGGCTGGCAGCGCCAGCCGAACGCCGACACCGTGCAGGCGCGGGTCGAGGCGGCGCTCGCGACGCTCGTCGGCGCGGAGGTTTCTGTCATCGGCGCGAGCCGCACCGACGCCGGCGTGCACGCCCACGCCCAGGTGGCGCACGTCGATCTCGCGCGGCCGTTCTCGAGCAAGGGCCTGGTCTTCGGGACCAACCACCATCTGCCCGCCGCCATCCGGGTGCTCGCCGCCGGCCTGGCACCGGAGGGCTTCCACGCCCGCTTCTCGGCCGCCGCCAAGGAGTACGCCTACCGCCTCCGGCCGGGTCGCTTCGTACCCCCCGACCTCGCGCCGTTCGTGCTCCCCGTCCCCGACCGCCTCGACCTCGAACTTCTGCGGGCAGCGACGCTGCTCCTCCCCGGAAGGTACGACTTCTCCTGCTTCGCTCTCGCCGGCGGCAGCCATCGCTCGCCGGTGCGCACGCTCTTTCGCGCCGCCTGGGAAGAGGAGTCCACCGGTCTGACGCTGCGCATCGCCGGCGACGGTTTTCTGCGCGGCATGGTGCGTGGTCTCACGGGAACCTTGCTCGAGGTCGCGCTCGGCCGGCGCACCCTCGCCAGCTTCGCCGCTCTCCTGGCGGGCGGCGATCGCGGTGCCGCCGGACCCACCGCGCCGGCGCATGCACTCACCCTCGAGCGCATCGACTACCGCGTAGGCGCCTGAGCGTATCGGTGCGCGAACCCGCTGGCCGTGCGCTGTGGTAACTTGCCTCGAATGTCCGAGCCGTCGCTCGTGGTCGAACCCGGATCGGTGGAAGAGACCCTGCTGCGCCAGATCGACCGCGGCCGGTTGCCGCGCCATGTCGCCATCATCATGGACGGCAACGGCCGGTGGGCCGGCAAGCGCTTTCTGCCGCGCATCGAGGGTCACCGCGCCGGCGTCTCCGCGGTGCGCGAGACGGTCGAAAGCTCCGCCCGGCTGGGGATCGATGTCCTGACCCTCTATGCCTTTTCGATCGAGAACTGGAAGAGGCCGCGCCACGAGGTCTGGACGCTCATGAACCTCCTCAAGGAGTTTCTCCGGCGCGAGATCCGCACCCTCGTCGACAACGGTATCCGGTTGCGCATCCTCGGCCGTTGGCGCGAGCTCGATCCATCGGTAGTCGCAACCCTCGAGGAGGGGCTCGAGAAGACTGCCGCCGGACGGCGCATGGTGTTCAACATCGCGCTCAACTACTCCGGTCGATGCGAGCTCGTCGATGCCTGCCGCAAACTCGTCGAGGAAGCGGCGGCAAACCCCGGGCGCCGCATCGACGAATCGACGATCTCCGGCGCCCTCGAGACCGCTGGCCAGCCCGATCCCGACCTGCTGATTCGCACGTCGGGAGAGATGCGGGTGTCGAACTTCCTGCTCTGGCAGATTGCCTACTCGGAGATCGTCGTTACCCCGACCCTGTGGCCGGACTTCCGACTGCAGCATCTGCTGGAGGCGATCGTCGCTTTCCAGAGCCGTGAGCGCCGCTTTGGCGGTATCGACGCGCCGCCCGGCACAGCGAGCGCCAACGAGCGCGGCGAGAGCGCCGGTCCCGGCGAGCCCATCGGCGAGCCCCTCGTCGGGGAACCGCCTTCCGCAAGCGCACAGAACTCCATCAAGAGCTGACCCCGAGACCACCGGATCCGATCGATGAAACGTCTTCTCACCGCCGCGATCGGTGTACCCACCGCGCTCTTCGCTGTTTTCCGCTTTCCCGAGTGGGCCTTCCTGCTCCTTCTGCTGGTGGTTTTCGAGTGGGCGGCGCTCGAGTTTCTCGCCATGGTCCGGCCGCTCGCACCGCAAGCTCCCTGGCGGCTCCTGCTCGTCACCGCGCCGCTCACCGCCGTGGCACTCGAGCGCGGCCTGGCGCTGGGCCTCCCGCCCGGCGGTGTCGGCCTCGACGCGCACTGGCTGCTGCTGCTCGCGGCGGCGATCGCGATCGTCCCGCCGGTCGCGGTCCTCCTCGTCCGCACGCCCATCGAGCAGGCGATTCCGGCGACCGCCATCCTGGCGTGGGGAACGCTCTATTTCGCGGCGCCCGTGGCGAGCCTCGTCCTTCTGCAGCAGCACGACCCGTGGATCTTCTTCCTCCTCCTCGCCATTGTCTGGCTCGGCGACACCGCCGCTTACTACGTCGGTTCCGCCTGGGGAAAGCACCGCCTCGCGCCGGTCGTGTCGCCGAAGAAGTCCTGGGAAGGGGCGATCGCGGGACTCGCGACCTCGCTCGTCGCCACAGCGATCTGGTCGCTTTGGCGTCAGGGCGCCGTCGATCCAGCGCTTCTCGTCGTCGCGCTCGCCACCGCGATCGCCTCTCAGTTGGGCGATCTCGTCGAGTCGCTGGTCAAGCGGGCCGCTGGCGTCAAGGACTCGGGCGCCATCCTCCCCGGCCATGGCGGCATGTTCGACCGTTTCGACGCCATGTTCCTGGCGGCGCCAGTCATGCTGCTCGCCGTCTGGATCACCGGCGTCGAGCTCGCACGATGACGCAGCGCCTCGCGCTCCTCGGCGCCACGGGCTCGATCGGCGACAGCACGGTCGAGGTCGTCCGGCACCATCCCGACCGGCTCGCCATTTCGACGCTCGGAGCCCTGGGCCGGAATCCCGAGGCCTTGCTCGCGCTGGTGCGGGAGTTTCGTCCACGGCTGCTCGCGGTCGTCGACCCGGCGGTCGCCCGCGACCTCCGGCCGCAGTTGCCGCCCGGGGTCGAGCTCGCCGCCGGACCCGAGTCCCTCGTCGCCGCCGCCACCCACCCGGAGGTCGACAAAGTCGTGGCGGCGATCGTCGGCGCGGCGGGCCTGCCGCCGGTCGCCGCGGCGCTCGCCGCCGGCAAGCCCGTGGCGCTCGCCAACAAGGAGTCGTTGGTCGTCGCCGGCCGCCTGCTGACCGACCTCGCACGGCGGACCGGCGCCGAGATCGTGCCGATCGACAGCGAGCACGTGGCGCTCCACCAGGCGCTGCGTGCGGGGAGCCGAGCGGAGGTTCGCAGGCTCGTGCTGACCGCCTCCGGCGGACCCTTCCTGCATCGCGATCCGAAGACTTTCGCCAGCATTCGCCGAGAGGAAGCCTTGCGTCATCCGACCTGGTCGATGGGCGCCAAGATCAGCATCGATTCCTCCACCCTGATCAACAAGGGGCTCGAGCTCATCGAGGCGTCCCATCTCTTCGGCATCCGGCCCGATGCCATCGACATCGTCGTCCATCCGCGCTCGCTGGTGCATTCGCTGGTCGAGTTCTGCGACGGCTCCTGGCTGGCGCAGCTGTCGCGCAACGACATGATCTTCCCGATCCAGTACGCGCTCGCCTACCCCGAGCGCTGGGAGAACGAATTTCCGCGCCTCGCGCTCGAGGAGCTCGGGACGCTCGAGTTCCTGCCACTCGACAACCAGCGCTTCCCGGCGGTCGAGCTCGCCCGCGCCGCGGTCGCCGCCGGCGAGAGCGCGCCGGCGGTGCTGAACGCCGCCAACGAGGTGGCGGTGCACGCCTTCCTCGACGGCGAGATCGGTTATCCCGACATCGTCGCCACGATCTCGGAGGTGCTCGCTGGGCATCAGCCCGAGAGGCTCGCCGACCTCGACGCGGCGCTCGAATGGGATCGCTGGGGTCGGCAGCACGCCACCGAGGCGCTTTCCAAGCGCGCCCGGGCGCGATAGTCTCCGGCGCCCCCATGCTCCACCTCGCATCCAACACCGCCGCCTTCATTTTCGCCCTCGGCGTCATCATCTTCGTGCACGAAGCCGGGCATCTGCTGGTCGCCAAGGCTTTCGGCATGAAGGTGCTCGCCTTCTCGCTCGGTTTCGGCAAGCGACTGTTCGGCTGGAAGATCGGCGAGACCGACTACCGGATCTCGCTCGTTCCGCTCGGCGGCTACGTCAAGCTCTCCGGCGAGGAGCCGGGCGAGTCGACCGACGATCCGCGCGACTTCCTCAACCAGCCGCGCTGGCAGCGGATCCTGGTCTACCTCGCCGGGCCGCTGATGAACGGGGCGCTCTCGATCCTGCTTATCGCCGGCCTGTTCATGGTCGGTATCGAAGTGCCGGCCCTGCAGAGCGTGCCGTCGGTCATCGGTACCGTCGAGGCCGGATCCCCGGGAGCCGACGCGGGCCTGCTGCCGGGCGACGAGATCGTCGCCATCGACGGCAAGGAGGTGAGCCGCTGGCAGGACGTGGCGTTCACCATCCTCACCGGCATCGGCAAGCCGCTCGAGTTCGAGATCGATCGGAACGGCGCACGCTCAAGGGTCCACGTCACCCCGGTCAAGCCGGCGGATTTCGACTTCGGCGACGCCGGCATCTACCCCAAGCTCCTGCCACGGATCGGTGACATCGTCGCCGGCGGACCCGCCGAGGCTGCCGGATTCAAGCTGCACGATGAAGTGCGCAGTGTCGACGGCCGGCCGCTCGGCAGCCCCGGCGACTTCGTCGACTACATCGAGCAACACACCGGCAAGTCGGTCGTGGTCGAAGTGTTGCGCGAAGGCGTTCTCACCCGGCTCGATGTCGTGCCGGCCGACCAGGGCGGCAAGGGTCGTATCGGCGTACGCCTGACCGTCGCCCAGCGCTATCCGCCGCTTGCCGCGCTGCGCGAGAGCGTGCGCTTCAACTACGACATCGCCAAGCAGAGCCTGGCGGTGATCGGCAAGATCTTCAAGCGCGAGGTGGCGGCGAAGAGCGCCCTCGCCGGGCCGATCGAGATCGCCGCCCAGTCCGGGGCCGCGGCGCGCACCGGCTTCAAGAATCTGCTCTACCTCATGGGAGTGCTGAGCCTCTCCATCGGGCTGCTCAATCTCTTTCCGATCCCGGTGCTCGACGGCGGCCAGATCACTATTCTGCTGGTCGAGAGCGCCATGCGACGCGACCTGTCGCTGGCCGTCAAGGAGCGCATCGCCCAGGTGGGGCTTGCCCTCGTCGTCCTGCTGATGGTGACGGTGCTCTACTTCGATCTGTCGAAAAACCTGTTCGGCAAGTAGTTTCTCTTTTCTTCGAAAGTCGCCCAGGGTGCTCCGGCGCTCGAGAATCCGGGGTGGGCGACCAGCTTCTATAGGAGCCAACCCCGAATTCTCGAGTGCCGGAGTGCCCCACCACCGCCCAATCGCAGGAAACTAGAGCAGCCCGCGCAGAACCGCGAGATCGCGCGCGTGCCCGAGCTCGTCGTCGCCGAACGGCGTTTCGAGGATCATCGGCGCGTGCAGCAGGCGAGGTTCGGCGAGCAGACGGCGAAACGGCTCGACGCCCAGACAACCGTCCCCGATGTTGGCGTGCCGGTCCTTGCGCGACCCCAGCGTCCCGACCGAGTCGTTGAGGTGCACGCACCCGACGAGCTCGAAGCCGATCTCGGCGTCGAGCTCGGCAAGGAAGTCGTCCCAGCCGGCGGCGCTGTCGATCGCGTAGCCAGCGGCGAAGGCATGACAGGTGTCGAGGCAGACGCCCAGGCGCTGCCGGCTCTCGGCCTGCGCCCGAATCGCCGCGAGATGCTGCAGCCGGCTGCCGAGGACCGTCCCCTGGCCGGCGGTGATCTCGAGCAGGATCCGAGTCGGGCAGCCGCCGACCGCGGCATCCACGGCATCGAGTGACCGGGCGATCGCCGTCAGTCCTTGCTCCACCCCGGTCCCCAGGTGCGCCCCGGGGTGCACCACCAGCGCCGGGACGCCGAGCGCCTCGCACCGGCACAGCTCGTCGACGAGCGCCGCGCGCGACTTGGCGAGGATTTGCGGATCGGGCGCGGCGAGGTTGATGAGGTACGCCGCGTGCGCGACCACCGGCCCGATCGCGCTTGCCGCATGCGCGGCACGGAATGCCGAAGCGTCCGCCGGCAGGAGCGGCTTGCTCTGCCACTGACTCGGGCTCTTGACGAAGATCTGCAGGGCGTCGCAAGCGAGCCCGGTGCCACGCCGCAAGCCTTCGACGAAGCCCCCGGCCACCGAGACGTGCGCCCCGAGGGCCGGGGACGGTCGCGCCTTTCCGGTCGGTCTCATGGCTGCACTCTAGCTGCAGTGAGGGTCGGTCGGAACGGCGGTCGCCTGCTAGACTCGCCCCACGGTGGCTGGGCGTTTCGTGCGGCTCGTGCAAAGACTGCTTTGGGGAGTCGTGCTGCTGGCGGTGTTCGTCGCCTCGGCCTACCTCTCCTTCAATCTGTTCGTCCGCCGCGGCGCGATGACCGTGCCCGAGCTCGCCGGTTTGACCGCCGAAGAGGCCTCCCGCCTCCTCGCCGACCAAGGCCTGCGCTTCCGCGCCGCCGAGCCGGCGGGGCGCTGGAACGCCGAGGTAGAAGAGGGCCGCGTGATCGAGACCCGACCGCGC
Organism: Thermoanaerobaculia bacterium; assembly: GCA_039932055.1. GTDB lineage: Bacteria > Acidobacteriota > Thermoanaerobaculia > Multivoradales > JAGPDF01 > JAGPDF01. Next base: position 6,775 of record JBDTQT010000029.1, read on the forward strand.
GCTGGCGGCTTCGTCAAGCGCGGAAGTGCCGTCGAAGTCGTGATCTCCCTGGGTGTGCGGCAGGCCAGCGTACCGAATCTCGGCGGCAAGGCGATGAGCGCGGCCCAGGTGACCGTCCACGCCGAGGGACTCGAGCTCGGCGACACCCTGGCGATCGCCAGCTCCGTCGGCGAACCGGGCACCATCGTCGGTCAGGACCCGCCGCCGGGCGCGAGCGTTCTCGCCGGAACACGGGTTGACCTGCTCATCGCTCTGGATGCGCCGGCCGACACTTTCGTCATGCCCGACCTCGTCTATCGCCGCTACGAGCCGGTGCGCGGCTACTTCGAGCGCGGCGGCTTCCACATGGGCGCGGTCAAGTTCGAGCCTTACGAAGGAATCTCGGACGGTACGATCCTGCGGCAGAATCCGCTCCCGGGGCATCCTCTCCGCCGGCGGGACGTCATCTCGCTCGTCGTTGCCGCCTCCCAAGGAGCCCTGCCGTGATCGAACTCGCCCCTTCGCTGCTCGCCGCCGACCTCGCGGATCTGGCCGGAGCCGCACGGATCTGCGAGGCCGGGGGAGCCGACATCCTGCATGTCGACGTCATGGACGGCCATTTCGTGCCCAACCTGACCATTGGCGTTCCGGTGGTCGCGGCGCTCCGACGCCATACCCGTCTGCCACTCGACGTCCATCTCATGGTCGCCAACCCTGACCGGCTGCTGGCGGAGTTCCTCGACGCCGGTGCTGACCGGATCAGCGTCCACTGGGAGGCCGCTACCCACCTCGACCGCCTCCTCGCCCGGATCCGGGAAGGTGGTGCCAAGGCCGGCATCGCCCTCAATCCGGCGACCCCGGTCGAGCTCCTCTCCGATATTCTTCCGGCGGCCGACTTCGTGCTTCTCATGTCGGTCAATCCGGGATTCGGCGGACAGGCTTTCCTGCCCTACGTTCTGGACAAGGCCCGGCGCTTGCATTCGACCATCCTGGCGCGCCGCCTCGACGTCTTTCTGGGGATCGACGGAGGTATCGGCCCGGCCAATATTCGCTCCGTTGTCGAAGCCGGAGTGCGCACGCTGGTGGCCGGATCGGCGGTTTTCGCAACCGTCGATCCAGTCGCGGCACAACAGCAGCTTCGAAAGCTCGCGGAGGGCAGCGCTTGAAAAACCCTTTGATCCGGAGACTCACGGCGCTGGTCCTCGTTTCGGTCCTCTCGAGCCTGGGAATCTCCTGCAAGTCGAACATCCAGAACGATCCGATCCTCCGGCTCTCGGCTGCCGAGTCGCTGGCCGAGGGCAAGCGCCTGTTCGGGCTCGAAAAGTACAATCGCGCGCGCCCCTATTTCTCGCACGCCTTCGAAGTCGAGCCCAACTCGAGCTCCGGTCGCGAGGCCCTGCTGGCGGTCGCGGACTGCTACTCGCTCACCGGCAGCAAGGCCGATCTCATCCAGGCAGAGGCCAAGTACCGCGATTTCCAGAACCGCTTCCCGACCAGCGATCGGGCGGCTTACGTGCAGTATCAGATCGCCGCTTCGCTGGCGCGGCGCATCGAGCGTGCCGACCGCGACCAGGCCGCGACAGTCAAGGCGCGCGAGGCGCTCGAGGACCTCATCCGCCTCTATCCGACCAACGAGTACGCCGAAAAGGCCCGGGTGGAGCTCGAAACCGTGGTCGACCGGCTGGCGGAGCACGAGTTCATCGTCGGGCGCTTCTACCAGCGCTACGGCGTGCCGGGAGCGGCGGCGACGCGCATTGAAGGGCTGCTCAAGAACTACCCCAACTACTCCGGCAAGGAGGCCGCCCTCTTCTACCTCGGCCGCGCCTATAGCGACCTCGCCCGACCGGAGGACGCCGCGGCGACCTTCGCGCTATTGCGCGAGGAACACCCCGACAGCCGTTATTTGCGCAAGATCCCGGGCAAGAGCTGAGCGTGCCGCCGCGTCTGCCCCGCGCGCTGGCGTTCTGCGCCTTGCTCCTCCTGGCTGGCGGCTGCGTCAGCAGCGGACCCTACTGGGACCGCGAGGACCAGGGCGCTGCCGAGGCGACCGAGCTCCGCGAGCGCGTCACGCGCCTGGAGGGGCAGCTCGCCGCCGCCGAGGGCCAGAACACCGCGCTGCGGACTCGTGCCGAAGAGCTCGAGCGCGAAGTCGGGCGGCTGCGCCAGGGCGCAGCTGCCGTCTCCGGCGTGACCCCGGCAGCGCGGATCGCCCAAGAGACGGCGAGCGCTCCTGCGCCGAACCGAAGCGCGGAGATCGAACAGAGTGACCTGGACGTACTCGACGAACCGCCTGTCGCGGCAGCGCGAGGAGCCGGGCTCCAGCCGCCCCCCGCACCCAGCGCTGCGGAGGGTCCCCGCGCGCTCTACGAACAGAGCCTCGAGCTCCTGGAACAGAACCGCCTGCCCGAGGCCGACGAGGGTTTCCGGCGCTTCCTGGCGGAGAACCCCGCTTCCGACCTCGCGGACAACGCGCAGTTCTGGCTCGCCGAATCTGCCCTGCGCCGGGCGGACGTCCCCGCCGCCCTGGCCGGATTCCGCGCCGTCGTGGAGAACTACCCGGAAGCCAACAAGATTCCGGACGCGCTGCTCAAGGTCGGATACTGCCTCGCGATGCTCGGAGAGACGGAGTCGGCGGCGACGGTCTATCGCGAGCTGCTGACGCGCTACCCGGAAACCGCTGCGGCCGAGACCGCGCGTCAGCGCTTGGGCAATCCGTAACCGGGCGACAGCCGGATCCGGACTTGCGGCAGGACTTCGGGCGCGCAGCTAACCCCAAGCAGATGCATGGGTTCCGTGAAAGATGCACTTGACACTGTGCACACCCGCGAGTACCCTTCGAGGCAAGTTCTAGACGGAACACGCCAGATAGCAACGGTTTCTGGAGGTCGATTCATGGCAAGCCGCCATCTCACGGTATTCGCGCTGCTCGGCACTAGCCTCCTCGCTGGCGTAGCTCTGCAAGCGGCGGACACTCCGCCGACCCATCTCAAGCTCGTCAATGGACACTGGACGGCGTGGGATCCTCCAACCCCGCCCGAGGGCGCCAAGGTCCATATCGTCGTGCCCGGCGACACTTTCTGGGATCTGGCGGCGACGAATCTCAACAATCCCTATCTTTGGCCGCAGATCTGGGAGAAGAACCAGTACGTGCGTGACGCCCACTGGATCTACCCCGGCGATCCCCTGGTCCTCGATCTCCAGGTCGCTCCGGCCTCCACGGTCGGCGCCAACGAGACGGGCGAGGAGCCTACAGAAGAGGTGTCCAGCGCAGCCGGGGAGGGCATGGCGGCCGAGGTCGAGGTCGCCGCGGCGGATGAAGGCGGCGCTCGCAGCGGCGCAGCTTCGATTCCCGGCGTGGCCGCGCTCGGCAGGGGGAGCGTGCCGGTGCCGCTCGGCACCCAGGACGACATCTACTGCTCCGGTTTCATCGGCGCACCGGACGAGGCCTTCGGCTATTCGGTGACCGGATCGGAGTACGAAGTCCTTTCGCCGCAGCTCAAGAACCCCGTCTACGGCAAAGTCGAGGGACTCTACGGCACCGTCGACACGGTCAAGTACCAGCTGACGACGGGCGACATCGTCTACATCGACGGCGGCCGGGCAGCCGGCCTCTCGCCGGGCATGCAGTTCACCGCGGTCGCGAGCGGCAACGTCGTTCGTCATCCGGTCTCGAACGAGCCACTCGGCAGGCAGTACAACTACACCGGCCGCATCCGGGTGCTTTCCGTGCAGGAAGAGTCCGCCATCGCCGAGATCGTCCAGAGCTGCGACGGCATCTCGGTCGGGATGAAGCTCAAGCCGTTCGAGCCTGAGCCGATTCCGCTCGCCCGGCGCGGCCTGGTGCGGCCGGCCACCGAACCGACGAGCGCCGAAGCCCTGTCCAGCGCGGCGGTGATCGTCTCGTCGCCGGTCGACCTCGTGACTCTCGGCCAGGATCACGTCGTCTTCATCGATCGCGGCGAAGACGACGAAGTCCTTCCCGGCGACATCTTCACGATCTATCGTATGAACCGCGCGAAGCAGCCACCGGTCGTGCTTGGCGAGCTCGCGGTACTCTCCGTGCAAGCCCACACCGCCGTCGCGAAGATCCTGGAGTCGCGCTACCCCGTGTACATAGGCGACCGGCTCGAACGCAAGTGAGGGAGGTGCAACCTGCCGCGGGAGACCTGCGACAGGTTGCACGTGGAGCCGTTCTGCGATAGATTTCCCCTGCGAGCAGGGTGACTCAGCTGTGAACCGACAAAACTACAACGGCAGACTCCACCAGATCGTCGATGAGCTCGTAAGCCAGGGGTTGACCCTGGAGCAGGCCCGTCAGGAGTTCGAACGGCAGTTCATCACGGCCTCCCTGCGCTCCAACGACTGGAACTACTGTCGCTCGGCGCGCAGCCTCGGAGTCCATCGAAATACCCTGCGCAACAAAGTTTCTCACTTGGGCATCAGCGGCATCGAAGGCAAGGGGAAAGCAGCTGCTCCCCGCGTCGGCTTGCGGCGGCAGTTCCCCAAGGTCTGACCCGAAACACCCGAAAAAAACCAACCACACACTCTGAACGTCGGCGGCTCCCCTCGCGGGAAGCGGCTCATTTGCGACCATCTCCGGCCGCCAACGACAGTTCCATACGGAGGCGACTCATGCCCACCGCTCCTTTCCAACGCCTTACCCGCCGCATGATCTGGAGCGTCAGCGCTTCGATCACGCTGCTCTTTCTCACCTCGACGTCCAGCCTGCCATCGGTCGCCGCTCCGCCGACGGGCTTCTCGCTCGAGCTCGAGCGGATCTTCGTCCAGCGCTCGGGTCTCGACCTCGTCCTCCAGCAGGCCCCGGGCTCGCACTCCGCCAGCCTCGATCCTTTCCACCTCGCAGCGCGAACGGAGACCCGCAGCCGGAAGGGCGACCGTTACCTCGAAAGCGTGCCGTTCGGGCGTGAGATCCGCGGCGCGGCGAAGCGCTACAATCTCGACTCCCTTCTGCTCGCATCGATCGTCGAGGCGGAATCCGGCTTTCGTCCCGACGCCGTTTCGAACAAGGGCGCCCTCGGCTTGATGCAGCTCATGCCGCTGCATTTCGTAGCGAGCGATCCGGAGCTCGAACCGATGGACCCGCTCGATCCGGCAGTGAATCTCAACCTCGGCGCGCGCTACCTGCGCGACTTGCGGAGGCGCTATGGCGGCGACCTGGAGCTTGCGCTCGCCGCCTACCACGCCGGCCCTGGAACGATCGATCGATTTGGGGGGTTGCCGCCCTACCGCGAAACCCATGCCTACGTCGGCCGGGTCCTCAGGCTCTACAGCGAGCACCAGCGCGAAGCCGGCGCCTCGGCGCCACCCGCGCGTGCCTCGTCCATCTCCTCGAAGGCGCTCCTGCCGGCGCGGAGCGGTGAATCCACGGAAGGATCCTAGGCGCGCTTTTCGGTCTCAGAGTCCGAGCTGTCGTCGTCCTTCAGGCCCTTCTTGAAGTTCTTGATCGCCTCGCCGAGCCCCTTGCCCAGCTGGGGAATCTTGGAGGCGCCGAACAGCAGCACGAGAATGACGAAAATCACCAACAACTCCGGTACTCCGAGCGATCCCATCGCGGGAACCTCCTCGAGGCCGCGCTGGCGACGATGCGTTCGTCGCGCGCCGGTCGACTGCTTTCACTTTAGCAGATGATCCCGCGAGTCAGCTTCGAGGTCCACCACTCCCGCAGCGCGGCGAAAACCGGCGCGGTTTCGGGGAGGCTTTCGAGGTGCCGGACGGCACGCTCCAGTGTCGGCGCGATCAACCGAAGATGGCGCGGATTGCCTTGCGCCGCGAAGCGCGCGAAGGTGCCGCCAGCCTTGAGCGCGCGCTGCACGACTGCTCGCGAATACTGCTCGCGCGCCACCGGCTCCCGCCATTGCTGAGGCAGCAGAACCGCCTCGAGAGCGCGCTCGGGGAAGAAGCTGTCGTTGAGCAGCGAAGCCATGTCATAGGCCGCCGGCCCAAGCCTCAAGTCCTGGAAGTCGATGACCGCTACGGTCTCCGCGAGCGGCACGAGGTTGCGCGCCATGTAGTCGCGGTGGCAGGGCACCAGGGGCTCGTCACCGAGCCGGGTGCAGAGCTCGTCGAGCGCCGCGAGCAGCTCTCGACGTTCGCCCGGGAGCCCCGCGAGCCCTCCGGGGTCGAGCAAAAACTCGACGGTTGGTTCGAGCTCGCGGCGCAGCGCGAGCGCGCCGAGCGACGGGCTTCCGAGCCGTGCCACCTCGTCCGCATTCAGCCCGGCGATCCGGTCGGCGCTTTCGACCGCGGCGAGAAACAGCGCGGTTCGCTTCTCCGGCAGGAGATCGCCGCATTCGAAGAGGGTGGCCGGTCCGAGATCCTCGACGAGCATCCAGCCACGCGCCGAGCTCCATTGGCGAACCTCCGGCACGCGCACGCCGGCGGTGGCAAGCAGCGATCGCGCCGCCACAAAGCGCGCCATCGCCGGGCGGAGATTCTCAGGGTAGTACGCCGCGAGCAGGCGAGAGCCTTCCGCGAGGACGACGCGGAAGTACCGCCGCTGCGAGAGGTCGCCGGCGAGTGGCGTCGAAGCGCGCACGGCGAGTCCCGCCTCTTCGAGAAAGCCGTGGAGATCCGCGGTCGTCACAGCGCCGAAAAGTAGCACAAGCATCCGTTTGACAGCGCTTTCGAACGCGCCCGATAATCCAACCCGCCTCGACGAGGAACCGGACCGCAATGGACGAACGACGGCGAACCTTCATGCGCGAGTTGGAGCGCGCCCTGCTCGAGGCGATCTCGGAGTCGGCGGAGGTTCATCGCACGCTGCATCGCATGCATCTGGAGGGCTACACGCTGCAGCTGTTTCTCGACTGCCAGCCGGCCAGCGAGCCGGATTCGACCGCGGTGGCGACGCCGGCAAGAGCTGCCAACCGCGCGCTGGAGCCGGCCTTCCGCATCAACAGCGACGACCTCACCCTGCTGCGCGGCCTCGGGATCGATCCGACGCGCAAGAGCCGCGCGCGCAGGTAGAGCAATTGCCATGACCACTGCCAGGCTCTCCGCTCCCGACCCGCTGGTCGGTCTCGATCGCTCCGCGCTCGGCGAGCGCCTGGCTGCGATCGTCACGCGGCCGTTCCAGATCCGGCAGATTTACGATGCCATGTACCTGCGCGGCATTACCGAATTCGCCGAGATGACCGACCTCTCGCTCGCCCTGCGCCGGGACCTCGCCGAACGCTTCTCCCTCGGTCTGCCCGCCGTCGCGACGCAACAGGAGTCCGCCGACGGCACGACGAAGTTCCTGCTCCGTCTGCACGACGGAGCGTCGATCGAGACCGTCGACATTCCCGAGACCACGCGGCGGACGCTGTGCATTTCCAGCCAGGCCGGCTGCGGCCTTGCCTGCGCCTTCTGCGTCACCGGCTACTGGGGAGCGGGGAGGAATCTCTCGGCCGGCGAAATCGTCGGGCAGGTGATGCTGGTGCGCAGGCTGCGCGATCTGCCCGAGAGCCTGAACCTGGTCTTCATGGGCATGGGCGAGCCGCTGCTGAACCTCGCGGCGGTGCACGCGGCCCTCCAGCTCCTTTCCGAGCGCATCTCCTGGCGGCGCATGACGATTTCGACCGCCGGCGTGGTTCCGGGGATCGACGCCATCGGCACTTGGGAGCGGCGCCCCAATCTGGCCATCTCGCTGCACGCCCCGGACGACGTCCGGCGCAGCGAGATCATGCCGATCAACCGCACTTATCCGCTGGCTGAGCTCCTCGACGCGCTGCGCCGCTTCCCGCTCGAGCCCCGCCGCCGAATCACCATCGAGTACATTCTGCTCGCCGGATTCAATGACCGTGAAGCGGACGCCGTCGCCCTGGCGCAGCTCCTGCGCAAGCTACCGGTCAAGGTCAACCTCATTCCGTTCAACGCCGATCCGGTGCTGGGCGAGCGCTTCGCGCGGCCCGCGGACGCGGCGATCACGCGCTTCCAGGAGACCCTCATCGCGCGCAACCTGACGGCGACGGTACGGCGCACCCGCGGCGATGATGTCGGCGCAGCCTGCGGCCAGCTGCGTGCCTTCGCCCGCTCTCCGCGCGCCAAGCCCGTCAAGCCGGTAGCGCCGCCCGCCAGCGGCAGTCGTCAGCCCTCCTGATCCGCCACGCCGGCCCGGAGCCAGATCAGGCTCCGATTCCGGCCGGCCGCCCGGCCGTCCCGGCGATAGCTTTCGAGCGCCTGCGGATGACAGGCGGTGCAGAAACCAAGACGCCGGATCTCGCCGACACCGCAGCGGTCGAGCGCGATCTCGGCGGCGAGACCGAGGTCGAGATGCGGCCGCCCGCGTTTGCCGGGCGCAAGCACATCTGCGGAGGCGACTGCCACGACCGCGTCCGCCACCTCCTCACCGACCTCGTAGCAGCAGGCGCCGATCGCCGGCCCAATCCAGGCCGTCGCCCGGCCGGGATCGCCGAAGCTCTCCATGGCAGCCGCGATGACGCCGCCGACGAGGCCGCGCCAACCGGCATGAATCGCCGCCACCCGGTCGCCCGAAGCGACGAGGATCGGCACGCAGTCGGCGGTGACCACCTCCAGCGCCAGCCCCGGTACCGTCGTCACCAGGGCGTCGCCCTCGCCGCACTCCCCGGGGCGCCCCGCGAGCACCGTCGCTCCGTGCACCTGCCGCATCGTCGCCCTTGCCCGGCCCTCTCCCACCCACGCCGCCGCGACCGTCGTGCTGCGACCGCTGTCGGCGCTGCGGCCGAGAAAACACACCTCCGCCGCGGCCGAACGATCGCGCCAGCCGGGAGTGCCGGAGAGGTTCTCCATCGCCGACGCCATCGTCACGGCTCCTGTCCTGCGCGCTGGGCTCATACAGCGATTCTAGCGGCCGCGGACGCTGCGATACACTCGTCGAATGCTTGCGTGGGAGCCGGTGATCGGGCTGGAAGTGCACGTCCACCTGAAGACCCGCAGCAAGATCTTCTGCCGTTGCGAGAACCGCTTCGGCGCCGATCCCAATACCCTGGTCTGTCCCGTCTGCCTCGGCTACCCGGGGACCTTACCGGTCCTGAACGGGCACGCGGTCGATCTCGCGGCGACGCTGGCGCTCGCCCTCGGCTGCGAGCTTCGGCCGCGCTCCGTCTTCGCGCGCAAGAACTATTTCTACGCCGATCTGCCGAAGGGCTACCAGATCAGCCAGTTCGACCAGCCGCTCGCCGAGCACGGGAGTCTGCCGCTCGCCGACCACCCGCGCTCGATCCGGGTGCATCGCCTCCATCTCGAGGAGGACGCCGGCAAGCTCCTGCACGAGTGGCCCGGCGGCGGCCCGGCGGGCGGCGTGAGCCTGATCGACTTCAATCGCTGCGGCGTGCCGCTCGTCGAGATCGTCTCCGAGCCGGAGATCGCCAGCGCCGCGGAGGCCGAAGACTATCTGCGCAGCCTCCACCAGGTACTGATGTTCACCGGGGCGAGCGATGGCAACCTCGAAGAGGGCTCGCTGCGCTGTGACGCCAACGTCTCGCTGAAGCGTCCCGGAGAAACCCGGCTCGGCGCCAAAGTCGAGGTCAAGAACCTGAACTCGTTCAAGAACGTGGCGCGCGCCGTCGAATACGAGATCGCACGCCAGTCTCAGGTACTGGACGAAGGCCGGGCGGTCAGCCAGGAGACGCGCGGCTTCGACGCCGACGCCGGCCGCACGCGGCCGTTGCGCGGCAAGGAGGCGGCGCACGACTATCGCTATTTTCCCGAGCCTGATCTGCCGGTCCTCCAGCTCTCGCCCGAGCGCCTCACCGGGCTGCGCGCGGCGCTCCCCGAGATGCCCTGGACGCGGCGCGAGCGGCTGGTCGCGGAGCTCGGCCTCTCCGTCGCCGAGGCGCGCGATCTGGTCGCTGAACACGCACTCGCCGACTATTTCGAGGCCGTCGTCGCCGCCGCTCCGGAGCTGCCGCGGGCGGCCGCCAACTGGGTGCGCAACGATCTGTTGCGCGAGCTCAAGGAGCGCCAGGCCGGTTTCGACGAAGCGATCGCTCCGGCTCGGCTGGCGGAGGTCCTGACGCTCGTCGAGAGCGGCGAGCTCTCGTCGAGCGGCGCCCGCGAGTTGCTGCGCGCGCTCTGGACGACCAGCGAGAATGCAGCCGCCGCGATGGAACGCCTCGGTCTGGCTCAGGTGCGCGACGAGACGCAGCTCGCCGCGTGGGTACGCGAGGTCCTGCGCGAGAGTCAGAACCAGGCGGCGCAGTACCGCGCCGGCAAGACGCAGGTGCTCGGCTATCTGGTCGGCCAGGTAATGAAGCGCTCGGCCGGCAGGGCGGAGCCGCGGCGGATCCAGGAGCTCGTCCGGGCGGCGCTTTCCCAGGAGGCGGACCCTGCGAGCTGACGGGTGGAACGCGGCGCTCGTTCCGCGGCAACGGAGCGGCGCGAGATGATTCAGTTCTTCGGCGTCTCGCGGCGTTTCCCGACCGGACAGTCGGCGCTCGACGGCATCAACCTCGAGATCGCGCGCGGCGAGTTCTGTTTCATCACCGGCGCGAGCGGCGCAGGCAAAACGACGCTCCTGAAGCTCATCTTTCGCGAGGACGTGCCGACCGCGGGCCAGATCCTGGTCAATGGCAGAAACGTATCGCTCATTCCGCGCAGCAAGATTCCCTTTCTGCGCCGTTCCATCGGAGTGGTGTTCCAGGACTTTCGTCTCATCGAGCGCAAGACGATATTCGAGAACGTCGCCTTCCTGCCGCGCATTCTTGGCCTCGATCACGGACGGCAAAAGCGTGTCGCGTTCGAGGCGCTGCGCCGCGTCGGGCTTTCACATCGCATGGCGAGCTTCCCCGGCCAACTCTCGGGCGGCGAGAAGCAGCGCGTCGCGATCGCCCGCGCGCTGATCAACGAACCCGAGATCCTGATCGCCGACGAGCCGACCGGTAACCTCGACGAGGAGCTGTCGCAGGAGATCGTGCGGCTCTTCCTCGACATCCACCTGCGCGGGACGACCGTCCTTTTCGCCACTCATGACCGGGCGCTCATCGAGAGCGTCGGGCACCGTGTGCTGACCCTGGCTCACGGCCGACTGGTCGACGATCGACCGTCGCGTCGCGCGCACGGTCCCGTTTCGACGGCCTCGGCGACAGACGTCCCGGGCGCGGACTCCGGAGAGCGCGATTGAACGCGCTGCAGGCGTTTACCTACTTCCTGCGCGAAGCCGCCGTGGGCCTCGCCCGGAGCCTGCGCGTGAGTCTGCTGGCGATCTTCACGATCGCCGTCAGCCTCTTTCTCTCCGGCATGGTGCTACTGGTGAGCAAGAACCTCTCGCGCACCGTGCACGAGTGGCGCGCCGAGGCGCGTTTCGCCGTCTACCTCGCTCCCGAGGTCGACGCGACCTCGCGGGCGGCACTGCGTGCGGCGATCGAGCGGGGTCGATGGACCGAGGGCCTCGAGGAGATCACTCCTGAAGCGGCCCGGGCGCGCTTCGAGCGCGCTTTCCCGAGCCTCGCCGAGCTCGTCGCCGGACATGGCGAGGGGGCGTTGCCGTTCTCTTTCGAGGCAGTGCTCGAGACGGTACCACCTGCCGACATCTCCGCCTTCAACGCCTGGGTGGAAGAGCTGCGCGGCCGGCCCGGCGTCGTCATGGTGGACGCCGACCAGGACTGGATCAGCCAGATCGAGACCCTGCTCGCTCTGATTCGCGGCCTCGGCCTGGCGCTCGCCATGATTCTGCTCGGCGCCTCGGTCTTCACCATCGCGAGCGTCGTACGCCTGACCTCTTTCCTCTATCGGGAGGAGATCGCCGTGATGCGGCTGGTCGGCGCGACCGAGTTCTATATCCGCGGACCGTTTTATTTCGAGGGCATCCTGCAGGGACTTCTCGGTGGCCTGATCGCTGCCGGAGCGCTCGGCGGGGTCCATCTGCTGATCGCTCCGCGGGTCGCGAGCTCGTTGGTGGCCAGCGCTCTCGCGGCCAGCTTCCTGAGCCCGGCCGAGCTCGTCGCGTTGGTCGTCTTCGGGGCCCTTGCCGGGTGGACCGGAGCCGTCGTTTCGCTCAGCCGCGAGAGCCTCGAAGCGCCCGGCACCTGAACAGAAAAACCCCGCGGAACTGCAGATCCGCGGGGTCCTTCCGGCGAGCTTCGGGCAAGGTCAGCCTCGCCCCTGCAGCCTTGCCTAGGGCAGACGGACGACGATCACCACGCGCCGGTTCTGCTCGCGTCCGGCCTCGGTGTCGTTTGCCGCCAGCGGCTCGGAACTGCCGCGGCTCTCCACCGCGATCCGGTTGCCGTCGATCTGGTGACGGGTCACCAGGAACTTCTTGGCCGCTTCGGCGCGACGCAAACCCAGCGCCTGGTTGGCGGCGGCGTTGCCCTGACCGTCGGCGTGACCGATGATCAGCGCGGTCGCCCCGGGGCTCTGCTTCAGGCGCAGCGCGACCTCGTCGAGCTTCGCCTTGGCAATGTTCGACGGGCGATCACTCGAGCTCGGGAAGCTGATCTCCTCACGGGTCTCGACCGGCGCCGGTGGCGGGGTCGCCGCGGCCGCAGCAGCTGCCTCGGCAGCCGCCTTCTCGGCGGCCGCCTTCTCGGCGGCGATGCGGTCCGCCTCGGCCTGCTTCGCCGCCGCGGCAGCAGCTGCCTCGGCAGCGATGCGCGCCTCTTCAGCCGCCTTCTCTGCGGCGATGCGCTCGTCGACGATCTGCTTAGGTCCCTTGGCGCGCGGGAAGAAGGTCAGACCGACGAGGCCGCCCACCGGGCAGTGCTCGTCCGTATTGGAGAGCTGGTTGAGCTCCAGCCGGAGCGCGAAATTCACCGCCCAGTTGGAATTCTCGCCGAACCAGTACCGTCCGCCGCTGGTGAGGTCGAAGGAGTCGTCGGCGTTCGAGTCGCCGCCTTGGTTGAAGGTCGCCGCGAGCTCGGTGATCCAGTCGAATCGGTCGCTGATGGCGGTCGAATAACCGAGACCCGCCTGGAGCTCCTCCGAGACGGCAAAATGATCGGCGTCGCCTGGATCACGGTAGCCGACTCGCGCCAGCCAGTTGGCAGCGAAGTTCCAGTTGAGGCCGACGCCGAAGCCAGTGTCGCCGGTGACGATACCCTCTTTCTCGTCACCCGTCGGCAGCTCGACGAAAGCGTTCAGCGAGAGCGCCTTGCCCGCTTCCGCGTCGCCAAACAATTGGTACTTGGCGCCGAGGTGAATATTGCCCAGACCGCTGCCGTTGATCTTGTTGGCGAAGCGCGTGCCGTTGACATAACCGAGGTGCCGGTTGTCCGCGGCGGTGAAGTCCTCGTAGGGAACCATCGCCGAGAGCTCGAAGCGGTCTGTCAGGCCGTAGCCGACGCTGGCGCTCAGGCGGTTCCAGTCATAGTCCCAGTCGTCGGAGAGCGGACGCGTGACGCCGCCGGGCACCGGTGCGACGAGACGATCCCAGTTGTTGTAGTAGAAGCCGAGCGACCACTCGCCCTGCGGCAGGGTCCAGCCGTCGAGCAGGGTGAACATGCCCGTTTCACCCGTCGCCGTCGGCGCCGAGGAGCTCTGCGCAAAAGCTGGCAGGCCGCCGACACAGCAGGCGATCAGGATGACGATCAACAGTATCTTCTTCATGTTTCCTCCGGAAAAAAGCGAAAACGGCTGTGGTGAAGGTCGGACCACTTGAAATCTAGACTCTCGAACCCATGAAAAGTAGCGCAATTTCTACCTATATCGGCAGCGCGCCCCGGAGAGGAGGGCACTTCAGCTGTCGTCGAAGTCGCTCTGGGACAGCTGCTGACTACCTATTGTAACCCCATCCCTCAGGCCCCTGGACACCCTTTGGGGCGAATCCGCGCCTTGCCTGCAGACCATGCCTGGAGCCCCGGCCGCAGCGCATCCTGCCCTGTTCGGGGGCTCTATCGGCGCCGGGATCAGGGCCCGGAGGACGTGAATCGGGAAAGAGTCGGAGGTCAGGCGGGCTGCAGAAGCTGGCCTACCCTATCCAGGAAGGTCTTCGCCTGGTTCGGTCCAAGCTGTGCCGAGACCACTTTCTCGCAGGCCCGGATGAGGTCGAGGATGGCATCCGCACCGCGCCCTGATTCCATTTCGGCGCGAAAGAGGCGCAACGCGCCGTCGAGCTGCCCGCCGCGCTCCTGGCCGGACATCAACTGCTGACCGAAGCGGTAGATCTGTTCCGCGACGCGAACTTGTTCGTCAGCGCCCATGCGCTGCAGGCGGTCGAGCGGCAGGCGACGCAGGTCTTCACGCAGCGCCATCACGCCGGCGGTGAGCAGCCCGTAGATCACCTTGCAGACTTCGAAGGCACCTTGGCCCAGTCCGGCGGCGATCTCGTCGATGTTGCGCCGCTCATCCACTTTCGACACCACGGCCCACTCGGTCGGCGAGAACGACACCGAGCTCAAACCTTCCTGCGGCGCGAACACCGGAACCATCCGGGTCGAGCCGATCTTCTTGGAGAGGATCTTCCACTCGTCGATCTGGCGCGCCGCCTCCATCAGGAGGTTGGTGTTCGATTTGTCGATCGACTCGGTTTCCGATTCGGTGCCGGGAGTGAAGATGAACTCTCCCTGCTGCCAGCGCGCGAGCTCGTAGACCGCATCCTCGCCGACCAGAGTGCTCACTGCGGCGTGCACGATCTGTCCCTTGCGCAGGAAGATCTTGCCGGCCTCCGCACCGTTTTTCAGTGTGAAGACTCCGGTCTTGCCCGACACCGCCACCAACTGAATGATGTCGGGCAGCGGCAACTCGCGAAGAGAACCTTGAAAGGCCACGATCCCCCGATGCTACGTCGGCTGAAGTTTTTGCCTGATCGTCGAGGTTCGAAGCGTAGCACAGCGAAAAAAAACCGGTCAAGCGCAAAACCCCAAGCTAAGCGGTTGATCGAAAGCTACTTAGGGGCAGCGGCCCGCTCCGTCAACCGGCGCAGACTCTGCCGTTGCGAAGAGCACAATGCGACCGCGAGCGCATCCGTCGCGTCGGTCGGAAAGACCTCCTCGGCCAGGCCGAGGAGCAGGCGGACCATACGCGCAACCTGGTCCTTTTCGGCCCGCCCGCTGCCGGTGACAGCGCTCTTCACCTCCGCCGGCGAATACTCCTCTATCCGCAGACCGCTACGCGCCAGGGTCAGGAGCAGAGCCCCGCGCGCCTCGGCCAGGACGATCGCCGAGCGCGAGTTCACGCCGTGGAACGGCTTCTCCATCGCGGCGAAGTCCGGGCGGGAGCGCAGCAGCAGCTCATCGAGACCGTCGGCGAGGATTCTCAGCCGATCGGCCACAACCAGCTTCGGCGGCGCCGACCATCGGCCGGCGGCGACCGGGCGCGCCGTCCCGTCGCGACACTCGATGAGCCCGTAGCCGGTGTGGAGGCTCCCTGGGTCGAGTCCGAGAATGAGCATGGGGCGAGTCCCGCATCCTACGCTAAACCCCTCAGGAATCAGCGGATCGCGGCGCCACTCTGATTGACTCGCTGCAATCAGAGTGTTAGAACTCTCGAGAACGCCTCTTGAGGGAGTTTCGATGTCGTTGATCCTCGTCGTTGAATCGGAAGGTCGACACGCCGAACGCGTGCGCGACGGCCTCGGGTCGGACGGCTGGCAGGTCGAAGTCGTCACGAGCTGCGAAGCGGCAGTGGCAGCGGTCGCCGATCGCGCCCCGCAGCTGGTCCTCATCAACGCCGAGCTGCCGGGTGCCCCGGAGATGTTGCGCAACCTCTCGCGCGCGCATGGCGGACCGGGATCGATCGCCCTCCTGCCCGAGGTCGTGGGCAAAGACCTGGGTCCGCTCGAAGCCGACGAGTCCCTGATCAAGCCGTTCAGCGAGAAGGACCTTCGTCTGCTCGCCCGGCGAGTGGTCTCGAGCGCACGCGCGCCGCGCAAGAGCGAAGCGGAGGCTGATCAGAAGCGCTTGACTTCGCATGAGCTGTTCGGCGATCTGTTGGCCGAGGTCGAGAAGGAGGGGGAGACCGCGACCGTCTCGGCAGCGCCGATCGTCGCCGAGTCTTCCCGGGCGGTTCTTCCGACCCCGCCGGTCGCACCAGTCGCTCCGACAACCGCGCCCGCCATCCCACGCTCGCTGGAGATGGAGCAACGCCTCGAGCGCACCCTCTCAGGCATGGTCAAAGCCGACCGGGCGACAGCGCCGGCGGCGCCGAAAAAGGCTTCGACGAAGATCGACGACATGCTCTCGGCGACGCTCTCCGGGCTCGACATGCCGAAAAAATCAGCGCGGGCCTTGCCTCCGACCCCTCCGGCGGCCCCCGCCCTCTTCGCGCCGAGCCTCTCCCCGCCAACACCGGCGCCGACTGCGCCGCGACCTCCGGCGGCGACGCCCACAGCCGCATCGCCGGCGCCGATCCCGGCCGCCACGGCAGCGATTCCGCTCTTCGCTGCGCCGGCGCCCGTCACCGCTGCCGCAGCACCCGCCGTGCCAGCCGTGCCGGTGAAGCCAATTGAGGCGACGGCCGCGGTGCGCAAGCAGAGCCGCGAGATCGATCTCGCGCAGCTCGACCAGCTCGCCAAGCCGCGCGCCAAGGAAAGCGCCCCGGCGCCGAAGCCCGCCGCCCCCATGGAGAGCTTCGCCACCCAGAAGATATCGGTCCCATCCTCCTTCCTGCAGCCGCCGTCGAGCGCGTTCGGTCAGTACACACTGCTCGAACGGATCGCGGTCGGCGGCATGGCGGAGGTCTGGAAGGCGCGCATGAAGGGCGTCGAGGGTTTCCAGAAGACGGTGGCCATCAAGAAGATCCTGCCGCACCTCACCGACAGCTCCGACTTCGTCACCATGTTCATCGACGAAGCGAAGCTCGCCGCCCAGCTGAACCACAACAACATCATCCACATTTACGACCTTGGCAAGATCGGCGACGACTACTTCATCGCCATGGAGTTCGTCGACGGCAAGGACCTGCGGTCGATCCTGAACAG
>JBDTQT010000030.1:0-23236 GCA_039932055.1 Thermoanaerobaculia bacterium
ATGGTGCGCGCGGCGGCGATCGCCGCCTGCTCGGTGACGCGAATGAAGTCCTGTTCGAGATTGCGATCGAGCGTCATCGCCGTCACCCTCCGACTTTGGGCTTCTTCTCGTTGACCATCGGCGGATTGTAGGCCGGTATGCCGGTCACCGCCTCGCCGATCACCAGACCGTGGATGTCATGGGTGCCTTCGTAGGTGAAGACCGACTCGATGTTCAGCATGTGGCGGATCACCGGGTAGTCGTCGACGATGCCGTTGGCACCGAGGATCTCGCGCGACATCCGGGCGCACTCGCGCGCCACCCAGACGTTGTTGCGTTTGCCCATCGAGACATGATGCGGCTTCAATCTGCCGGCGTCCTTGAGCTTGCCCATCTGCAGGGCGAGGAACTGTCCCTTGGTGATCTCGGTGACCATCCAGGCGAGCTTCTCCTGCACGAGCTGGTGGCTGGCGATCGGCTGACCCATGAACTGGATGCGCTGCTTGGCGTACTCGAGCGCCGTGTAGTAGCACTCCATCGCCGCGCCGAGCCCTCCCCAGGCGATGCCGTAGCGCGCCTGAGTGAGGCAGGAGAGCGGTCCGCGCAGGCCCTTGGCGCCGGGGAGGATAGCGTCGTCCGGGACGTGGCAGTCGTGCAGGCCGAGCTCGGAGGTCGTCGAGGCGCGCAGCGAGAACTTGCCGTGCTGGTCCGAGGAGGTGTAGCCGGGGGTACCCTTTTCGACCAGGAAGCCGCGGATGCCGCTGTTGGCGTCGTCGGTCTGCGCCCAGACCACGGCGACGTCGGCGAGCGTGCCGTTGGTGATCCACTGCTTGGCGCCGTTCAGGACCCAGCCGTCGGCGGTCTTCTTCGCCGTCGTGCGCATGCCGCCCGGGTTCGATCCGAAGTCGGGCTCGGTCAGACCGAAGCAGCCGATCGCCTCGCCGGTGGCCATCTTCGGGATCCACCGGTCCTTCTGCGCTTTGGAGCCGAACGTGAAGATTGGATACATGACGAGCGACGACTGCACCGAGACGAAGCTGCGCAGGCCGGAGTCGCCGCGCTCGAGCTCCGTCATGATCAGGCCGTAGGCGACGTTGTCGAGACCGGGCAGGCCGTACTCGTCGATCGTCGAGCCGAACAGGTTCATGCGGCCCATTTCGGGCACCAGCTCGAGGGGGGTGCGGCCGTCGCGGTGACACTCCTCGATGATCGGTTTGACCTTCTCGTCCACGAAGGCGCGGACGGAATCACGCACCAGGCGCTGCTCTGCGCTGAGCAGCGCGTCGAATTCCATGTAGTCGACGCCGGGAAAACGGTTCACGATGGTCTCCAGAGCCTCCAGATTGGCGGGCGAAACAGGGCCGGATTGGGCACCGGCCGGGTCTCGGAATACTAACACGCAGCTCCGTTATGATCGGCCCGTGGCGAACTTCCCGGGCGGCAGCGCATACGCGATGGCGAAGGACATTGCCGACGGCTACCTGCTGGTGACGGAGCGCACTTACCAGCGCTTCGAGCCGGCACAGCTCGACCAGCTCGCTTTCGAGATGGAACGCGCGCAGCGCGACATCCGCAGCGACCTCTCGGCCCAGGACGACATGGCGACGATCCAGCAACGCAACCGCAAGCTTCAGCGCCTGACGCAGGCGATCTCCATGCTGCGCGGCGCGCTGGCCCGCGCCCGTTCGCGCCAGCTGCGGACGAAAGTCTGACCGCGCCAGTGGAGGTTCTGCGCACGATCGGGCCGGTCGTTCTGGCGCTCGCCGCCGTCCTGCTGTTCGACCACATGACCCGGCGGCGCGGGCTCGATCCGCCCGGGTTCCGGGTGCCGCTGCGGCGGATCGCCGGCACGTCGCTGGTTGCCTTCTCCTTCTACGCCGGTATCTTCGCCGCCCTCGGCTCGATCGGCCGGCAGGGCGAAGTCGATCTCAGCCGGCTCGAGAGCTGGCAGCTCTTCGCCCTGCACGGACTGTTCGCCCTGACGATCGTCGGCTGGTGGGTGAGCGGCTTCTTCGCCACCGGTAAGGCGCCGGGAGCGCTGCTCTCGCCTGAGGGCTTCGGCGACGCCCCGGCTCCGGCATGGCGCAGCTTTGCCGAGCAGTTGGGCTTCGCCACGCCGAACCTCTCTCGCGAGCTCGCCGTGGGCGCGGTCGCCGGTTTCGCCGCCTGGCTCGCCGTGCTCTGCGGCGTTGTGCTCTTCGCGGTCGCGCTCGCCGCGATCTCGGGCGAGGAGCTTCTGCCCCAGGCGCCGCCGGCCGTCATCCCATGGCTCGCCGCGCGCCCGGTGCTCCTGCGCCTCGGCATCGCTGCCTCGGCCGGCCTGGTGGAGGAGACCTTCTTCCGCGGATTCCTGCAGCCCAGGATCGGTATCGCCCTCACCACCCTTTTCTTCGCTCTGGCCCACCTTTCCTATGACCAGCCGATCATGCTCGTCGGCGTCACCCTCCTGTCGCTGCTCTATGGCCTGCTGACCCGCTGGCGGCAGAACATCTGGCCGGCAATCGTCGCGCACTTCCTGTTCGACGCCATCCAGCTCCTGGTGGTCATTCCGGCGGTCCTCCAGCTCTTCCAGCCGGGTGCGAAGTGAGGACGTTCTGCTACACTCCGCGCGGTTTCTAGCCATGACTGCGACCGCGGGACGGGAGCTCCACCTGACGATCGGCAGCCGGTTCGAGAACATCGAGCTGGTTCAGGCGGTTGTCGACGATGCGCTGCGCGAAGGCGGCGCCGCGGAAGATGCGCGGCACTGGATCGGCTTGGCGCTGCGCGAGGCGGTGGCGAACGCCATCAAGCACGGCAACCGCCAGGATCCCGACAAACAGGTCGAGATCCAGGCGAGCTTCGCGCCGGGGGAAGTCGAGATCCGGATC
Source organism: Thermoanaerobaculia bacterium (assembly GCA_039932055.1). Taxonomy (GTDB): domain Bacteria; phylum Acidobacteriota; class Thermoanaerobaculia; order Multivoradales; family JAGPDF01; genus JAGPDF01. The sequence continues at coordinate 2,850 of JBDTQT010000030.1, forward strand.
GACGACGAAGGCGCGGGCTTCGACCCGCTCGCGGTCGGCGATCCGCTGGCGCCGGAGAACAAGTTTCGCGCCAGCGGCCGGGGCATCTTCTACATGCGGAAATTCATGGACGAGGTCGAATTCGAATCCGGCCCTTCGGGCGGAACGAGATTGCGGCTGCGCAAACGGCTGATTCCGGCCACCAATACCCACCACGAACAATAGGAGGAGTGGAGTCATGAAGATCACCAAGCGGGAGCGTGATGGCGTGATCATTCTCGAAGTCGAGGGAAAGGTCACGATCGGCAAGGGAGATGTCGTCTTGCGCGAGACGGTGCACGACGCGATCGGGGACCGTGCGGTCAAGATGCTGATCAACCTGGCCCAGGTCACCACGATCGACTCCTCGGGCGTCGGCGAGCTGGTCAGCGCTTTCACTACGGCCACCAATCGCGGCGGCAAGTTGAAGCTCGTCAATCTGCCACCGAAGGTCAACGACATCCTCCAGATCACCCAGCTGATCACGGTGTTCGAGGTGTTCGAGAGCGAAGACGACGCCATCAAGTCCTTCTGACCTGACGAAAACCACGAGCCCGTCCAGGTCCCGCCTCGATCCGCGGCTCGCCGCTTTCGCGGCGCGCGTCGAGGCGCGTCTGCCTGCGCTCTTGCCGGCCGCGGATCTCCGCCCCGAGCCGGTGCATCGCGCCATGCGCTATGCGGTGCTTTCGCCAGGGAAACGGGTGCGGCCGATGCTGGCCCTGGCGGCGGCCGAGATGCTCGGTGGCGCGGCCGACGACGCGCTGGATCTGGCTTGCTCGGTGGAGCTCGTCCACTGCTGCTCGCTGGTCCTCGACGACTTGCCGGCGATGGACGATGCCGAGCTGCGCCGCGGCCGGCTTACCCTGCATCGCGAGTTCGGCGAAGACGTCGCCCTGCTTGCCGCCTTCGCCCTGCTCAACCGCGGCTATGCGCTCGTCGCGGAGGCCTCGCAGCGGCTCCGTCTGTCGCGTTACAGCCCGGAAGAGCTTCTGCACCATCTGGCGCAGGCGATCGGAACCGAAGGCCTCATCGGCGGCCAGGCACTCGACCTGGCGAGTGGCGACGGCTCCCCGGCGCTCGCCGACCTCGAGTACATCCATAGCCACAAGACCGGCGCACTCTTCGTCGCCGCGGCGGAGCTCGGCGCTATGGCCGTCGACGCCCGGCGCCGGGACCTCGAGGCGATCGGCGCTTTCGCCAAGAACCTGGGGCTCGCCTTCCAGATCGAAGACGATCTGCTGGACATCCTCGCCACCAGCGCCGAGACGGGCAAGGACTCCGGACAGGACGCCGCGAAGGCAACGTTCGTGAAGCTGCTCGGCGTCGACGGCGCGCGCTCTCTGGCCGACGAGCTCCTGGAGTTCGCGCTGGCTTCAGTGGCGCCCTTCGGACGCAAGGCGGAAGTGCTGCGCGCCCTGGTCGAAGTCGTACGCGGGCACGGCCGGGCCGCCGATGGGTGATCCGCGCGAGCTGGAGCTCGCGCGTCGCGAGCTCCAGCGACTCGGGTATCTGTCGCACCGCGTCGAGAGGTTCCTGCTGCGCGATGCCCTCGAGCCGGTCGGCGAGCCGCGCGCCATCGCGCTCCTGGCGGGTAAAGTCGGCCTCCTGGCGGGAATGCTGCTGGCGCTCGCCAACACGCTGGCGCTCGCCTCGGCCAACGGCCTCCTCGCAGCCTCGCCGCTCGATCTGCTGCCGCTGTTTCTCCATCTTCTGCCGCCGCTTTTCGCGGCGGCAGCGGTCGGCTTCGTGGTTGTCGTCGCCGGCTTTCTCTTCGCGCTCAAGCTCTTTCCCCGGCGCAGTCTCGAGTGGTTGATCCTCGGCGTCACCTTCCTGGCCACTTCCCTGCTCTTCGGCTGGGCGGTGCTGCGAGCCTCGGACCTGCTATTCAGTCTGCCGCGCTGGCAGCGCGTCGTCGCCGGCGTGGCAGTGCCGCTGGTCGCGGCGGCGGTGGCGAAGCTGCTCGCCAACGGCCTGCTGTCGATCGCCATCCGCCTGACCCGGATGACGCCGCGCCAACGCCTGGTCTCGCGCAAGACGATCCTGACGGTGACCATCGCGACGCTGGCGCTGGTCTCCGCCGTCGCTGTCGTGCTGCCGCAGCGCGCGCCGGTCGCGGCGCCGAGCTCGTTGCCCTCCGCGGCGGGCGAGAGGGTGGCGCTCCTTGGACTCGACGGCGTGCTGGCGGAGGAGTTCGATTACCTCCTCGCCCGGGGAGCGCTGCCCGCGGTCGCGCGCCTGGTGCAGGAGGGGGCGGTCGTGGCGCGTTACCGGCGACCGGCGGAGGTCGAGCCGGCCGAGTTCTGGACGACCGTCGCGACCGGCGTCGGCGGCGACCGCCACGGCGTGCGCTCGCTCGACAGCTTCCGGCCGCTGGGAATGACCTCGGCGCTCGCCCGCAGCGGACCCTGGCGGGCCTGGTGGTCCGGGGTCGAAGTGCCGCTGGGCCTGGCCGAGCATCGGCCGCTGCTGGCGAACCGGCGGACGGCGTTTACTTTTTGGGAGCTCGCGGCGCGCGGCGGAACGCCGGCGGTGGCGGTCGACTGGTGGGCGACCTTCCCTCCCCAGCCGCTCGCCGGGCTGGTGGTCTCCCATGGCGCCTTTCAGCTTCTTCGCGACGGGCACCTGGACGCCGTCGCCCCGCCGGAACGGGCGGCCGAGCTTGCTCGGCTGGCGGCGGCGACCGATCCGGGCCCTTCGGGCTCGACTCTCGCGGCGGCGCTACCGGCGAAGCTCGCCGACGAGCTCCTGCTGCGGGCGGTCCTGCCGGACCGGTTCTATCGTGCGGCGGCGCGGCGCGAGGCGGTGAAGCGGCCGCGCGCCCTGGCGCTCTATCTACCGGCCATCGATCTCCTCGCCGAAGGCTGGATCGGCGGCGATGTCGCGCTCGCCGATCTGGTGCGCGCCGAGCTCGCCGAGGCCGACGGCCTGGTCGGTGCGCTGGCGAAGGAGTTCGGGACGCTGGTGATCGTGCTCGACCCCGGCCGCCGCGACGGCCGGGAGGGCAGGGTGATTTTCGCCCCCGCCGCGCCAGCCGCCCCTGCGAGTGCCCCGGAGCCGGCGTCATTGCGTTTCACCTGCCGAGCCAGGGAGGCCCTCGAGGTGGCGCCGGAGGCGATCGCTGCCGCGCTCATGCGGTCTCTGGGCCTGCCGCAGAGCGCCGAGCTCCCCGAGCCACCGCCCTTCTGCACCTGGCCCGAACCGCCGGCCCGCCTTACCGGCTACGGCGAGCGGACGCCTTCCAGCGATCTGCCAGCCGACAGCCGCAACTATCTCGAAAATCTGCGTTCGCTAGGCTACCTCTGACGATCAAGAGCGGGCACGCCGGTGCGTGCCGCCAAGGCCGGTGATCCGATCGTACGGCTGTGTTGGGGAAGGCGGGCGCTCAGTTCGACCAGTGTTCGGTCGAGCCGTCTTCGAAACTATCGGCGAAGACCACCTGGGCGCCGCGCTGCGCAGCCTCCGGCCGCTGCGCCATGCTGGCGGCGGTCGATGCCGGCCGGCGAAGATCCTGCCGCACTTCGAGACCGAGCACCGCGAGCAGAACGGCCGCCGCAGCAAAACCCAGCCATCGGCGCACTGCCGGACGTCGGGAAGTCGAAGTGCGGGGCGCGAGCCGCAGTTGGGCGCGCAGAGCCACCAATCCGTCGAACTCGCGCTGCAACACCGGATCGCCGGCCAGCCGGCTGGCGAACAGCTCGGCCTCCAGCGGATCGAGTGCGCCGTCGACCGCTGCCTCGAGTAGCTCGTAGTCGGGTGATTCCTCGTCACGCCGCCCGCGGGCCAGAAGGCCGTCGAACAGCCCGGCCAGCTCGGACTCGGCCCGGACGGCATCCATTGAAGCGCCGAGGTCCGGTGAGGTCACGAGGGGGGGCAGGGATCGCAGGTTCGAACGGGTCATGGTGGCTCTCGGTAAGGGTGATGCGAAAAAGGTGTCCCGGTTACCGGTATCCCCCGCGAGGCCTGGTGGACCTATCGTCAGCTCCCGGCGGAAGCGGGATGCAGCCGCCGGGCGAGACGAGCGCGGGCACTCTTGCGCAGGTTGATCACCTGCCGGGGGGTCAGAGCGAAGCGCGAGGCGATGGTCCGGTCATCGAGTGGCAGCTCTTCCCAGAGCCCTGCGAGCTCGCTCTCCGGGAGCTCGAGCAGCCGGGCGAGGTCGCCCCGGGTGGCGAGGCCGGTGAGCGTCAGCAGCGCCAGGCGGTCGCGCCCCTGGTCGTCGCGGAGATTCAGCAGCAGCGCTCGCCGCTGGCCGAGCGGCAGCACGCAAACCTCGGCCCACAGGGCGACGAGGAACTGCCGCCCTTCGAGCTCGCGGTGAGCGCCGGCGCGGGTCTCCGGTGGGTCGAAACGGGCCTGCGCCTCGGCTCCGTCCGACTGGCCGGGTGCTTCGCCCTCGCCCGAGAGCGACAAGAGCGGGCGGTCCTGGATCCCCAGCAGGTCGGCGACCGCGGTCTGCAGGTCGCGAAAGGCCCACGGTCGTCCGTGCCAGAGCAGGAGGCGACGCACGAGTTGCGGCAGCGGGACGGCTTGAGCCGGACCGCCGAGCGCGAGGTCGCGCGCCTGCGGCGGCCCGGTCTTCCCGGCGGCGACCGGAAGCTCTGTGGGCGCGGGCGTCGAATTTCGCCAATTGGCCAGCCCGCAGAGCAGCCCGCCGCCTGGACCCTCCCAGAGCGCCAGCTCCGAGTCGTGGCGCAGCAGATAGCGCAGCTGGTTTTGCAGGCGGGTCCGTTCGGGGTGGCGGGCGCGTAGCCAGGCCCGGCAACCGTTCGCGCCGGTGGTCGCGACGTAGGCGCGCAGGCTTTCGATCTCGACCTCCGGGTCGTCCGCGATCCACGCCTGGAGGCGCTCCGTCAGGCGCAGAAGGGCGGCGGAATGGACCTCCTCCTGGTCGGCGGCCGGCACCCCGGCGAGCTGGCTGCGGATCGTTCGCCAGAGGATCGGCGCGGCCTCGCCGAGAAGGAGCTGGCCCAAGGCGTCGCTGGCCGCCTGTGGACCGCGCAGGGTCGCCGCGCGCAGGTCCGCGAGCAGCGGGTCGGAGATCGGCGCGCTCATGGCGGGGCGATTCTCTCGTGTTCTTCCCAATGCATCGAGCGCAGGCTGTAGAGCTCGCCGCTCGGATAGTGGCGGTAGCCGACGAGCCCGGCGGGAAGGACGGCGACGTTGACCTTGGTGAACAGCGAGAGGTACGGCAGATCGTGCGCCACGATCGCTTGCGCCTCGACGTAAAGCGGCCGCCGCGCGGCCCGGTCGGCGAGGCGCGCTCCCTGTTCCACCAGAGCGTCGAATCGCGGATTCGAGTAGTGCCCACGATTCGAGCCCGCCGGCGGAGTACGCTGCGTGTGCAGGACCAGCATGTAGATGTCCGGGTCGGCGATGCCGGTCCAGGTCAGGCTGAAGAGCTGGAAGTTGCCGCGCTTGATATCCGCATAGAAGGTGGCGAACTCGTAGGAGCGAATCTCGACCTCGACGCCGATCTCACGCCACATCGACTGCAGGATCTGCGCCTGCAGCAGCGCAGTTTCGTCGGTCGAGGTCTTGTAGGTGAGGCGCAGGCGCGGCTCGGGGCCGTCGCCGTCCGGGTCGGCGAATCCGGCTTCGTCGAGCAGCTGCCGCGCCGCCGCCGGGTCGAACGGCGTGGCCTCGAGCTCGTCGTTCCTCGCCCAGTTGCCGGGCGGCAGGAGCGTCTCGGTGACCACGCCGAGTCCGCGCCAGAGCGTCCGCACGAGCTGCTCGCGGTCGAGCGCCAGGGCGAGTGCGCGGCGCACGCGCAGATCCGCGAGCAGCGGATCGGTCAGGTTGAGGCCGAGATAGACATAGTTCGCGCCGGTCGAGGTCGGGACCGAGAAACGCGGGTCGGCGCGGAACAGCGGCACGACGTCCGGCGGCAGTGCGTTCACCACCAGTTGCACACTGCCCTTGCGCAGCTCGAGGACGCGTACGGTCGCCTCGGGGATCTCGCGCAGGACGACCCGGTCGAGCTGCGGCCGGCCGCGGAAGTAGCCGTCGAAGGCGGCGAGCTCGACGGTGTCGGCGCTGCGCGACACGAAGCGGAACGGCCCGGTGCCGATCGGCGCCCGGTTCATCGATTCGGGAGAGGCGCCGGCCGGGACGATCCCCAGGTACGACGTCAGGTTCGGCAGCAGCGCGCCGTAGGGCTCGGAGAGGACGAAGTCGACGGTCGCCGGATCGACCGCTACGACACGCTGCAGAAAAGCGAAGGCGCCGCGCTTCGAGCTCGTGACCGTGCCGTCGAGCAGCGTCTGAAAAGTCCAGACGACGTCCTCGGCAGCGAACGTCGAGCCGTCGTGGAAGTGGACGTCCGGCCGAAGATGGAAGCGCCACCGCGCCCCGCCGTCGAGCGCTTCCCAGGAGCTCGCCAGGCCGGGGACGAAGTTACCGACCTCGTCCTTCGTCACCAGCCCGTCGAGGATGAGCTCGAAGACGCGGCTCGAGGCCTGGTCGGTGGCGACGCGCGGGTCGAGGTGGATCGGCGCGCTCTCGAGCGCGACGGTGAGCGAGTTGTCCGCCGGCCGGCGCGGCGGCGGCGCCGGCCCGCAGGCGACGACGCAGAGAGCCAGGGCGAGCGTCAGATCGGGGAGCGCGGCTTTCAGTACCACTCGAGGAGCGAGATGCCGAGTCCGATGCGCGTCGAGCTGGCGTTGTAGTCGATCAGGCTCTCGCCATAACCGTGAAAGATCTGCAGATAGCCCTTGAGGTCGCGGTGGATCGGAAAAACCCAGCCGAGCTCGACGGCGCCGTGCGAGCGCTCGCCGCCGCGCAGCGAATGGCGCGCCATGAGGGAAATCTCGTGTTCGCGCAGGCGTCGCACGACCAGGACGTCGCCGCGGCCGACGTAGTCTTCGATGTCGGCATTGTCCTCCTCGCCCGCGACCTCGGGCAGCCGCCACCAGGGGCGGACCGTGAGCGTCCACGCCTGGCGCTCGAAGCCGATCATGCCGATGATCCGGTTCCAGCTGCGCGAGTAGGGCAGGTCCTTGCCGTTCGACTGGTGGTTCAGGCTGACGCCCAGGAGCCGCCCATCGAGGCCGAGGAGGTGGTAGCGGGTGCCGAAGACCAGCATCAGCTCCGGCTCGTAAGTGGACTCACGGAAGGGGCGCGACGCCGCGCTGTCGTAGACCTGCCAGCGCGACGACTGGGTGTAGCCGAACCACAGATCGCCGCGAGGCCCGAAGATCTCCTGCGCGACCTTTGTCTTGAAGCTGATCTGGAACTTCGCTTCGAAGTTGTCCTGACTCTCGGAGGTCTGGACCGAGTGGCCGGGTTCCGGGCTCGATGGAAACTGGTTGGGCTCGTTCGTGTAGACGCCCGGCAGGAGGTATAGCGGCTTGTAGGCGCGCAGGCCGAAATTGCCGAGTTTCGCCTTGTGTGACAGCTCCCAGCGGCCGTCGAGCAGCGAGCTCGCCACGGGCAGTTCCTGCGGGCCGGCGATAGCCGGGGCCGGACGCGTCATGAGCTCGGCCGCCGGTGCTGACAGCGGCACCTCCGGCGCGAGCGCGACGCTGCCCGGACGCTGGTCCCGCCGCAGCGCCCGGTCGTAGCAGGCCAGGCGCTCGGCCTCGGCGTCGATGCTGACGCAGGCCTCGGGCGAGATCGCAGCGGGCTCCTGGCCGAACGACGCGACGGCCCATAACGGGGCGAGAGTGCAGAGGGAGAGGAAGAAGCGGCCCCGTAGAGCCTTTGGTAAGATCATCTAATTCGCGCTCACTGGGTGCGTCAAGAATACCACTGCAATTCCCGGCCGCCGGCGTTTACGCCGGCGCTTTCCAAAGGAGCTTCCGAAGTGATGCGAATCCGCTCGCGCCGCGCGTTGCAGGCTGCTGCCACCCTCTCGCTGCTCTGGGCGCTCGGAGGCGCGCTCCCAACCTTCGCGGCGCCTCCTCCGGAGGCTGCCAGCGGACCCCGGACGGTCGTCCTCGGCTTTGACGGCGCCGACGCCAAGCTCACCGAGAAGTGGATGGACGAGGGCAAGCTGCCGAACCTCGCGAAGCTCCGCGAGCAGGGCACGTTCTCGCCGCTGCGCTCGACGATCCCGTCGCAGACGCCGGTTTCGTGGTCGACCTTCTCGACCGGGCTCAACCCGGGCCGGACGTCGATCTTCGACTTCCTGAAGCGCGACACCAAGACTTATCGTCCTAGCTTCGCGGCCTTCGACGAGACCTCGAAGCCGTTCTTGTTCGGCACGATGAACGGCCCGGCAGTCGCCGCTATCGCTGCGGCCGCGCTATTCCTGGTGATCCTCCTGCTGCTCAAGCTCTTTCGCGTCCGCCTGAAGACCGCGGCCCTGCTGGGCGCGGTGTTGGCGATCGCGGCTGGCGGCGGCGGCTTCTGGGTCGGGCGCACGCTCCTGCCCGAGAAGGTGCCGTCGGTCATCAACCGGCGCCAGGGCGATACCTTCTGGAAGGTCCTCGGCGATGCCGGCAAACATGTCCGTGTGATGCGCATGCCAGTGACCTTTCCGCCGGAACCGTTTCCGCACGGCGAGATGCTTTCCGGCCTCGGCACCCCGGATCTCTCCGGCCGGATCGGCAAGCCTTTCTACTTCACCTCCGAGCTCTTCTTCCAGCCGCGCGGCGGCAACGAAGTCTCGATCGAGATCGTCGAGCTCGAAGACAACAAGGGGACCCTTCAGACCGAGATCAAGGGCCCGCCGAACAAGCTCTTTCCCAAGCAGTCGGACTACATCCGGATCCCGATGACGATCGCCGTCGCGGCGGACAAGTCGAAGGTCGACATCGCCGTCTCGGATGCGAAGCTGACGCTCGAGCCCGGCGAGTGGAGCCCCTGGGTCCGGTTCGTCTTCCCCTTCAATCCGCTGATCAAGGTTACCGGCATCGGCCGGTTCCGGGTGCTGTCGATCGAACCCGAAGTGCGCATCTACCTGTCGCCCATCCAGTTCGACCCCTCGGATCTGCCGGCGATCTTCGACATCACGGCGCCGCGCGCCTTCGCTGGCGAGCTCGCCGCGCGCTTTGGCCTGTTCAAGACGATCGGCTGGATGATCGACACATGGTCGATCAAGGGCGGCACGATCGACGACAAGGTCTTCCACGAGGACACCGACTTCACGGTCACCGAGGAGGAGAAGATTCTGGCCGGCCTGCTCGACGACGACTGGGACGTCTATTTCCACTACTTCGAGTTCACCGACCGGGTGCAGCACGTGATGTGGCACCACACCGATCCCGAGCATCCGCTGTACACCGAGGAGGGGCACGCCAAGTACGGCGACTCGATCCTCAAGGCCTACCAGCAGATGGACCGGATCGTCGGCAAAGTGATGGAGAAGGTGGCGGCGATGCCGGCTGGAACGACGCTCATCGTCTCCTCGGACCACGGCTTTGCGCCCTGGCGCCGGACGATGAATTACAACACCTGGCTCGCCACCGAGGGCTACCTGGTGCTCAAGGGCCAGAGTGGCCGTCAGGCGAATCTCGAAGATCTCTTCGACCAGGGTCAGTTCTTCCAGGACGTCGACTGGTCGAAGACCCGCGCCTACGCCATGGGTCTCGGCAACATCTACGTCAACCTGAAGGACCGGGAAGGGCAGGGAATCGTCAACCCGGGCGCCGAATACGACGCGCTCACCGCCGAGATTCGCGCCAAGCTGCCGCAGTACGTCGATCCGCAGAACGGCGAGCATCCGGTGGCGTACGTCTTTACCCGCGACGAGGCCTACGGCACTTACGACCCGGCGCTCATCCCGGACCTCTTCCCCTCCAACGCTTCCGGCTACCGCGTCGGCTGGCAGGATTCGCTCGGCATCGTCGCCAAGTCGATTGTCGAGCCCAATCTCGACGTCTGGAGCGCCGACCACTGCTCGGTCTATCCGCCGCTGGTGGACGGCATCCTGTTCGCGAATCGCCAGCTCGACCTGTCGCAGAAGCCGTATATGGCCGACATCATGCCGACCCTGCTGGCGCTCTACAACGTGCCGCCGACGGCGAAGCTCGACGGCCGCAGCCTGCTGCCGACCGGCGGCGGAGTCGCCGGAGCCAGCGGAGCCCCAGGAGCCCCCGGAGGTCAATGAGGCGATTCGCCGCGCTCGCTGCGATCGCCGGGCTGGCCCTGCTTCTCGTCGTCGCGACGGGGGTGCCGGGCCAGGACCCGCCCTCTTCGCGCGAGCAGGAGTTGGAGACGATTCGTGGCGAGATCGCCCGCCTCACGGCGCGTCTCGAGACGGTCAAGCAGTCCGCCGCGGGCATCGCCGGCGACCTCGACCGGCTCGATATCGAGCTCGAGCTGCAGACGCAGAAGGTCGCCGAGGCGGCGTCGGCAAAGGCGATCGCCGAGGAGCGCGCGGCGGCCTCCGAGGCGGCGATCGCCGATCTCGAGCGCCACCTGGCCGAGGAACGTCGCAAGCTCCGGCTGCGGCTCACCGGTCTCTACCGGATGGGACGTCACGGCTATCTCCGGATGCTGCTCTCGCTCACCCCGGGTGAGGCGCTCCTGCCGGCGGTCCGCGCATTACGCTTCCTGGCGCAGCGCGATGCGGCGGCGGTCGCGAGCTTCGAGGAGTTCGCCGCCAAGCTCGCCATGCAGCACCGCGAGCTCGATGCCGAGCGCCAGGTGGCGCGCGGCTGGTTCGAGCGCGAGAACGATCGCCGCAACCAACTGGTGGCGCTCGAGCTGCGCAAGTCGCAGCTGCTCGCCGGGACACGGCGCGAGGGCGAGCAGATCGCCAGCGCCGCGCTCGAGCTCGGCGAGCGCGCCCGCAAGCTCTCGAGTCTGCTCGATGCGCTTTACGGCCGCAGCGACCCGGGGCTCGCGGGTCTGCCGATACGCGATTTCCGCGGCTTGCTCGACTGGCCGGTGGCGGGCCGGGTTAGCGCCGAGTTCGGACCGCGCGTCGATCCGCGCTACGGTACCCGCGTACCGCACAACGGGCTCGACCTCGAGACCCTGCCGGGGAGCGAGGTGCGCGCGGTCTATCCGGGGAAGGTGCTGTTCGCGGCGCCGTTCGAGGGGATGGGGCAGATGGTCGTCGTGCAGCACGCCGGGCGAGTTTTCACTCTCTACGCCGGCCTCGCGGAGCTCCGGGTGCGCAAAGAGGATGTGTTAGGGTTGCACGCCATCGTGGGTCGCGCCGGCAGCTCCGTCTACTTCGAAATTCGCGTCGACAAGAGTCCCGAAAACCCGCGCGGATGGCTCAGATAGCCGAGATGGCCGAGATGGCTCCGCCGGCTGGATTCGCCCGACTCTCTCTGATACCCCAGGATTCCGGACTGCTCCCATGAATCGACCCTCCCAGCCGTCGCCGACCGACCCGCCGCCGAGCGATCCGAACCGCCCGCGCAGGCGTTTTCTCGCCCTCTCCCTGATCGTTCTGCTGCCTCTCGTCGGCGGCGTCCTGTGGAGCGCCGGCGAGGTCGGCGACAAGGAGCCGGATCCCGACTCTCTCTACCGCTACCTCGCGATCTTCTCCGAGACTCTGAACCTGGTGCGGCAGACCTATGTCGAGCCGACGGACATCTCGACCCTGCTCGCGGGGGCGATGGAAGGATCGACCGACGCACTCGACCCGTTCTCGATCTATCTGCCGCCCGCCGTTCCCGCCGCCGAGGAGGGCAATCTGGTCCCCGGCGTTCGCCACGCCGGTCTGGTCATCCTCAAGGACCGCGGAGTCGCCTATGTCGCCGGCGTCGAGGAGGGCAGCGCCGCCATCGCCGCGGATGTGCAGGGCGGCGACATCCTGTCGCGCATCGGCGGCCGGCCGACGCGGCAGATGCCGGTCTGGGAGATCAATCGCCAATTCGTGCCCGCAGACGGCCGCGAGCTCGACCTCGAGGTCGTCCGCCACGGCGAGACCAAGTCGCTCAAGCTGAAGCTCTCGGACTCGACGCCGCCGGCGCCGACGCTCACGACCGTCCAGAGCTTCCCGATGCTGCGGATTCCGCGCATCGACAGCGCGGCGGTCGAGACCGCGCGGTTCCTCCTCGCGCGGGCGAAGGGCGAAGGCGCCGCGAAGCTGCTCGTCGACCTGCGCGGCATCTCGGGCGGCGACCCGGACTCCGCCTATGCGCTCGCTGGGCTCTTCGCCGAAGGCGAGCTCGGCTCGCTGCGCGAAAAGGAGAAAGTCGGCAAGAGCTTCACCGGCTCGGCCGCGGCCGGATATCACCCGGAGATTGTCGTGCTGGTCGACGGCTACTCTGCCGGCGCCGCCGAAATTTTCGCCGCGGTGCTGCAGCAGAAGGCGGGCGCCAAGCTGGCCGGCGTGCCGACCTTCGGCTGGGCCGGTGAGCGCTCGCGAATCGAGCTCGAGGGTGGCGCGCGCCTCTACCTGACCACGGCCTTCTTCGCGGGTCCGGACGGCAAGCCTCTGTCACAGCGGCTCACCCCCGATCTCCTGGTCGATGACCTCGCGCGCCGTTTCGAGGAGCGCGACCGTCCGCTTTCGGAGCTGATCCTGGAACGCGCCATCCGCTACCTGAACGGTGAGCCGGAGCTTGTCGAGAAGAAAGCCGCTTAAGGGCGGCCGCGGCGCCGCACCCTCCTCCAGAAGCCCGCGTCCGCGCCGGCGCAAGGGCCGCGCCGGCAGGGGACTGCTCCTGCTCGCGGTGGCGGTGGTGCTGTTCGTTCTCGGCGCCCTCTACGGCGAGCGTCTCGTGCGGCGTCTCGCCGCCTGGCGGACGCCGCCGGCACCGATCATCGCCGCAGTAAATGCGAAGCGCCCGCCGGCGGCTGCCCAACCCAAGCCGAAGCGTCCACCCGCGGCGCCCTCGCCGGTGAAGGAGAGTGTCGTCCCCCCCTCCTCGGAGGTGGTGGTGGAATCCGCGCCGGTTTCCGCTCAGTCGAGGGCGCGGGTGGCGATCGTCATCGATGACCTCGGGCGCGATGTCGCCGCGATCGAGAAGCTGACGGCGGTGCTCTCCGGCGCGGGCAACGCGCAGGTCTCCTATGCCGTCTTGCCCTACGAGTCGCGCACCGCCGAGGTCGTCGAGGCGCTGCGGCGCCACGGTGCCGAGATCCTGTTGCATCTGCCGATGGATCCCGAGGGTACGGCCGATCCCGGTCCGGGAGCGCTCATCACCGGCATGTCGAAGAGTGCACTGGCGGCGGCGACGGCGGCGGCGCTCGCCGCGGTGCCGGGGGCGATCGGGGTCAACAATCACATGGGTTCGAAGTTGAGCAGCGACCGCGCGGCGATGGCGGCGATCCTCGGCGAAGTCCGCCGCGAAGGGCGTTACTACCTCGATTCGCGGACCACCGCCGAGAGCGTCGGATTCACGGTCGCGCGCGAGCTCGGCATCGCGGCGGCGAACCGCGACATCTTCCTCGACGACGTCGCCGAGCGCAGCGCGATCGCGGCCCAGTTCAAGAAGCTACTCGATCTGGCGCGCGAGCGCGGTGCGGCGATTGCCATCGGCCATCCGCATCCGGCGACGCTGGCGGTGCTGGCGGAGGAGATTCCGCGGGCGGTGGCGGAGGGCTTCGAGTTCGTCCCGGTGTCCTACCTGCTGGAACGCAGCGAAGAGCTTCCCGAGTAGTTCTTGGGGGGAGGCGCGGAGCGCAATCACCGAACTTACGAGGCGCGGAGCGCCTCTATCGGCCTCTGCGCCAGGGGGCGGAGGCTGGCGGCGAGGCCGGCGCCGGCGGCGAGGAGGCCCGCCAGCCCGATCGCCACGAGCGGCGGCACGATCTCGAGCCGGAACGCAATGTCCATGCCCTTTTCGAGCACGATGGCCGCGAGCGCCGTACCGGCGATCGACCCGATCGCCCCGGCGAGGAGGCCGACGATGGCCGACTCGGTGGCGAAGAGGGCCGCGACCTGCATCCGCGTCATTCCGAGGGCTTTGCCGAGGGCGGCCTCGCGCCCGCGCTGCGCCGCCCCCGCCGCCACCGCCCCGGCGAGAATGGCGAGGCCTGCGAGCACGGTGAAGCCGCCCAGGAAACGCACGCCGAGGGCGATCCGTTCGAGCACGGCGCTGACTTTCTCGAGCACCTCGCGAATGGCGAAGACCGTGACGTTCGGGAAGGTGGCGGCGAGGGCATCCTGCAGGCGCTGCTCGCCGCCCACTGGCAGCCGGACCGAGGCGATGCGCATCTGCGGCGCCCGGTCGAGGACACCGGGCTCGATCACCCAGAAGAAGTTGATGCCGAAGCTCTCCCAGCGCACCTTGCGCAGGCTCGTAACCGTCAGTGGCACGGGCACTCCCTGGACGTCGAAAACGATCTTCGAGCCGAGCTTCAGACCGAGATCGCGAGCGTACTCCTCCTCGACGCTCACCTCGGCGACCTCCGGGTTCGCCCAAAGACGCCCGGCGACCAGCGTGTTGTCCGCCGGCAGCCGGTCGAGAAAAGTCAGCCGCTGCTCGCGGGTGAGCGCCCAGCGCCCGCGTTGGCCGCGCCCTTCGTCGGCGTCGTCGTTCTGCTTCGCGGCGGCGGCGTGCTCCTTCTCGCGCACCGCGGCCAGCGCCGCGATCGGAGCGCCATCGATCTCCGCCAGACGCGCCATGACCAGCGGCACCGAGTCGACCGACGTCGCGCCGGCGCGATCGATCTCGGCGCGCACCGCCGCCCACTGGTCGGGCTGGATGTCGATCAGGAAGGCGGTCGGGGCGTTGGCGGGGAGGTCGCCGCGCAGCCTGGTGGTGAGTCCGTGCTCGACGGTCCGCATGCCGACGACGACCATCGCGCCGAGGCCGAGGGCGACGACGCTGGCGACGGTCGGAGCGCCCGGCCGGCCGAGGGCGGCGAGGCCATAGCGCAGTGGCAGCGGCAGCCGGAGGCGCGGCAGTCGCCGGACGCCGAGGATGAGCCCGCGGGCGCCCAGAGCGAGGACCGCCGCCGTGAGCGCGAGCCCGCCAGTGAAGGCCGCCCCCCAGACGAGCGATCGCGCCTGCGTTCCCGCAATCGCCGTCAGCCCGACCAGCAGGGCGAGCGTGATGCCGGCGAGCGCCCAACGCGACGGCGGCAGCGGTTCGATCTCCCGGCGCAGGACGCGCGCCGCCGGCACCGCGAGAGCGGCGAACAGCGGCGGGAGAGCGAAAAGCAGCGAGATTCCGAGGCCCAGACCGAGGCCGCGGAGCAGCGCGAGCGGCTGGAGCTCGAGCTCCGGCAGCACGGGCAGGAGGGTGCCGGCGAGGCTCGGCACGAGGCGCTCGAGCGCCAGTCCGAGCGCGACGCCGGCGAGGCTCCCGGCGGTGGCGAGCAGCACGATCTGGCCGAGGTAGATCGCCAGGATCTCGCGCGGTCGCGCCCCCAGCGCCTTGAAGATCGCGATCGAGTCGAGGCGGCTGGCGAGCCAGGCCCGCACCGTCTGCGCCACGCCGACCCCGCCGACGACCAGAGAGAGGAGGGCCACGAGGCCGAGAAAGCGCTCGGTGCGGTCGACGCCACGCCGCAGCTCCGGCTGGCCTTCGGCGGCAGTCTCGATGCGATAGAAAGCGGGATCGGAGAGCGCGCCGCGCAGGCGGGCGGCGAACGCCTCGGTCGTTTCGGCAGTGGTCCCTTCGGGGAGCTTGACCAGCAGCCGGTGGGTGACCCGGCTGCCCAGGGCGACGAGCCCGGTCGAGCGCAGGCTGTCGCCGGAGAGGAAGAGGCGCGGCCCGAGTGCGAAAGCGTTGCCGAGCCGGTCGGGCTCGGCGAGCACCGTGCCGCGCAGAGTGAAGAGTTTGCCGCCGATCGCGATCGGGTCGCCGACGCGCAACTCGAGCCGCGTGAACAACTCGGGGCCGGCGACCGCGCCGCCGTCGGCCAGGAGCTCGGCGAGCGGGCGCTGCGGCGCGAGCTTCAGTGTGCCGTAGAAAGGAAACTCGCCGTCCACCGCCTTGAGCTCGACGAGTTGGCTGCGGCCGGCGCCCGGGGTCTCTTTGGGCGCCGCGGCGACCGTCACCAGTTCGGTGAGGCGGGTGGAGCGCACATCCCGCGCGGCCGCCTCGCTCGCCAGCAGCTCGTCCACCGCCGCCGGTACCGGCTGCTGACCGCGCACCCGCAGGTCGGCGGCCAGAAGCTGCCGCGATTCGCGCGCCAGCGTGGCGCGGAGGCTCGCCGAGAAGCCGGCGACGGCCACCACCGCGCCGACGCCGACCGCGAGGCAGAGAATGAAGAAAGTCGCCCGACCGCGCGCGCCTCGCGCCTCGCGTCCGATCTGGCGCAGCAGCACGCCGGCAGTCATGGCGCCGTCATCGGCGGACCGGATTCGACTCCACCCGCTCGACGCGGCCGTCGCGCAAGAAGATGCGGCGGTCGGCGCGCTCGGCGATGGACGGATCGTGGGTCACCAGGACGAGAGTGGCGGCGACGCCGGCGCGCAGCTCGTCGAGCACATCGAGGATCCGCGCGCCGGTGGCGCCGTCCAGGTTTCCCGTCGGCTCGTCGGCAAACAGGATCTCCGGCCGGGGCGCGAAGGCCCGCGCCAGGGCGACCCGTTGCTGCTCGCCGCCGGAAAGCTGGGCGGGGTAGTGGTGGCCGCGCTCGCCGAGACCGACGCGCTCGAGGAAACTTCGCGCGCGCTCGAGCGGGCGCTCCTGGCCACCGAGCTCGAGCGGCAGCAGCACGTTCTCGAGCGCCGTCATGTTCGACAACAGCTGGAACGACTGGAAGACGAAGCCGATCTTGCGGCGCCGCAGGCGCGCCAGCGCGTCCTCCGAAAGGTCCTGGATCGGCGCGCCGTCGATGAGGACTTCGCCGCTCGTCGGGCGGTCGAGTCCGGCGGCGAGCCCGAGGAGCGTCGACTTGCCGCTGCCCGAGGGGCCGAGCACGGCGACGAATTCGCCCGGCGCGATCGCCAGATCGACGGCGTCGAGAATGGTCAGGATACGGTCACCCGATGGCAGGCGTTTGGTCAGGCGGCGAAGCTCGATGGCTGGGATCGCGGGTGTAGTTGGGTTCATCGCCGGGAACGAGGCAGGTTAGCATGGCGCTCTGGGGCGGCTGCTGATCCCCTATACGATCGCGAAAGGCGAAAAGATCTTCTTGGAAAAAAGAAAAGCGATACGCACGGAAAAGAAAAAGACCGGTAAAGGGAGTCTGGGGCTGCGGGGCGTTGGCTGGACTCTTCGTTCATTCGTCGGCTTGGCGCTCTGCGCTTTGGTTCTCTCTCTGGGCGGGTGCAGGGGCGAGGCGCCTTCCGCAGGTGCTGCGCCGGCAGCGGCGGACGAGGCTGCTGCTGCGCCACCTGCGCCACTTGAGATGGCTGCGGCCGGTGCGCCGCAGGTGGTCTTTCTCGGCGACAGCCTGACGGCGGGGCTGGGGCTCGGCGAGGAGGCGGCCTATCCGGCAATCGTCGGCGAGCTGCTCGCCCAGCGCGGCATCGCGGTGCGCATCGTCAATGCCGGCGTGTCGGGGGACACCAGCGCCGGCGGGCTGGCTCGGGTCGACTGGCTACTGTCGCTGCATCCCGACATCCTGGTCGTCGCGCTGGGAGCCAACGAAGGGCTGCGTGGGCAGCCGGTGGCATCGATCGAGGCGAATCTGCGCGAGATCGTGCGCCGGGCGCGCGCCGCTGGGGCGCGGGTGGTGCTTGCCGGCATGAAGATGCCGCCCAACTACGGTCCCGACTACACGCGCGACTTCGAGGCGCTCTATGCGCGACTGGCGCGCGAGCTCGAGCTGCCGTTCATCCCCTTTCTGCTCGAAGGGGTCGCCGCGGATCCAAAGCTGAATCAGCTGGACGGCATTCATCCCACGCCGGAAGGCCACCGTATCGTTGCCAGGCTGGTCGCCGATGCGCTCCAACCCCTGGTCGCGGCTGGGGCGAAGGTCAGGGAGCCACGCTGAGTACCGGCTTCGCCGAGTGGACGCTCTTTCTCTCGCCGCTTCTCTGCGCGGCGCTGCTTGCGACCCTGGCATTCGCCGTCGGCTGCGGTCCCGGAGCTCGCCTTGCGGGCCGGATCGAGTACGCCGGAGTCCTGCGGCTGGCGCTGGCCTTGGCGTTGGGTCTGGGCCTGCTGGCGCAGGCGCTCTTTCTGTTCGGCATCTCGGGGCGATTTGGAGCCGGAGCGCTCGTCGTCGTCGCTGGGCTCGCGCTGGTCTGCGGCGCACGCAACCGGAAGGCGGCGCGCGCCGATCTGGCCGAGATCTCCGCCGGACGGCGGGCGCGTAGTCCGCTGTTCTGGTGCCTGGCAGTCGGCGCGCTCGCCGGGCCGGCGTGGCTGGCGCTCTATCCGCCGATCGCCTGGGACGACACGATCTACCACCTGCCGCTCGCGCGCAGCCTCGTCGAACATGGGCGCTATCTCTTCGTGGGAAATCTGCGTGCGCCGGTCTTTCCTCTACTCGGCGAGACTCTGTTCGCCCCCGCGCTGCTCTGCGGTCGCGCTTCGACGGCGCATGGCGTGTCGCTGGTCGCGACCTGCGCCACGGCTCTGCTGCTTCTCGCCTGGGGAGAGGGCCGCTTCGTCGCCGCCGGAAGGACGGATCGATCCGCGTCCTGGGCTCTCGCACCGGCAGCGATCTGGATCGGACAGCCGATCGTCGTCTTCTACGCCGGCTCGACCTTTATCGAGCCGCTCCTCACTCTGTTCGCGACCGCATCGGTCCTCTCTTTCGAGTGCTGGCGAAGCGATCGGAGCGATCAGAGCGAGCGCAGGTTGGCCTGGCTGCTGGCCGCCGGCGCTTTCGCGGGCTGGGCCGCGGCTACCAAGTACCTGGGCCTCTACCTGGTGGCCGCCCTGGCGCTCGCTGCCGCTTGGGAGGCAGGGAGGGGCTCGAGGCTGCGCGCCGCGGCGCAGTTCGCCGGCGCCGCGGGCCTGGTTGCGGCGCCCTGGTATGCGCTCATCTGGGTTCTGGCAGGGAACCCGCTCTTTCCCTTTCTCGGCAGCCTCTTCGGCGGTGGCGCGTGGCGCGAGGCTGAGGCGGTCTCGCTCTCCGGCGTCGAAACCGGGTGGCTTGCGAACGGGCTCGGGTTGTTGCGCCTGGGCTGGGATCTGGTGGTCAGTCGCGCGCGGGTCGGCGCCCAGCCGCCGGCTTCGCCGCTCGTCATCGCGGCGCTCCCACTGTTGCTCTACGTCGCCTGGCGCGAGCGCCGGGCGCGACTCTGGGTCGCGATCATCGCCGGCTTCGCAGTCGTCTTCTTCGCCCTGCCGCGGGACTCGCGCTACCTGATGTTCCTCTCGCCGCTGCTGGCGGTCCTGCTGGCGGCCGCGCTGCGCGATCTGCTGCAGCGCGCCGCTACCTGCCGGCCGGTCCTCTCGCGCCTCCCGAGCCTCGCTGCCGGTGCGCTCGTCCTCCTCGGGATCGCCACCGGACCCGCTTATGCGCTCTGGCGGACGAGAATCGCCGGACCCCCGCCCATCACGGCGGCGGCCACCGACGCCTTCCTCGCGCGGCGCCTGCCGCTCTATCGGGCGCTGCTCTTCCGGCGCGCGAGAAGCCTCGAGGAAGTGCCGCTCTACGCCCTTCACGGCGAGCGCCTGCACGATTTCGGCGGGTCTGCGCTGCTCGGCGACTGGATCGGCCCCTATCGCTTTCAGCTCGTCTTGCCACTGCTCGATCGCCCCGAAGAGCTGGCGCGGCAACTGCACGAGCTCGGGGCCGCGCAGCTGTTGCTCCCGCGGAGTCTGGTCTCCCGCGGAGTCGTCGAGGGCCTCGTCGCTTCGCCGCGGTTTCGCGAGCTCTACCGCGACGACGACGCGGTGCTGTTCGCGCTGGTCACGCCGCGCTGACGCCGCCGCGGGCTAACTGTCGAGGGTCTCGAGGAGCGCCCGGCTGACCGCGACGGGCGAGAAGCGCGCGCGTCCCTGCGCCGCTAGCGCTCCGGCGTCGCGCCGTCCGCTGTCCCAGGCGGCAAGCTCGGCGCTGAGGGCGGCGGCCAGGGCCTCCGGCCGGCGGCTCGCGGCGAGGGTGCCGAAACGGCCGCCGTCGATCATGCCGGCGAGGTTCGGCATCGGCACCGAGACCAGCGTCGCGCCGAGTGCGAGCGCTTCGGTGGCCGCGTGCGGACCGGTCTCCCAGCGCGACGAAAAGAGTGCCACGCGACTCGCGGCCAGCGTCTCCGCAACCACGTGCGGCTCCTGGATGCCGGCGAGCTTGAGCCGTCCCTCACGGCGCGCGAGGTCGCTGAACACGCCTTCCGCGTCGGCGCCGAAGACGACCACTTCGCTGTCTCGGCGGCGGGTGAAGAAGTGCGATAGCGCCGCGGCGAGGAGCGCAGCGTCCTTCTGTGGATCGCTCCAGCGGCCGATGGCGACGACGCGATCGACCTTGGTCGCGATCGAGCGCGTGCAGAACTCCTCCGGCACCGCGAACGGCACCTCGCAGAGCCGCGCGGCGAGCTCGCCGGCCTGCTGCTGGCGCAGGAAGCGCGCGAAGCAGGCGATCGCCGGAGCGCTGCCGAGCACCACCCGATCGCAGGCGCGGGTGCTGGCGACGAACTCGAGCTCCTCGGGGTCGCGGCGGAGCGCGCTGGC
>JBDTQT010000031.1:0-22898 GCA_039932055.1 Thermoanaerobaculia bacterium
CTCGTGTCCCGACTGCCACGCGCTCAAGAGTACCTGAAGACCGGATTCAACGCCGAGGCTGCCAGCGCAGCGCGATTCCGCGCCGCCGCCATGCGGGCGTCGGAAGAGGGGCATCCGAAGCTCGCCGATGCCTGGCGCGCGCTCGCCGCCGAGAAGGACGAGCTGGCGCGTCTGCAGCTCGAAGCCGCCGGCCAGGTCCGGGGCGGCAGCCAGGATCTCGAAACGGCGCTCGCCGAGGAGCGTTACGAGAACGACTCCCTCTACCCGCGCATGTCGGGGGAGGTCGACGCCGCGACGGCGGCGGTCTTCACCAAGGTCGTTGCCCGCCAGCAGGAGCATCTGGCCCGTCTCGATTCGCTGCTCGACGCGCTGTCGCGCTCGCCCGGCGACATTTCGGGCTGATACGATGACGGTCGAAGGCGGGGGGCGGATGGGCGCGAACGACGAGAATCCGATTCAAGGCGAATCCTGGGTGACGACGCGGCTCGACACCATTGCCGAATGGGCGCAGCGGCACTCTTTCTGGCCGCTTCCTTTCGGTACGGCATGCTGCGCCATCGAGTTCATGAGCACCGTTTCGAGTCATTACGACATGGCGAGATTCGGTTACGAGGTGGTGCGCTTCTCGCCCCGACAAAGTGACCTCATGATCGTCGCGGGCACGATCACCGACAAGATGGGTCCGGTTCTCAAGCGAATCTACGACCAGATGCCGGATCCCAAGTGGGTGGTGTCGATGGGTGCCTGCGCCTGTTCGGGCGGTTTCTACCGCGCCTACCATGTGATGCAGGGAATCGACGAGATCATTCCGGTGGATGTCTACGTTCCAGGCTGTCCGCCTTCTCCCGAGGGCCTGATCTACGGCATTCTGCAGATCAAGGAGAAGGTCGCTCGGGACCGCAAGGCCCGGAACCAGAAGGGGAGAGTGAAGAGTGCTGGTGGAAGCTCAACCGCTGCTTGACCGCCTCCCGCAAGGGAGCGTCACTCCGCAGGAGGGGCTGGATCAGCCCACCTGGATCGTCGCGCGCGAGCATCTGCTCGAGCTCTGCCGCGACTTGCGCGACAATCCGAAGACGCGCTTCGACATGCTGCTCGATCTCTGCGGGGTCGACTTTCCGGACCGGTCGGATGAGGACGGCGGGAGATTCGAGGCGGTTTACCACCTCTACTCGATGCCGCGCGGCGAGCGCCTCCGGCTGAAGGTCCCGATCACCGAGGCCGATCCGGTCCTGCCTTCGCTGATCTCGATCTGGAAGGCCGCGGACTGGTTCGAGCGCGAAGCCTGGGATCTCTTCGGCTTCAAGTTCACCGGCCATCCCAACCTGCGCCGGATCCTCACCCACGACGGTTTCCAGGGCCACGCGCTGCGCAAGGACTACGACGCCGCGAAGCGCTGGATCCTGACCGAGGACAAGATCTACAGCCCGACGCTCGAGGCGCCCGCGTCGTTGAAGAACGGCGACTCGATGTTCGAGCGCATGACGATCAACATCGGCCCCTCGCATCCGGCGATGCACGGGACCTTCCGCATGGTCGCGATGCTCGACGGCGACCAGATCGTCGCCTCTGAAATGGAAGTCGGTTACCTGCACCGCTGCTTCGAGAAGATGTCGGAAAGCCACACCTGGCAGCAGGTCATTCCATACACGGACCGGCTCAACTACTGCTCCTCCTTCATCAACAATGTCGGCTATTGCCGGACGGTCGAGCAGATGCTGGGAATCGAGGCGCCGCCGCGTGCGGTCTGGGCACGCACCATCCTCTCCGAGTTCTCGCGCATCATGGACCACTGCGTCTGCAACGGTTCGACTCTGGTCGATCTCGGCGCGTTGACCAACTTCTGGTACTTCTTCCAGGTGCGCGAGGAGATCTACGGTCTGCTCGAGTCGGTCTGCGGCGCCCGCCTGACGGTGTCGGCGAACCGGATCGGCGGCCTGATCGCCGAGTTGCCTTCGACGTTCGAGGCGCAGTGCCGGCGGCTGCTCGAGTTCATTCCGCCGCTGATCGATGACGTCGACACGCTGGTCGCCAAGAACCGGATTTTCCTGGATCGCTCGGTAGGTATCGCGGCCATCTCCGGCGAGGACGCGGTCAACTGGGGTTGGACGGGACCGTGCCTGCGCGCCTCCGGCGTCGCCTACGACGTGCGCCGGGCCCATCCGTACGACCTGTACGACACTCTCGATTGGGAAGTGCCGGTATTCCAGGGGGGCGATGTCTACGATCGCTTCCGCGTGCGCATGGCGGAGATGCGGCAGTCGCTCTCGATGATTCGCCAACTGCTCGATCGCGGCATGCCGGAGGGCAAGTGCATCGTCGACGATCCGCACATCGCCTTGCCCTCCAAGGAAGCCTGCTACAACCAGATGGAGTCGATGATCTACCATTTCAAGCTGATCATGGACGGCATCCAGGTGCCGCCGGGAGAGCGTTACGGCATGGTCGAAGGGGCGAACGGCGAGCTCGGCTTCTACTGTATTTCGGACGGTTCCGGAAAGCCCTATCGCATCAAGGTCCGGCCGCCCTGTTTCCCGATCTTCTCGACCTTCTCGACGCTCATGATGGGCCACACGATCTCGGACGTCATCGCCACGCTCGGCGGCCTGAACGTCATCGCCGGGGAGCTCGACCGATGAGCGTCAATCCTGCGGCCCTCGAGCTCCCCGGCGTCCAGAACCATCCCAAGAAGATCGTGCCGCGGCGCATGACCATCGCCGAGCGGCTCTATCTGCCGCTGCTCGCGGGGATGGTGGTCACCATCCGCCACATGTTCCTGAACCTCCTCCGGATCCGCAAGCGCGTGACCATCGAGTACCCGGAAGAGCGCCGCGAGTACAGTCCGCGCTATCGCGGTCACCACATTCTGACCACTCGGCCGGACGGTTCGGTGCGCTGCGTCGCCTGTTACCTCTGCGCCACGGCCTGTCCGGCGGAGTGCATCCACATCGAAGCCGGCGAATCCCCGGACGTCAATGTCGAGAAGTACCCGGTGGTCTACGAGATCGACATGCTGCGCTGCGTCTTCTGCGGCTTCTGCGTCGATGCCTGCCCGGAAGAGGCGATCAT
The DNA here is from genome assembly GCA_039932055.1 of Thermoanaerobaculia bacterium. Classification (GTDB taxonomy): domain Bacteria; phylum Acidobacteriota; class Thermoanaerobaculia; order Multivoradales; family JAGPDF01; genus JAGPDF01. The sequence goes on from JBDTQT010000031.1 coordinate 3,067, forward strand.
CATGTCGAACAACTACGACATGGCGTTCTACAACCGAGCGCAGTCGATCGTCGGCAAGGCCGATCTGATGAAGCCGTTCACCGTCGACGAGGGGCGCCTGGGCTACCGGCCCGCGAGTCTCGAAGAGGACGGCCGACGGGCGAGCATGCGCAACCAGGCGTTCGACCTGGTCGCCGCCGCGAAACTGGGCGCCGCCGGCAAGCGGCCCGCCCCTCCGACCGCTCCCGCCGCGAACTGACCGCGGGACGCCGCGCCAGCCGGGTTCCCCGCCGGCGCGGGCTAGGGAGCCAGCGGCAGGAGAACCTCGAAGGCGGCACCGGGCCCATGGTCGAGCAGGCGTACGCTCCCGCCGTGGGTCGCGCTGACCCAGCTCACGACCGACAGCCCCAGACCACCTACAGCGTTGCGACCGGGCTCCTGCTCGTTGCGGAAGAAGCGCTCGAAGATCCGCGAACGGTCCTGCTCGGGCACTCCCCGGCCGCGGTCAGCGACCACCAGGCAGAGGCTGTCGGCCTGGGGTGCGACCGAGACCTCGACCGTCGCTCCGTCCGGGCTGTGCTTGAGCGCGTTGTCGATGAGGTTGAAGCCGATCAGGCGGAGGAGATCGGCGTCGCCCTCGACCTCGAGCCCGGGGACGATCTTGCAGTCGAAGCCGACATTGCGCTCCGCGGCCATCTCCGCGAACGAGGCCGCCGATTCGGCGACCAGGCGGGAGAAGTCGAGGCGCTCACGTACGATCGGCGTCTCGCGCCCGGGCTCCAGCCGGGCGAACGTCAGGAGGCCCTCGACCACCCGCTGCAGCCGGTCGATCTCCTGCAGGTGCTTGCGCAGCAGCGACTGGTACTCCTCGATCGAGCGCGGACGCCGCAGCGCGACCTCGAAGCCGGTGCGCAGGATGGTGAGCGGATTGCGGATCTCGTGCGAGGCGTCGGCGGTGAAGCGCCGCATCGTCCGTACGCTTGCCTCCAGCCGGGCGAGGAGCTCGTTGAAGGCCCCGGTCAGCACGGCGATTTCGTCGACCGTCGGGCCCGCGAAGTCGAGGCGATCGCCGAGACGCTCGGAGTCGAGATGATGAATCGCCGTCACCAGGCTGTCGACCGGCCGCATGGCGCGCGCGGCGAGCAGGCGACCTCCCAGGGCGGCGACAGGGATGACGACCAGCCCGCCGAGGAGGAGTCCCAGGCGCACGCGGCTTAGGGCCTGGAGGGCCGGCGCCACGAGGCCTATCGCCTCGACGATGACGTCGGGTCGGTCACCGCCGACATCGTGGTGGACGATGACCAGGGGATCGTCACCGCCGACGATTCGCACGGTGTCGGAGCTGTCCGGGACGCGCGAGTGCGGCTCGATCGGCAGCTCGGGCGTGCCCGGAGTGGCCGCGAGCAGTTTGCCGTTCTTGATGATCCGGATCCAGATCGTGAACGGTGCGCGTTCGGGCTCCGCGAGCTCGGGCGGGTCCAGTCGGCCCGTCGAGCCGATGTAGGAGGCGACCGTCTCGGCCTCCGATTTCACGATCAGCTGAATGTCGCGCTGCGTGCTCGAACGGGTATGCAGGTAGACCGCGGCGGAGATGACGCCATAGAGCGTCAGGAGGGTGGCCGCGAACCACCACCCGAAGATGACTTTGAGAGAGCGCGAATGCCGGACCGGCGGAGCGCTCACGCGCCCGGCTCGCCGTGCGCGCTCGAGCGCAGGACGTACCCCATCCCCGGCACGGAGTGGAGAATTCGGCTGGCGCCCCCCGCCTCGAGCTTGCGTCGCAGGCGCGCGACCATGACGTCGATGACGTTGCTGCGCGCCTCGTAGCGCTCGTCCCAGACGTGCTCGGCGATCTCCGCTCGAGTCAGGGTCGCGCCGGGGTGGAGGAGAAAGTGCTCGAGCAGGGCGAACTCCTTCGGCGTGAGGTCGATCGCGCGGTCGCCGCGGCGGACGCGGCGCGCGGTGCGGTCAAGGGCGAGATTGCCGAGACTGACGACATCCACCGGCTCCGCGCCGCGCCGCCGGAGGAGAGCGCGGATACGCGCCAACAGCTCTTCGAAGGCGAAGGGCTTGGTCAGATAGTCGTCGGCGCCCGCATCGAGGCCGGCGATCTTGTCGGCGAGAAGGTCGCGGGCGGTGAGCGCCAGGACCGGGGTCGAATAGCCCTCCCGTCGCCAGTCGCGCAGCAGGGCGAGGCCGTCGCCGTCGGGCAGCATCAGGTCGAGCAGCACGAGATCGTAAGGGTTCTCGATCATGAGCACGCGGGCACGGGCCCGACTGGCGGCGAGGTCGGTCGCGAGCCCCTCCTCGCGCAGCCCTTTGGCGAGATGCTCGCCGAGCCGATGCTCGTCTTCGACGATCAAGATACGCACGAGCGCACTATAGCCAAGGCGGGCTCCGGCCCGGACCGTCTTTGCGCCGCTGCACCCCTACCCCTTCGGGCTGGTAGGCTTCGCGGCCGGTGGCGACCCCGATCTCGAAGCTCCGACGACCCGTCCTCCGGAGGCGCTGGTGGATGCTGGGCGCAGCAGCCGGCGGTGTGGCCTTGCTACCGCTCGGCTGCTCCATGTTCGGGCCGCAGTTCGAACCGGCCATCGATACTCCGGAGATGCGGGCCGAGGAGCTCTCGAGCCGTTTCGTGCCGAGTCCCGAGGGGCGCCTGCACTACGTGGTCGCGGGGCGCTCTTTGCCGGCCGCCGCCCGGGCGCTCTTCGTGCATGGCTCGCCGGGCACCTGGGACAGCTGGAAGGGCTTCCTCGAGAATCCCGACCTGCGGGCTGCGGCGCGCCTGGTCGCCGTCGACCGCCCGGGTTTCGGCGGCTCGGAGCGCGGTCGCGCGGTGGCGTCGCTGGCGGAGCAGGCGGCGGCGCTCGCCGCGGTTCTCGAGAACGAGCCCGGTCCGCCGGCAGTCGTCGTCGGCCATAGCCTCGGCGGGCCAATCGCCGCCCGTCTGGCGATGGACCGACCCGACCTCGTCGCCGGGCTGCTGCTCGTTGCGCCGTCGATCGACCCGGAGGAGGAGCGCCATCGCTGGTACAACTTCGCCGGCGCGACGCTGCTCGTGCAGTGGTTCCTGCCGGTCGACTGGACGGTCTCGAACCGCGAGCTCTGGCCGCTCAAGAAGGAGCTGGAGGCGATGCTGCCGCTGTGGTCCGGGATTCGCTGTCCGACGATCGTCGTGCAAGGGTTGGCGGACGACCTGGTGCCGCCGGAGAACGCCGACTTCGCCGAGCGCCATCTCGCACCGGAAAGACTGCGGGTGGAGCGCTATCCCGGCGAGACGCACTTCATCCTCTGGCAGCGGCCGGAGACCGTACGCAAGCCGCTGCTCGACCTGCTGTCCGGCGCGGGGCCGAAGCCAGCCGGGGAGGGCGCTCGATGATCCGCAGCATTCTCTCCGTCATTGTCGGCATCCTCGCCGGGAGGATGACGATCTGGCTGCTGGGAATCGGCATCCACCAGCTGTATCCGCCGCCCGCCGGACTCGACCTGCAGGACCTGGAGGCATTCAGGCAGTACGTCGCCGGCGAGCCCACTGGGATGATGCTGGCGGTTCTCGCCTCGTGGGCTGGTGGGGCGTTCGTCGGCGGACTGGTTGCGGCCGTGCTCTCGGAGAGTCGGCGGAGCTGGCATAGCCTGGCAGTGGGGGGGATCCAGACGGCGCTTGCCGCCGCCCAGTTCTCGATGATTCCGCACCCGCTCTGGTTCAGCGTGCTTGGCCTGACGATCTTTCTGCCCCTGGCGGGATTGGCTGGACTGGTGGTCGGCCGCGAGCCCGATTCGGCCTGAGGTGGGTAGCGGCGCGGCGCCCGGACGGGCGTGCGGCCGGTGCTAGAATTCTCACCCCATGACGCTTCCTATCCTCGATTCCAGGGCCGAATCCGGCCGTGCCGTGGCCCATGAGAAGCTCGACGACGTCGTCATCCGGTTCGCCGGCGACTCCGGCGACGGCATGCAACTCACCGGCTCGCAGTTCACCAACACGTCGGCACTGCTCGGCAACGACCTCGCGACCTTTCCCGACTTCCCGGCGGAGATCCGCGCCCCGCAGGGGACACTCGCCGGCGTCTCGGCTTTTCAGGTGCGCATCGCCGACTACGACATCCACACCCCAGGTGACGCCCCCGATGTGCTGGTGGCGATGAACCCGGCGGCGCTCAAGGTCAACCTCAAGGACTTGAAGCCCAACGGCGCGCTGATCGTCAATCTCGACGAGTTCGACGAGCGCAACCTCAAGAAGGCCGGATTCGACACCAATCCTCTCGAAGACGACAGCCTCGCCAAGTACCGTCTGTTCAAGGTCGAGCTCACGACTCTCACCCGCCGGGCGCTCGAAGAAAGCGGGCTCGACGCCAAGTCGCAGGAGCGCTGCAAGAACTTCTTCGCCCTCGGCATGGTGTACTGGATGTTCAGCCGGCCGATCGAAGGGACGATCCAGTGGCTGGAGAAGAAGTTCGCCGCCAAGCCGCAGCTCGCGGCGGCGAACATCCGCGTCATGAAGGCGGGATTCAACTACTGCGACATCACCGAGCTCTTCCACACCCGCTACGAGATCGAGCCGGCGAAGCTCCCGGCCGGCGTCTACCGCAACATCACCGGTGGCACGGCGATGGCGCTCGGCTTCGTCGCCGCCTCGCGCAAGAGCGGCCTGCCGCTGTTCCTGGGGGCTTATCCGATCACGCCAGCCTCGGACCTGCTGCACGAGCTGGCGATGTTCAAGAACTTCGGCGTCACCACCTTCCAGGCCGAGGACGAGATCGCCGCGGTCTGCGCGGCGATCGGCGCGGCCTTCGGCGGCGCGCTGGCGATCACCTCGACATCGGGTCCGGGCCTGGCGTTGAAGAGCGAGGCGATGAACCTCGCGGTGATGGTGGAGCTGCCGCTGGTGGTCATCGACGTCCAGCGCGGCGGCCCTTCGACTGGCCTGCCGACCAAGACCGAGCAGGCCGACTTGCTGCAGGCAATGTTCGGACGCAACAACGAGTCACCGCTGCCGGTGATCGCGGCGTCGTCGCCGGCCGACTGTTTCGCCCGCGCCATCGAGGCCTGCCGCATCGCCGTCCGCCACATGACGCCGGTGGTGCTGCTCTCCGACGGCTACATCGCCAACGGCTCGGAGCCGTGGCGACTGCCGGAGACGGCCGATCTGCCGGACTTCGGCGTCGAGTTCCACACCCGCGCCGAGGGCTTCCTGCCGTACCTGCGCGATCCCGCGACGCTGGCGCGGCCTTGGGCGATTCCCGGTACGCCCGGTCTCGAGCACCGCATCGGCGGCATCGAGAAGCAGGACGGCACCGGCAACATCTCCTACGACCCGGAGAACCACGAGCACATGGTGCGCATTCGCGCCGAGAAGGTCGCCCGGGTGGCCGACATGATTCCGGATCTGACGGTCGACGGCGAGCCGGAGGGCAAGCTCCTGGTGCTCGGCTGGGGCTCGACCGAAGGCGCGATCCACGGCGCGGTCAACCTCGCCCGGAGGCAGGGTGCCAAGGTCAGCCGCGCCCACCTGCATCACCTCAACCCGTTCCCGAAGAATCTCGGCGACATCCTGTCGCGCTTCGAGAAGGTCCTCGTCCCTGAGATGAACCTCGGCCAGCTGGCTCTCCTCCTGCGCGCGAAGTATTTGAAGGACATCGTCAGCTACAACAAGGTCGAGGGCAAGCCGTTCTACCGCTTCGAAGTTCTCGCCAAGATCCAGGAAGTTCTCCAGCGCACGGGAGCCTGAACCAGATGTCTACCGTCGATACGATCAAGCTCTCGAAGAAGGACTTTCAGACCGATCAGGAAGTTCGCTGGTGCCCGGGGTGCGGCGACTACGCGATCCTGTCGGCGGTGCAGGCGGTCTTTCCGGAGTTGGGGATTCCGAAGGAGCGCTTCGTCGTCGTGTCGGGGATCGGCTGCTCGTCGCGGTTCCCGTACTACATGAACACCTACGGCTTCCACACCATCCACGGCCGCGCTCCCGCGGTGGCGACTGGCCTCAAGATCTCGCGACCGGACCTCGAGGTGTGGATCGCGACCGGCGACGGCGACGCGCTGTCGATCGGCGGCAATCATCTGATTCACACGCTCCGCCGGAACGTCGGAGTGAAGATCATGATGTTCAACAACCGGATCTACGGTTTGACGAAGGGGCAGTACTCGCCGACCTCCGAGGTGGGGAAGCGCACCAAATCGACGCCGTACGGGTCGATCGACTATCCGTTCAACGCCCTCTCGGTGGCGATCGGTTCGGGCGCCACCTTCGTGGCGCGCTCGGTGGACATCTTCCAGGCGCACCTCAAGGAGACGCTGAAGGCCGCCGCGGCGCACAAGGGCACCGCCTTCGTCGAGATCTACCAGAACTGCAACATTTTCAACGACAAGGCGTTCGCGCCGATCACCGACAAGGAATCGCGCGACGACTCGGCGGTCTATCTGGAGCAGGGGAAGCCCCTGGTCTTCGGCAAGGGGAAGGGCAAGGGGATTCGGCTCAACGGCACGGAGCTCGAAGTCCTCGATTTCGCCGCCGGTTTCGGCCCCGACGACTGTCTGGTCTGGGACGAGACGCGGATGAACCCGGCGATCGCCTTCATGATCGCCCAGATGGGGCCACCCAACTTCCCGACTCCGTTGGGCGTCCTGCGACGCGTCGACCTGCCCTCGTTCGAGTCGGGCGTCGTCGGTCAGATCGAGCGCGAGACCGAGCGCAAGGGCGCCGGCTCGCTCGACGGCCTGCTGCGCAGCGGTGACATCTGGACCGTGCACGAGGACGGCACGGTCTCCTGAAAAATCCTCGCCGGGGCGCCGCAGCCGCGCCGCCGGTCGATCTGGCTGCGGCTGCCGCTGGCGCGGCAGCGGGGGCCGGCGACCCCAACGTGTTCGACCAGCTTGGTGTCCAGAAAACGACGACGGGCCACAGATTCACGCTCTTCGCGCCCAAGGCGAACCGAGTCGAGCTCGCAGTCAACGTCGCAAAACCCCACACACCCTTGACCGAGCTTTTCGCGCTCGAGCCTTGCGCGGTTGCAGGCGAGGCGAAAGGCTGCTGGCGAAGGGAAGTCGCGGGTTTGCCCGAGACTTTCGAGTATGTCTATCGCCTCGACGGCGGATCGGATCTGCTCGACCCCTACGCCCGCGCGTTGACCGGCGGCGAGGTCTGGGGCGATCGCTCCTGGGAGACGAGCGGCCGGAAGTTCCGCCCCTACCGGGGCCTCTTTCAGGCGCGGAGCGCGCTCGCGCCGGGGCAGGGGCGCCCGGCACGTCCGCAGATTCGCGACGGCGAACGGGTGATCTACGAGCTGCATCTGCGCGGATTCACCCGTCACCCGTCTTCCGGCGTCGCGCATCCCGGCACCTACCTGGGGTTGATCGAGAAGATTCCGTACCTCCACTCGCTCGGCATCACCACGGTCGAACTGCTGCCGCTGCTCGAATTCGACGAGACGGAGAACTTCCGCCGCAACCCAGTGACCGGCGAACGGCTGCTGAACTTCTGGGGCTACAGCCCGGTCTCGTTTTTCGCGCCGAAAGTCGGCTACGCCGCCGATCCGACGCCCGGCGCGGCGCAGGGCGAGCTCATGGCGATGATCGACGCCTTGCATGCGGCGGGAATCGAGGTCGTCGTGGACGTCGTCTACAACCACACCGCCGAGGGCGGCGGGGGAGCGAGCGATCCGCTGCGCTCCTTCCGCGGACTCGCCGAATGGGACTACTACATTCGCGACAAGGCGACCGGAAAGCCGTTCGACATTACCGGCTGCGGCAATACCGTGAACACGAATCATCCGGTAGTGCGCCGGCTGATTCTCGACTCACTGCGCTTCTGGGCGGAGGAGATCGGCGTCGACGGGTTCCGCTTCGACCTGGCCGCCGCCTTCTACCGCGGGCTCGCGGGGGAGAGGTTGACGAGCTCACCGCTGGTCAGCGAGATCGCCGCCGATCCACTGCTCGCCGGTCGCCTGCTGATTGCCGAGCCGTGGGACGTCACCGGATTCACCCCGGCCGGCGGCTTTCCGCCGCCATGGCGGGAATGGAACGGCGCCTTCCGTGACGACGTGCGGCGCTTCGTGCGCGGGGATGCCGTGGCCACCCGCATGCTGCAGTTGCGGCTCGCCGGCAGCCCCGATCTCTTTCCGCTGCCACACGCGCGCACTTCGCCGGTCGACTTCGTGACCTGCCACGACGGCTTCACTCTGGCCGACCTGGTGGCCTACGAAACCAAGCACAACTTCGAGAACGGCGAAGGGGACCGGGATGGTTCAGCCTTCAGTCTCTCCGCCAACAACGGCGTCGAGGGCCCAGCCGAAGCGCCGGAGATTCGCACGCGACGCGACCAGCAGAGCGCGATCTTTCTCGCCTTCCTCTTCCTGAGCCGTGGCACACCGATGCTGCTGGCGGGCGACGAACGCTGCCGCACCCAGCGCGGCAACAACAATGCCTGGTGTCAGGACAACGACATCTCGTGGCTCGACTGGAGCCGCGCCGACGGAGGCCGGGAGCTCTGGGTGCGGCGCCTGATCGCGCTACGCCGGGAGATTGCCACACTGACCTTCGGCGAATGGGCGGAGTGCACGGCGTTCCGGCGTCTCGGCTCCGGCCGTGAGGGCGCCGCGATCGACACGATCGGTGCGGCTCTGCTGGTGACCCGGGACGAGGCCGGCGCACGGACCCTGGCCCTGGCTCTCAACTTCGGCCCGACGGCCGCGCGACTTCCGCTGCCGCGTGCACCGCGCGGTGCCGCCTGGCGCCTGGTGTTCGACAGCTTCACGGCCGTCGACGGCTCGGTCTCACCTCTCGCCGAGAGCCCGCACTACGCCGCCGAGACCTCGGAGCTCGCGCTGCCGCCGCAATCGATCCGGCTCCTGCTCGGCTAGGCCCGCCGCGCGAAAGCGGTTGCGGCGAGCCCGCAGCGGAATTGCTCAGACCGGGTCGCGACGGCGCTTCTCGAGGTCGGCGAGCGCCGTGCGGTTGCTGGCGAAGTCCGGTCTCGCCGTCGCCAGGTGGCGGCGGATCGCGAGCGCTTCGCCGAGGGCGGCGCGCGCGGCGCCGTCTTCGCCGCCGCGGGCCTCGATCTCCGCAAGCATCGCCAGAACGCTCGCCAGAGAGTCCTCCCAGTGCGCGTTGTCCGGATCGCGGGCGACGAGGTCGCGGCGCAGCGCGATGGCGGCGGTGATCTCGGTCCGCGCCTCCGGCGAGCGTTCCAGCGTCGCCAGGGCCTTGCCGGCCTCGTAGCGGGACTCGGCGAGGTCGTCCTGCGCGCGTGCGTCCTGCGGATCGTCGGCGAGCAGCGCGGAGCGCAGTCGAATCGCCTCGCGGTGCGACGTCAGCGCTTCGTCGGCGTCGCCGCGCATCAGCTGCGAGACGCCGAGCCGGGAGAGGTCGGTGCCCAGGTCGCGGCGAATCTCGATGTCGTTGGGCAGGCGGAGGGCAAGCTGCCGGTCGACCGCGAGGGAGGCGGCCTGATGCTCGATCGCACGCGGCCAGTCGCCGGCGTCGGCGGCGGCGTCGCCGAGCCGCTGCTCGACGACGCCCGTCTGCCGGATAGCTGCGGTCGAAGCCGGGTCGCCAGCGACAGCGGCCTGCGCCGCGAGCTGGGCCTCGCCGTAGATCGCAGCGGCCGCCGGAACGTCGCCGAGCTCCCAGGTGTCGTCGCCGACCGCGACCAGGATCTGCGCCAGCTCGAGGCGCGCTGGGGTCGTCGGCGCCCGGCCGACGATCGGTTGCAGGCGGGCGAGCGCTTCGCGGTGGCGGGCGAGAGCCTGCACGCTGTCGCCACGAGCGGCGAGGATCGATCCCAGGCGTCCGAGGATGCGGGCCTCGGCGAGGTCGTCCAGCGCGGCGACTTCCCCCAGGACGCGCACCCGCTGCCGGAGCTCGAGCGCGCGCTCGAAGCTCGCCAGGGCGTCGCTGGAGCGCCCTTCGCTCTGCCATTCGGGCAGGCCCTGCATCTCGCCGACGCGCTCGTAGGCCGCCGCCAGCTCGCCGAGCAGCAGCGGCTCGTCGCCCGCTTCGCCGGCCAGATCGTCGAGATAGCGCCGCGCGTTGTCGACCAGCAGGCGGCGGGCGGCCATGGCGCCGGAGACCTTGTCGAGCGCCGCGTAGACGTCGAACAGCACCACGTTGGCCAGCCGGCGGACGTCGGCGAATCGGCGCTCGGCCCGCGCGCGCTCGAGGTCGGCGATGCGCGCCTGACGCAGGCTGACGAAGGTCGCGAACATGAGGCTCGCGGTGACGATGGCGGTGGCGATCGTTCCGGTGCGGTGACGGCGCGTGAACTTTCGCAGGCGGTAGCCGATCGAAATGGGATGAGCCGAGACCGGGCGGCCGTCGAGAAAGCGCTCGAGGTCGGTCGCGAGCTCTGCCGGCGTGCCGTAGCGGCGCTCCGGTTCCGCGGCGAGCGCCCGCCCGATCACACGTTCGAGATCGCCGCGCAGAGCGCGGCGATCGATGCCCGGCGAGACGCTGCGGCGGAGCAGGCTGGTGACCGATGTGCCGCCGCTCTCGGCGATCTGGCGCGCCAGCTCGTCCGGCGCCTGCCCCGTCCAGCGGTGGGGACGCTCGCCGGTGAGGGTCGAACAGAGCAGGACGCCCAGCGAGTAGACGTCCGAGGCGGTCGTCAGGGAATCGCCACGCAGCTGCTCCGGGCTGGCCCACTCCGGGGTCAGGGGCCGGGCGTACCCCAGCGCCGTCCAGTCCTCGTTCGCCGGTTCCGGCCCGAGCAGCTTGGCGATGCCGAAGTCGAGCAGCTTCGGCCTGCCGTGCTCGTCGACCAGGACGTTGGAGGATTTGATGTCGCGGTGCAGCACCAGTTTGCGGTGCGCGAAATCGACCGCCGAACAGACGTCCAGAAAGAGCCGGAGGCGCTCGGTCAGCGGCAGTGCGCGGTGGCTGCACCAGGCGTCGATCGGCTCGCCGTCGACGTACTCGAGCACCAGGTAGGGCACGCCTGCCGGGGTCAGACCGCCGTCGAGGAGGCGGGCGATGCACTCGTGCTGGAGGCCGGCAAGGATGCGCCGCTCGGCCTCGAGGCGCTTGCGCAATGGGTCCGTGGCGAGCTCGGGGCGAACGAACTTGATCGCCACGGTCTGCTCGAAGGCGCCGTCGTCCCGCCGGGCGCGCCAGACGGTGCCCATGCCGCCGCGCCCGATCTCGGCCTCGAGGAGCCAGGGCCCGACCCGTTCCGGCGCGGCCACCGCTGGCATTCCGGCGGCGCTCGCGCGCTCGAGCGCCGGGACGGCGAGGAAGGGCGCCGACTCGTCGGCGGCGGCGGCGAGCGCCGCGACCTCCACCGCGAGCTCCGGGCTCTCTTTCTCCAGTTCCCGCAAGCGTTCGCGGCCCGCCGCGGGCGTGAGCTCCAGCATGGCCAGGAGCTCGTCCTTCACCCGCGCCCATTCGCCGCCGCCCGTGGTCATCCGCTCTCCAGTTCCCGGCGCAGCCAGGCTCGCGCGGCGGTCCAGTCGCGCTTGACCGTGGCAATCGAGACCGCCATGGCCTCTGCAATCTCTTCGTGCGAGAGGCCGCCGAAGTAGCGCAGCACGACGACCTTGGCGGCGCGGGCGTCGAACAGGACGAGACGGTCGAGGGCGGCATCGACCGCGGCAATCTCTTCCCAGGCCGAGTCCGGCGCAGCGACCTGATGGATCTGCTCGTCGAGCGCCACCGGGGCGACGCCGCCGCCGCGCTTGCCGGCATTCCGGCTGCGAGCGTGCTCGGCGAGGATCCGCCGCATCACGAAGGCGGCGACCGCGAGGAAGTGGACCCGATTGGCGAACTGCGCGCTGCGTTGGCCGGCGAGCTCGAGAAACGCCTCATGAACGAGCGCGGTTGGCTGGAGGGTGTGGCCCGGCCGTTCGCCGCGCAGCTGGCGGTCAGCGATCCGCTTGAGCTGGGGGTAGAGGAGCGGGAAGAGCCGCTCGAAGGCCGACCGGTCGCCTGCCGCCCAGGAATCGAGCAGCCGGGTGACCTCGCCCGGATCCGGTGCAGAGGGAATCAACAACTTTCAGTCTACGCCGGGTGGCGCGCTCCCGCCCAGAGGGTGGTTGTCTTCTGCAGCGTCAGGGTTTACGCTCAAGAGCCGCTGCAGACAGTTGAAGTCCAGGTTTTTCTTGCCGCCGCTTTCGGCGGGAATGAACTCGACCGAGGAGCCTCCATGCAAAGAAAGTACGCTTCCCTGGTGATCCTGCTGTCCGTGCCGCTGCTCGCCGCCAGCGCGGGTGCGGCGAACGCCCCCGCCGCCGTCTACCGGGGCGTGTCTCCGGTCGACCACTTCGATATCTCGCCGCCGCTGCGCGACATCCCGCCACTGCGGCAGGTCGGAGGGGAGGAGCCGGGTCGGGAGGTTCGCGAAGGCATGGAGGGTGAAGATCGCGACAAGCCGCTCGGCCCGCAGGACGTCGACACCTCGGTGCAGGACCGGGTCGGATCGGGCGAGATGCCGGCACCCTCTGTTTCGTTCGACGGCCCGAGCAACATCTCGAGCGTCTCGCCGCCCGACCCGGTCGGCGACGTCGGTCCGAACCACTATGTGGCGATGAGCAATCTGTCGTTCCAGATCTTCGACAAGACCGGCACCTCGCTCTACGGCCCGGCGCTCAACAACACGCTGTGGGCCGGATTCGGCGGCGCCTGCCAGACCGAAAACTCCGGCGATCCGATCGTGCTCTACGACCAGATCGCGGACCGCTGGATGCTCAGCCAGTTCACCGCCGCTGGACCGACCTTCTTCAACTGTGTCGCCGTATCGACGACCGCGGATCCAACCGGAACCTACTACCGCTGGGCGTTCACCACGGGGACCAATTTCCCCGACTACCCGAAGTACGGCTGGTGGTCGGACGGGCTGTACATCAGCACCCGCGAGTTCAACGCCGCGGGCACGGCGTTCATGGGGGTCGGCGCTTACGCGATCAAGCGCGCCGACCTGATCAGCGGCAATCCGGTTCCGGTCGTCCTCTCATTCCTGGCAGCGCCCTCGCCGGCCTACAACGTCGGTGACGGCCTCCTGCCGAGCGACCTGGACGGCTTCACGCCGCCGCCGGCCGGCACGCCGAATTTCTTCGTCGGCTCGATGGACAACGGCGGACCCTACGCGGCCACTCAGGATGCTCTCACCCTGTGGAAGTTCACGGCGGATTTCGCGACTCCGGCGAACTCGACCTTCGTCCTCGCAAATACGATTCCGATCGCGGCCTTCGACACCATCCCCGCCTTCTGCAGCGGCCGCGCCTGCGTCCCGCAGCCGGGCTCCGCGAACAAGCTCGACCACCTCGGCTACCGCCAGCGCCCGCTGCACCGCCTGGCGTACCGCAACTTCGGCACGCACGAGTCGCTGGTGACCAACCAGTCGGTCGAGGCCTCGGCTACCGTTTCGGGTATCCGCTGGTGGGAGATCCGCAGCCCCAACAGCTCGCCGGTGATCTATCAGGAGGGCACCTACGCCCCCGGCACGGTCGACGCGATCCACCGCTGGATGGGCTCGATCGCCATGGACAGCGCCGGCAACATGGCGCTCGGCTTCAGTGCCTCCGACGGCACCGCTACTTTCCCGAGCCTCTGGTACACCGGCCGCCTGGCCGCCGACCCGCTGGGCACGATGCCGCAGGGCGAGGGCTCGATCATCAACGGCACCGGCTCGCAGACGGGCAGCAATCGCTGGGGTGATTACACTTCGATGAACGTCGACCCGGTCGACGACTGCACCTTCTGGTACGTCAACGAATACCTGCCGACCACGAGCTCGGTGGGCTGGCGGTTGCGCGTCGGCGCCTTCAAATTCGACCAGTGCGGCACGCCGGACTTCTACCTCGCCGCCACGCCGGACAGCCAGGAGATCTGCACCGGCAGCAACGCCGTTTACAACGTCAACATCGGCAGCATCAGTGGCTACAACGCCCAGGTGACCCTGAGCGCCGTGGGCAACCCCGGATCGGCCGGCTTCAGCACCAATCCGGTGACGCCGCCCGGCTCGAGCACGCTGACCCTCACCAGCCCGGCCGCCGGGACCTTCAGCTTCGATGTCGTCGGTACCGCCGCCGGTCCGAATGTCCACCAGGACACGGTTGGTCTGACGGTTCAGGCCACTTCGCCCAGCGCGCCGACCCTGACGACGCCGGCGGACGGCGCGCTGAATGTTCCGGCGACGCCGACTTTCACCTGGAGCGCGGCGGCGGGCGCGAGCTCCTACAGCATCCAGGTAGCGACCGACGCCGGTTTCTCGAACGTGGTCGCCTCGGCGACCGGACTGGCCGTGGCGACCTGGACCTCGAACGTGGCCCTCAACACCAGCACGCCGCACTTCTGGCGTGTCCGGGCCACCAACGCCTGCGGCACTGGTAGCTACTCGGGAGTCTTCGGCTTCACCACCGTCGCCGCCCCCGGCGACTGCGGTCCGGGTTCGACAGCCAACATCCTTTACCAGTACGGCTTCGAGGCCGGCGACGGCGGCTGGGCGCATAGCGGCACGGGCGACACCTGGGCGATCGCCGCGATCAATCCGCACAGCGGCGCTTCGCACTACCGTGCGACCGATCCGGCGACGATCTCCGACCAGCGGTTGGTCTCGCCGGCGGTGGTCCTGCCGTTCGGCCAGAACCCGGTAGTGCTCAAGTTCTGGCACCTGCCGAACCTCGAGAACAGCGGCACGACGGCCTGTTACGACGGCGGCATCCTGGAGGTCTCGACCGACGGCGGCACCGTCTGGACCCAGGTGCCGAATGCCAACCTGCTGGTCGGGCCCTATACCGGAGCGGTCTCGGCGAGTTTCTCCAATCCGCTCGCTGGCCTCTAGGCCTGGTGCAACGGGACGGTCTACATTCAGACCATCGCCGACCTCAGCGCCTATGCCGGTTTGACAGCACAGTTCCGGCTGCGCCTGGGCTCCGACACTTCGGCAAGCGATGTCGGTTGGGACGTCGACGACGTGGTCGTGCAGTCCTGCGCAGTAAATCTGACGGGCCTGTTCAGCGACGGCTTCGAGTCCGGCAACACGTCACTGTGGAGCCTCACGGTCCCGTGATCTGAGCCATGTTCGTTGGCGTTTCGATCGACGGCCGATCCCGCGAGGGGTCGGCCGTTTCTCTGTCGGTGCGGGTAGAACGGGTCGCGCCCGGGAGGCGCCGCGGAGAGGCGCCGATCCGAGCGGAGGCCGCTACGGGTGCGCTGCCGGCACTTCCATGGCGTCGAGCTCGGCGAGCATCGCCGCCAGCGTGCGCTCCGATACCTGCCCGGCGGGCAGCGCGCGCGCCTCCACCAGCGCCTTTTCGAGCGTCGCGCGCGCCGCGGGCCGGTCGCCGCTCTCGTCCTGGATCTTCGCCCGCGTGCGCAGAATCCCCAGGCGGCGTGGGCCGTAGGTCAGCGGCAGAGCGCGGTCAGAGGCGGCGAGGGCGTGCGGGTAGTCCTTCATGGCGCGATACGCCACGGCGAGGCGCGCCGGGGGGTTGTAGTCGGTGGGGAAGTCGCGCTCGGAAACCTCGAGCATCGCGATGGCGCGCTGCGGCTCGCCGATCTCGAGGTAGGCCGACAGGCGATGGGAATCGAACACGGCGCGGGCCGCGGGCGTCGGCGCCTGCGCTGCAGAGCTCTCGAGCAGGGCGATCCATTCGCCAGTCAGCTGCTTCTTGCCGCTCTCGTCCCTGGCGTCGTCGCGGGCGCCGATGAGCGAGATATAGAGGCCCGAGCGGTCGTCGGCGGCGATGCCGAGGCGGGGATCGGCGAGGGCGGTGCGGGCGGCTTTCTCGAGCCCGGAGATGGCCGCCGCTCGCCCGGCGGCGTCGGTTGGCAGCGCGACGGCGCAGTCGAGTCCGGACGCCGCGACGGTCGCGGACGAGGGGTTGCCGGCGAGTTTTGGCAGGAGCTCGAGCGCGGCGCGCGCGCAGTCGGCCTCACGGTCGGCCTTCAGCAGAGAGAACAGGTAGGCGTCCGCGGCGCGCGGCAGCGAGGCCCAGCCGGCAGGGGCCCTGGCGAGGACGGCGGCGTAGGCGTTCGCTGCGGCGTCCCACGAGGCGGCGCCGTTGAGACGGTCGGCTTCGCTGAGCTCGGCCGCCAGCGCAGGCCCCGTTGCTACGGCCAGCGTCGTCGGTGCCGCGAGCGGCTTTGAGTCCGAAGCTCCGGCGAGCGCGGCCCGTGCCTCGTCGAGAAACTCGAGGAGTTGTTCGATCGTCGCGCTGCCGGTCCAGCGAAAGGCGACGGTCTCGGTCTTCGGGTCGATCACGTACATCGATGGCCAGGCACCGACCGGGAACTGCGCCACCGTCGCAGCGTTCGAAGGCTTTTCGGTGTCGATCGCCAGCCAGACGAAGCGATCGGCGAAGGGCGCGAGCTTGGCGTCGGTATAGACGTAGGCCTGCATCGACCGGCAGCTGTGGCACCAGGGGGCCCAGGCCTCGAGGAAGATTGGCAAATTGCGCGCCCGCGCCTGGGCGAGCGCCTGCGGGTAGTCGTCAGCGATGAACGGGACGACGGCTCCGGCGGCGGAGACCGCCGGCGCGTGGAGGACTGCCAGCACGACGGCTGCGAGGGTGGCGATTCGGGCGGAGCGGATCATGACCGGACGCTACCACCCCGCGGCGATCACCAGACGCGGACGCGGGCCTCCGGAGCGAGATAGAGACGCGCTGCCGGCGGGATGGCGAACGCCTTGTACCAGGCGTCGACGTTCCTCACCGTGTCGGCACGGTACTCGCCGGGCGCGTGGCCGTTGGTCATCAGCGAGCTGCGCAGCGCTTCGGGCCGGAACTTCGCCCGCCAGATCTGGCCGAAGGAAAGGAAGAAGCGCTGGTCGCCAGTGAGGCCCTGGGCCGACGGGCCCTCCTGGCCGCCGTAGCGGGCGCGATAGCCGTCGTAGGCGGCGGCGATGCCGGCGACGTCGGCGATGTTCTCCGACAGAGTGAGCTTGCCGTTGACATGGCTGCCGGGCAGCGGCTCGTAGGCGTCGTACTGCGCCGTCAGGCGCTGGGCCGCGGCCTGGAAGTGCGCCATGTCTTCGTCCGTCCACCAGTTGGCCAGCCGGCCGCTGGCGTCGAACAGGGCGCCCTGATCGTCGAAGCTGTGACTGATCTCGTGGCCGATGACGGTGCCGATGCCGCCGTAGTTCTGCGCCGGGTCGGTGCGGGCGTCGAAGAACGGCGGCTGAAGGATCGCGGCGGGGAAGTTCAGCGCGTTCTGCAGCGGCAGGTTGACCGCGTTGACCGTCTGCGGCGTCATCCACCACTCGGTCTTGTCGACCGGCTGGGTGAGCTTGGCGAGCGCGCCCTGATAGTCGAAGCGGTCCGAGCGCTCCGCGTTGCCGTAGGCATCGTCGCGCCTCACCACGAGGCCGCTGTAGTCGCGCCAGCGGTCGGGGTAGCCGATGCCGACATAGAGCGTGTCGAGCTTCGCCTTGGCCTTGGCGCGCGTCGCCGGGGACATCCAGGTGAGATCGTCGACGCGCTTGCCGAAGGCGGTCACGATGTTGCGCACCATCTCCTGCGCCGCGGCCTTGGCCTCGGGCGGGAAGTACTTCGCGACATAGAGCTTGCCGACCGCCTCGCCGAGCGCGCCGTTGGTCGCATCGACGGCGCGCTTCCAGCGATCGCGCAGCTGGGTGGCGCCGGACAGCGCCGTGCCATAGAAGGAGAACGACTCGTCGACGAACGCCTTGGAGAGCCGGCCTGCGCCGCGATCGGCGACGTGAAAGGCGAGGTAGTCCTGCCAGTCGGCGAGCGGTTCCGCCGCGACCAGGGCGGCGATGCCGGTGATCGCGCCCGGATGCCAGACCATCGTGTCGGCGAGCTTGGCGCCGCTAGCGCCGAGACCGGCGGCGTCGAAGAACGCCGGCCAGTCGAGGCCGGGGGCCTGGACCGGGAAGTCGGCGAGACGCCAGCGGTTGTGGGCGCGCTGGACCTCCATCGATTCGGTGCGCGTGGCATGGACGGCGGCGATCTTCGCTTCGAGGGCGTAGATCCGGGCGGCGCGCGCGGCGCTCGCTCCCGGCTGGGCCAGGCCGGCGAGCTCGAGCATCCGGGCGATGTGGGTCCGGTACTTGGCCTGCAGCTCGGCGCTGGTCGCATCGGTCGCGGTGTAGTTGTCGCGGTCCGGCATGCCGAGGCCGCCCTGCAGCAGGTAGACGGCGTTCTTCGCCGGGTCGTCGAAGTCGGGCGACACCCAGATGCCGAAGAGCCGGTCGGTATGGAAGTTGGCCGCGTTCAAGGGATCGACGTCGGCGCGCAATTGGCCGCCGAGGAAGCGGGCGAGCTCCTGCTTGTCGCGCAGGGCGGCGATCGCCGCGAGCTCGGGCGCGAGAGGCGCCTTGCCCTTCTTCTCGATCGTCGCCTCGTCGAGATAGGCGAGGTAGTAGTCGCCGACCTTGCGCGCGTCGCTATTCGCGGAATCCTGGGTGCCGCTGGTCTGGGCGGCCTCCTGGATCAACTCCTTGGTGCGGCGATTCGCCTCTTCGGCGAGGATCGCGAACGAACTGAAGGCGGCCCGATCGGCCGGGATTTCCGTCGTCTTGAGCCAGGTGCCATTGGCGTGGGCGAAGAAGTCATCCCCCGGGGCGACGCTGCGATCGATCCCGGCGAGATCGATGCCGGGTTCGGCGCGCGCGATCTCGGCGGCCGCAATCGGCGGGGCCGCGCAGACGAGCGCCAGGCCGATGGCACCCAGCGCCGCCAGGGCTCCGGAGGGCCCAGCGAGCGATAGATAGCGGCTTCCGCCGCCAGACTCGGGAACGGGGGCAGGAACGGTCACGGTGCGCATGCTTCGCAGTATGGCAGGGCTCACGCGCTGCCGGACAATCCGGGTCGGAGTTCGCATAGCCCTTCATACGGCAGCTGGCGCCCGGAGTTCTTGCACTGGGGGGCGGGGGATAGGATCCGGCTGGCAATCGGGAGCGATCGATGGCGCGCATCGAAGCGAAGATCTCGGCGCTGGGATTGGTCCTGCCGCCGCCGCTGGTAGCTCCGGGCGGCATCGTGCTGCCGTTCCGCTTCGTGCGGACGGTCGGCCAGCGAGCGCTCATCTCCGGCCACGGGCCGCTCGCCGCCGACGGCACGGTAGCGCAGCCCCTGGGCAAGGTGGGTCGGGACCTCACCCTGGAGCAAGGCTACTTCGCCGCGCGCCTCACCGCCCTCGCTATTCTCGGCAGCCTGCAGCGGGCGTTGGGCGACCTCGATCGCATCGCCGCTTGGGGGCGCGTCTTCGGCATGGTGAACTCGGCTCCGGGCTTCGACCGCCAGCCGGCGGTCCTCAACGGCTTCTCGGACCTCATCCTGGAGCTCTTCGGCCCGGAGGTCGGCGCCCACGCCCGGAGCGCCGTCGGCATGGCCGAGTTGCCGTTCGGAATTCCGGTCGAGATCGAAGGTGAAGTGGAGATCCGGAGCTGATGGGAGATCCCACGGCGCTCCTCTGGGGGCTCCTGTTCGGCGCGATCGGCACTGGCTTCTTCGTCTACGGCAAGAAGCAGGGGGAGCTGCTGCCCCTCCTCTGCGGACTCGGGCTCATCGTCCTGCCGTGGGTCGTCTCCGGGAGCTGGGGCCTCGCCCTCGCCGGCATCGCGCTCATCGCGCTGCCGTTCGTCTGGCGCGACTGAGGGGCGTGGCGCGAGCGCGCCGCCCGGCAGCGCCGGGAAATGCAGCGGCGGCAGCCCCAGCAAAAGGACCCATGAAGGTAGGGTTAGCCGATCCATTTACTGGTCTTTTCGCGCTCCCTTTTCAGCGGCACCAAGGCTCCGAAAATCGCCTTGCACCTGAGAGGCACCTGCGAACAGGCACCTGTGAGCGCCTGTGAAGGTCAGAGCCCGGGCAGGCGCTGCTGGGCGCCGACGGCGTGGCGCTGCTCGTGGGCGAGCAGCCACTGTTTGCGCTCGAGGCCGCCGCCGTAGCCGACCAGGGCGC
>JBDTQT010000032.1:0-22873 GCA_039932055.1 Thermoanaerobaculia bacterium
CCGAAGTCCTAGCCGCGGCGGTGTCGCGAACGGCCGCTAACCGCGGCGGTGTCGCGAACGGCCGCTAACCGCGGCCTTGGTCGTGATGTTCGCCGAAGACGCTTCTCAGCGTGTCGGCGATCTCGCCCAGAGTAGTTTCGGCGCGGACGCAGTCGAGGATCGGCGGCAGGAGGTTCTCCGCCGTGGCGGCCTTCTGCCCTAGCGCCGCGCGCGCCGCGGTGACTCGACTGGAGTTGCGCCGCGCGCGGAGCTCGCGCAGGCGCTCGATCTGCCGCGCCTCGCCGGTGGGGTCGAGGCCGAGCGGCTCGGGCACCGCCTCGGCCTCGACCGCGTGGCAGTTGACGCCGACGACCCTGGCGCTGCCCTCCTCGACGCGGCGCTGGTAGGCGTAGGCGGCGTCGGCGATCTCGTCCTGCTGGAAACCGCGCTCGAGCGCCGCCAGCGCGCCGCCCATCTCGTCGATGCGCGTGATGTAGACGCGCGCGCGGCGCGCCAGGTCGTCGGTCAACGCCTCGATCGCCCAGCTGCCGCCGAGCGGGTCGGTGACGTCCGCGGCGCCGCTCTCGCAGGCGATGACCTGCTGGGTGCGCAGGGCGAGCCGCGCCGAGTCCTCGGTGGGCAGCCCCAGCGCCTCATCGCGGGCGTTGGTGTGCAGCGACTGCGTGCCGCCCATCACCGCGGCGAGGGCCTGGATCGCCACCCGCACGATGTTGTTGTCCGGCTGCTGCGCGGTGAGCGTCGAGCCCGCTGTCTGGGTGTGGAAGCGCAGCCAGAGCGAGCGCTCATCCTTCGGTGCATAGCGCTCGCGCAGGAGCTCGGCCCAGAGCCGTCGGGCGGCACGGAACTTGGCGACCTCCTCGAGGAAATGGTTGTGGGCGTTGAAGAAGAAGGAAAGTCGCGGTGCGAAGTCGTCGATCGCCAGGCCGCGGGCGAGCGCCGCGTCGACGTAGGCGAGGGCGTGCGCCAGGGTGAAGGCGATCTCCTGCACCGCGGTCGAACCGGCCTCGCGCATGTGATAGCCCGAGATCGAGATCGGATTCCACTTCGGCACGCGCTCGGAGCAGAAGGCTATGACGTCGGTGGCCAGGCGCAGCGACGGACCGGGCGGATAGATATAGGTGCCGCGGGCCGCGTATTCCTTGAGGATGTCGTTCTGCACCGTCCCGCCGATCCGCTCCCAGGAGACGCCCTGCTCCTCGGCCAGCACGAGGTAGAGGGCGAGCAGGGTCGGCGCCGTGGCGTTGATTGTCATCGAAGTCGTGACGCGGTCGAGCGGAATGTCCTCGAACAGGCGCCGCATGTCGGCGATCGAGTCGATCGGGACGCCGACGCGTCCGACCTCGCCGCGGGCCATGGCGTGATCGCTGTCGTAGCCGATCTGGGTCGGCAGATCGAAGGCGACCGAGAGGCCGCTGGTGCCCTGGGCGAGGAGGTAGCGGTAGCGCTGGTTCGATTCGGCGGCGTCGGAGAAGCCGGCATACTGGCGCATCGTCCAGAGACGACGCTGGTACATCTCACGGTAGATGCCGCGGGTGAAGGGATAGCCGCCGGGCTCGCCGACCGCAGTGTCGAGGTCGATCCGCGCGACGTCGGCCGCCGTGTACACGCTGGCGAAATCGGTTTCCGGACGGGGCGCGCCGGCTGCCGGCGGGGCTTCTCTGGGGCTCTGTTCGAGGTCGCTCACGGCTGTCAATTGTAGCGCTGCGCGGGCCTCTTTTCGGGACCCTCGGCTGGCTTTCCGGAGTCGTTCCGAGGGACAATCTCTTGGGGCCGGTGATCGGCTGGCCACAATATCTTGCGGAAACCCCTTGACAGATCCGCTCGGTCTGCCGCACACTCTGGACCTCGGAAAATGCACAAGCCTTTGGGCAGGTAGGTCGGGGTCGCTGGATGGGTGGTGCGCAGACAATCCCAGTCGGGATGCCGGCGGGGCGATTGGGCGGGATTGAAGGGGCAGGATGCCTGAGAAACAGGTAGCAACGGAGGAAGCATGGCAACGGAAACGAAGATGAATCCTGAAATTCCCTCCGACTTTTCCCGCCCGCCCGGCACCCCGGGGGGCGTTGCAGAGCCCGAGACCCTCGAGGTCGCGGGAGC
Organism: Thermoanaerobaculia bacterium; assembly: GCA_039932055.1. Lineage (GTDB taxonomy): Bacteria > Acidobacteriota > Thermoanaerobaculia > Multivoradales > JAGPDF01 > JAGPDF01. Next base: position 2,098 of record JBDTQT010000032.1, read on the forward strand.
TCTTCGTGCGGGACTCGAGTTCGAGCGTTATTTCTCGACTCCGGGCCTCGACCCGTTCGACGCCGTCGAGTGGGAGACGCGGGATGCCCTGATCGGCAACGAAAAGGGCGAGAAGGTGTTCGAACAGAAGGGCGTCGAGGTGCCGAAGTTCTGGTCGCAGACCGCCACCAACGTGGTGGTCTCGAAGTACTTCCGCGGCGAGCTCGGTACGCCGCAGCGCGAGACCTCGGTGCGCCAGTTGATCGGCCGGGTCGTCGACGCGATGACCCGCTGGGGACGAGACGGCGGCTACTTCGCATCAGAAGAGAGCGCGTCGGTCTTCCGCGCCGAGCTCTCCCACATCCTGCTCAACCAGTACGCCTGTTTCAACTCGCCGGTCTGGTTCAACGTCGGGATTGAGGAACAGCCGCAGTGCTCGGCCTGCTTCATCAACTCGGTCGAGGACACGATGCAGTCGATCCTGGGCCTCGCCAAGACCGAGGGCATGCTCTTCAAGTACGGCTCGGGCACCGGGTCGAACCTGTCTTCCCTGCGCTCCTCCCGCGAGAGCCTCGCCGGTGGCGGCACGGCCTCGGGTCCGGTTTCGTTCATGAAGGGTTTCGACGCCTTCGCTGGCGTGATCAAGAGCGGCGGCAAGACTCGTCGCGCGGCGAAGATGGTGATCCTGAACGCCGAACACCCGGACATTCTCGACTTCATTCGCTGCAAGGAGATCGAGGAGCGCAAGGCCTGGACGCTCATCGACGCCGGCTACCCCGGCGGCTTCAACGTCTCGGGCGGCGCCTACGACTCGATCGCCTACCAGAACGCCAACCACTCGGTCCGGGTCACCGACGAGTTCATGAAAGCGGTCATCGAGGACCGCGACTGGACGACCCGCGCGGTGCGCGACGGCCGTCCGATGGACACCTATCCGGCCCGCGATCTGATGCACTCGATTGCCGAGTCAACCTGGGTCTGTGGTGATCCCGGGATGCAGTACGACACGACGATCAATGACTGGCACACCTGCCCCAACTCGGCGCGGATCAACGCCTCGAACCCGTGTTCCGAGTACATGTTCCTGGATGACACGGCCTGCAACCTCGCGTCGCTCAACCTGCTCAAGTTTCACGACGTGGACCGTGGCTTCGATGTCGAGAGCTTCCGCCACGCCTGCGAAGTGGTGATCACCGCGCAGGAGATCGTGGTCGACTACGCCAGCTATCCGACCAAGGCGATCGAGAAGAACTCGCACGACTATCGCCCGCTGGGCATCGGCTACGCCAACCTCGGCGCTCTGCTGATGGCTCGCGGCATGGCCTACGACTCGGACAGCGGCCGCGGCTACGCGGCGGCGATCACGGCGCTCATGACCGGCGCCTCTTACGCCCAGTCGGCGCGCATCGCGGAGAAGAAGGGTCCGTTCGCGGGCTACGCCAAGAACCGCGAGCCGATGCTGCGCGTCATGCGCAAGCATCGCGACGCAGTGAAGAGGATCGATCCGGCGCACGTGCCGCTCGACCTCCTTCAGGCCGCCAAGCAGTCGTGGGACGACGTGGTCGCGTTGGGCGAGCTGCACGGTCTGAAGAACAGTCAGATCTCCGTGCTCGCGCCGACCGGCACGATCGCCTTCATGATGGACTGCGACACGACTGGCGTGGAGCCCGATATCGCGCTCGTCAAGTACAAGAAGCTGGTCGGCGGCGGCATGATCAAGATCGTCAACCAGACGGTACCGGTCGGCCTCAAGCGCCTCGGCTACGAGAAGGACGAGATCCGCGCGATCGTCGAGTTCATCGACGAGAACGATACGATCGAGGGCGCGCCGCACCTCCGACCCGAGCACCTCTCGGTTTTCGATTGCGCCTTCAGGCCGGCCCAGGGCAGCCGTTCGATCCACTACGCCGGCCACCTGAAGATGCTCTCCGCGGCGCAGCCGTTCATTTCGGGAGCGATCTCGAAGACGATCAACATGCCCGAGGAGTCGACTCCGGAAGAGATCGAACAGGCCTATATCGAGGGCTGGAAGCTCGGCCTCAAGGCGGTGGCGATTTATCGCGATGGCTGCAAGCGCAGCCAGCCGCTGTCGACCCGCAAGGACGATAGCGCTGCAGCCGCTCAGAACGCGGGCAGCCTCGCGCTCGCCGGCACGATGGCCTCGACCGTGCCGATGCCCGGCCGCCGCAAGCTCCCGGACGAGCGCCGCTCGATCACCCACAAGTTCTCGATCAACGGCCACGAGGGCTACATCACGGTCGGCGTCTACGACGACGGTCAGCCGGGGGAGATCTTCCTGGTCATGGCGAAGGAGGGCTCGACCATCTCGGGGCTGATGGACGCCTTCGCCACGATGGTCTCGCTCTCCCTGCAGTACGGCGTGCCGCTCAAGGCGCTCGTCGACAAGTTCTCGCACACCCGCTTCGAGCCTTCCGGTTTCACCAAGAACCCGGAGATCCCGATCGCCAAGTCCATCACCGACTACATCTTCCGCTGGCTGGCTTCGAAGTTCCTCAGCCAGGAGGAGAAGCAGGCGGTGGGAGTAGTGCTGCGCGAACCGGCGCCAGTGGCTTCTCTCCTGGCGCCAATGGCCGCGGCTGACGCGGGCGCGGCGCCGGCGCGTTCCGCGGCGAAGGAGGCCGAGGGCGGCTCACTTCTGACTTTCGTCAATTCGACCGACGCGCCGAGCTGCCATGAGTGCGGATCGATCATGGTACGCAACGGGTCCTGCTACAAGTGCACGAACTGCGGCTCGACGAGCGGATGCAGCTGAAGTTGAAGTTTTCCCACGCATGCAACGGGCAATCAAGCCCGATGCCATAGAGGAGGCTATCAACATGGCCACCAAGAAGGCGGCGAAGAAGCCTGCCAAGAAGGCTGCAAAGAAGACCGCAAAGAAGAAGAAGTAACTTCGCCGGCGCTCTGGCGCCGACCTAACATTTCCGGGCGCTCCGTCGCCTGGCTTCTGATTCTGGTTAGTACGCACTGAGCCTGGCCGTGAGGCCTCGGCTCTTTTTTTTGTGTATCGTTCGGGACATGACGACCTCTATGACTTTCGATGGGCGCAGCCGCGCGACCCTGCGTGCCTTGTCCTGCATCGCCCTGGCGGCGACGCTCTCGCTGTTTGGCTGCGGACGACAGGCGGAGCGCGCGGCGGAGGGGGCGGCGGACCTCGGACCGATGCCGGATTTCTCGCTGGCTTCGCTCGGCGGCGAGCGGATCGCCAGGGCGGACCTTCTCGGGAACGTGGTGCTGTTCGACTTCTGGGCCACGTGGTGCGGTCCGTGCCACATGCAGGCCGACATCCTCAAACAGGTATATCCGGAAGCGGCGAAGCGCGGCATCGAGTTCATCGCCGTCGCGACCGGCGAGGAAGCCGCCACCGTGCGCGACTTCGTCTCTCGCAGGCCCTTCCCGTACGCGGTGCTCGTCGATCCAGAGGAGATCCTCGGCGGTCCGCTGGAGATCATGGCGCTGCCGACCCTCCTGATCATGGATCGCCGCGGGCAGATCGCCTACCGTCACACCGGAGTCGCCGACGCGGAGGCCATCGACGCCGCGCTGCGGGCGGCGGAAGGCGCCGCCGGAGGCTGAGGTCGCTTTGGAGCAGCTCTCCCTTCTCGAGCTCTTCGCGCGCCCGCGCCCGGAGCGCCGGAAGAAGCTCCCGTCCACGCGCTCGACCGCGGCCCTGGAGCGTCTCGCGGCGGCCTACCTCCGGCCGCTGCGCAAGCTCCGCTGGCTCTGTCCACGCCGGGTGAAGGTGGTCTTCAACTCGCGGCTGCGCAGCACCCTCGGCCGGGCGGATTTCACGCATGTCACCGTGGAGCTGAATCCGCACCTGCTCGACCGCCATCCTGCCGAGCTCATTCCCACGCTGGTGCACGAGCTCTGTCATCTGGCGGCCGGCCCGCGCGCCGGCCATGGGCCGAAGTGGAAGGCGATGATGGCTGCCTGCGGCGCCCCGCCCACGGTTTGCCACCGCCTCGATACCTCGCACGTCACGCGCCGGCGGCGGATCTGGTTGTGGCGCTGCAAGTCCTGCGGTGAGGGCTACGTGCGCCACCATCGTGGAGCTCGACGCTACCGCTGCGCCGACTGCGGCGGGCGGTTTCAGGTCATCGCCGAAGCGGATGCTGCAATCTGAGGCGGGCCATCTGGGTGGTGTCGCGGGGGAAATGAAAAAGGCGGCTCCGGAGAGCCGCCTTTCCGTGCTGCGGCTGCGCGACGACGTCTACTGCAGGACGACCAGAACCACGCGGCGATTCTGGGCGCGGCCTTCGCGCGTCTTGTTGTCGGCGACCGGCTCGGACTCGCCGTAGGAGATCGACTCGATGCGGAACAGCGGGATGCCCTGCTTGGCGAGGTACTCCTCGACCGCCTCGGCGCGCTGCTTGCCGAGCTTCTCGTTGTAGAGCTCGCCGCCGACGTTGTCCGTGTGGCCCTGGACTTCGACGTAGACGTTCTTGTTCTCGGTCTTCAGCTGCGTTGCGAAGGCGTCGAGCGCCGCCTTGGCCTCGGCCGAAAGCTCGGCCTTGTCGAAGCCGAACTTCACCTTGTCGTCGGAGAGCACGGTCTCGTAGAGGAGCTTGCCCTCGGCGAGGCGCCCTGCGGCGACGGCGCGGTCCAGCGCCTCCTTGGCGGTCTTCGAAGCCACGGCGGTGTCCTGCTCGTTCTTGGTGATGCGACCCTCGTGCACCTTGATCTTCGTCTGGGCGTCCTCGACCTGGGTCTGGACACCGTCGACGCGTGTGCCGACCTGGCCGACTTCGCCCGCCACGTACTTCTTCGTGGCGCAGCCCCAGCCCGCCATCGCCGTGAGCATTACCACCGTCACTGCCAGATTCGTTCTCTTCATCTCATGTCCTCCATCCTGGGTTGATGAGTCCATTCTGCCATCGCCGGTTGTCCACCCGCCGCCGCTTCATTTCGCTGCGGGGGGTGTACCTTGATAGCCCTTCCGCGAGAGTACCTGCTTGACCTTCCTGTTGCGCACTTCCACCTGGATCATACGAAAGGCGTTCTTGCCCGAGCCCTGGGTCTCGAAACCGAGCACGTACTGGTAGCGCAGGTCCTCCGCCACCGTGGCGCAGGCCTCCTTCATGTCGTCGGGACTGGCGATCGAGAAGTACTTGCCGCCGGTCATGTGGGCGAGCAGATTCAGCATGTCGGCGTAGCGGTAGAAGCCCTCGCCAGGCTTCGTGACCGCGTAGGGGTCGCCGGACTCGAGGCCGAAGACATAGACCGGGAGCTGCGCCTGACGCACGATCTCCCTGGCCTGTGCCGCGGTCATCGAGCTCGCATTGTCGACGCCGTCGGTGATCAGCACGGCGGCGCGCTTGACGTTTCGGCTGTCGCTCGAGATCCGCGGCAAGAGGGCGACCGCGTCGTGCAGCGCGGTCTTGCCGTAGCCTTCCCAGGAAGCGATCGACTCGCGCAGCGGAGACAGGTCCTCGGTGAACGGGACGTCGATGTTCGTGTCCTCGCCGGCGAAGGTCGCGAGAGCGAACTCGTCGCCCGGCCGCGCGGCGTCGAGGAAGTAGTCAATCGCCTCGTGACTCGCCTCGAGCCGGCCCCCGACGCCCATGCTGCCGGAAAGGTCCTGGAGGAAGACCACGCTCCACGGTGCTTCGCCGCGCGGCTCGAAGTCGGGAAACCGGACGGAGTGGCCGTCGACCTCGAGATCGAAATCCTCCTTCTTCAAGCCATTGAGGTAGCCGTTCGGCCCCTTGACGATCACCGGGACCAGGATCCAGGCTACCTGCACCTCGTCGGAGAATGTCGGTATGGACTGCTCCGCGGGGGTATCGCCAGCCAGGCGCGCCGGACCGCTCGGCAACACCGCCAAAACGGCGAGGGCACAGACAATCCGGCTAAACCGCCGCCCTCGGGCTCTGGTAGCCTCGACCGGGGAGGGGCCGAGCATGAACATCCGCGACGTCTCCATCAAGTGCGGCAATTGCGACTCCTATCAGACCCTCACCGGCTTCACCCGCCGCGAGGAGTGGAACGTCTACACCTATGAGTGCGACCACGGGCGCTGCGACCCCGCCGTGACCCGCACGCTGGTCGAGGTTCCCCGCGAGATCGACGATTTCGCCCGTCGCGACCCGGATTGGCGTGGCGGCGGCAGACACGGCGAAGTCGGGGACGGCTCGACTCCCGAGTGAGCAATCTCCGTGCCGGTTCGTCCAGCGAAGCGGTTTCTTGACGGTATGTTACGCTTTCTCAAGCATTTTTGAGAAGAATTTCCAGTCCATCCTCAGGCAGGCGGAGGGAGTCATGAAGAAGACGGTTGTCCACGTCGTCGGCACGGGAACCATCGGCGAACCCCTGATCGGCCTGTTCACCGATTTTCGGGAAAAAATGGGCATCGACGAGGTCACCTTCCACAAGCGCTCGCCGCTCGCCGGGGACCGCTCCAAGCTCAATCACCTGATGGCCAGGGGCGCGAAGCTCGCCGCCGATTCGGACCAGAGGGATGCCTTCGAGAAGATCGGCCATACCGTCTCCTACGAGACCGAAGAGGCCCTCGCGCGTGCCACGGTCGTGGTCGATTGCACCCCTGCCGGCAACGAGATGAAGGAGAAGTATTACAACCAGCTCGCCGGCCCCAAGGGCTTCCTCGCCCAGGGCAGCGAGTTCGGTTTCGGCGTGCCCTATGCGCGCGGCATCAACGACGAGGTGCTCGTCCCCGGACGCGATCGATTCATCCAGATCGTCTCGTGCAACACCCACAACATCACTACCCTGATCAAGACGCTCTGCGACGAAAGCGGGGGGAAGTACAGTCTCAATCGCGGGACGTTCGTCTGCATGCGGCGCGCGAACGACATCTCGCAGACCAAGGACTTCGCGCCGGCCCCGCAGGTGGGCAAGCACGATGACCCCGAGTTCGGTACCCATCACGCCCACGATGCCTTTCACGTCTTCGAGACTCTGCATCAGAAGTTCGATCTCTTCTCGAGCGCGGTCAAGCTCAACACGCAGTACATGCACTCGATCTGGTTCGATCTCGCGTTCAACCGCGACATCACCAAGGAGGAGATGATCGAACGGCTGAAGGGCAACCTTCGGGTGGCGGTCACCGACAAGCGCAACTGCAACGAGATCTTCAGCTTCGGTCGCGACCACGGCTACTACGGACGGATCCTCTCGCAGACCGTCGTCGTGCTGCCGACGCTCGCGGTGCGCAGGAAACGGGAGCTCTACGGCTTTTGCTTCACGCCCCAGGACGGAAACTCGCTGCTCTCCTCCGTGGCGGCCGCGCTTTGGCTCATCGAGCCGGACCAGGAGAGTCTCAGCAAGCGTCTCGATCCGCTGCGGCGCTTCATGTACCAGGAGATTTGACGACGGGCCGCCCGGCCGCCGGCGCCTCCCACGGGCCGTTGGGATCTTCCAGGCTGCAGCTCGGAGAGTTGTCGATCGAGGGAAGCTCGGTCGCGGGGGAGGAGACCTGGTTCCGTATTCACCCGCCCGGTCTCGCTTTCGACGTCGGGAGGGGAGCGCCGACCCAGGCCGGCTCCCGGGATCTCTTCGTCAGTCACGGTCATCTCGACCATGCGCTGGGAGTGCCCTACGTCCTTTCGCAGCGGACCCTGCATCATCAGGCGGCCACGCGGGTCTTCTGCCCGCGGCCGGTGGCGGGCTTGCTGGGCGAGTTCGTCGCGGCGGGCGAACGGTTGGAAGGAGTCGAGTACCGTTACGAGATCGTCGGGCTCGCGCCGGGAGACCGGGTCGCGGTCGGGCGGGACCTGGCGATCGAGGCGTTCGCGACCGACCACGTCGTACCCAGCCTCGGATTCCACCTTCTGCGCCGCCGTCGCAAGCTCAAGGAGGAGCTCCGGGAGCTCTCCGGACCGGAGATCGCCAGGCTCCGGGCGGCGAAGGTCGAGATCGATCGCGAGAGCGAAGAGATTTGGCTCTCCTACTGCGGAGACACCGGCCCGGAGGTCTGGCGGCTCGCGCCGCGGTTGCCGGAGAGCCGCCTGCTGATGATCGAGTGCACCTTCCTCGGCGACGAGGTTCGGCAGCATGGCACGGCCTACAAACACCTCCACTTCGACGATCTGGTGGACCACGAGGCGCAGCTGGAGCGGCACGAGGCGATCGTTCTGCACCACCTCTCCCGCAGGCACTCGATCAGCGAGCTGCGGCGCGAGGTGAATGCGCGGCTTCCGCGGCTCGCGCCGCGGGTCCACCTGCTCGGCGAGGCGGGCGAATGACGCTTCGGGATGGCGCCAAACAACGGAACCGATGAGCTCGGTCCGAGGAGATTCATGACCTACGATCGCCCGACCGCCGGCCTGCGACTGTCCGAGCTCGAGGAGCTCGAGCTCACCATCGAGAAACTCGTCGCGGGCGGCGACGGCCTCGGCCGCTTCGAAGGCATCCCGATTTTCGTTTCCCGCTCGGCCCCGGGCGACCGCGTGCGGGTCCGCCTCTTCGAGCGCAAGCCCGACTACGGCCGGGCCGAGATCCTCGAGCTCCTGGTCGCCGGGCCGGGAAGGCGCGAGCCCCCCTGTCCCTACTTCGCCCGCTGCGGCGGCTGCGATCTGCAGCATCTCGAGGACGGCGTGCAGACCCGGCTCAAGGGCGAGGCGCTGCTCGAAACGCTGCGGCGGATCTCCGGTGTCCAGGTTCCCGAGCCCAGCGCCATCGTGACTGGCCAGGCCTGGGCCTACCGCCTGCGCACGCAGCTGCACACCCGCAGCGTTCACGGTGGCTTCGAGGTCGGTTACTTCGCCCGCCGCAGCCGGGAGCTCGTCGCCGTGGCGAGTTGCCCGGTGCTCGCGCCGACGCTCGAGAAGGAGCTCGTGACGCTCGCCCGGCGGCTGCCGGATCGGGTGCCTTCGCGCATCGACCTCGCTTGCGGCGACGGCGCGCAGGTCTCCTACGCGCCGCTCGTCGAAGGGCTGCCGCACGGCGAGCTCAAGCGCCGGATCGGCTCGTTCGAGTACCGCTTCGACGCCCGGTGCTTCTTCCAGGGCCATGCCGGGCTCCTCGAGGAGTTGGTCGAGGTCGTCGTCGGACCTTCGACCGGGGAAACCGCAGCCGATCTCTACGGCGGTGTCGGTCTTTTCGCCCTGCCGCTCGCCCGTCGCTACAACCGGGTCGTCATGGTCGAGGGGGACAGGATCGCGACACGCTTCGCGCGCAAGAACGCGCGTGGGAACTTCCCAGATTTTTCGGACGCCGCGGGAACCGACAAGGGTCTCGAGATCGTCGGCCAGGCGGTCGAAACATGGGTGAGCGAAGGCCTCGCCGAGAGTTTCGATCGCATCGTCGTCGATCCGCCGCGGGACGGTCTGTCCACGGTCGTTCGTCGGTTGCTCGTCGAGCGGCCGCCGCGCCGCCTGACCTACGTCTCCTGTCATCCGGCAGCCCTGGGACGAGACTTGCGGGAGCTCGCCCAGGTCTTCGAGATCGAGTCCCTGGTCTTGCTCGACCTCTTCCCGCAGACCGGGCACATGGAGGCGGTTCTCCAGCTCACCCGCACCTGAGGCCGTCGAGGGCTGCTGCCCGTCCGTGCCGGCAGCCTCCGCCGATTGCAGTAGGATCCGGTCCGATCCCATGGCCGATTTCGATCACGAGAAGACGCCGCGAATGCCCGTCGCGGAGCTCCTCCGGCGCGAGGAGGAATTGTTGCGCTCCCCGTTGCGGGTGGATGTGGGTGCGCTCTCGCATGCGGGCAAGGTCCGCGTGCGCAACGAGGACCATCACCTCGCCCTGCGCCTCTATCGCTCGCGCGAGACTCTGGCGACGAACCTGCCGGAGGGGGATCTGCCGCCGCGCGCTGACCAGACCGGCTATGTGTTGGTGGTCGCCGACGGCATCGGCGGACGATCCGGCGGCGAGCACGCCAGCCGGCGGGCGATCGGCGCGCTGATCGAGATCGCGACGCGGATTCCGGACTGGATTCTGCGAGTCGACGACATCGGAGCGGGCGAGCTCATGCAGCGCGCCGAGGCCTATTTTGGGCAGGTCGATGCGATCCTCGAGGCCGAGGCCGCCGCCGATCCGGCGCTCTCCGGCATGGGCACGACGATGACCATGGCCTACCTGCTCGACCGCGACCTGCTGGTCGCGCATGTCGGCGACTCGCGGGCTTATCGCTACCGCGCCGGCGTACTGTCGCGCCTGACGCAGGACCAGACCATGGCGCAGGCACTCGCCGACGCCGGCGTCATCGCGGCGGAGGAAGTGAAGTCGCACCGCCAGCGCCACATTCTCACCGGCGCGTTGGGTGCCAAATCGGGAGCGCCGCGGGTCGAGCTCGGACGCCACGACCTCCGGGATGGCGACCGGGTTCTCGTGGCGAGCGACGGGCTGACCGAGTTGGTCCCCGACGAGATGATCGCGAAGATCCTCAGCCGCGAGTCCGACCCCGCCGCCGCCGCCGCCGCGCTGGTAGCCGCGGCGCTCGACGAAGGGGGCACGGACAACGTCACCGTGGTGGTCGCCGACTGCCGGCTGCGGGCGGAAGCCTGAGTCCTCTTGCCGCGGGATCACTCTCTGCTGCGGCGGCATTCTCGGCATGGGGGAGTCGATCGATGACCGGCTCGAGATGCTGCGGGTGCTGGCCGAGATGGATCCGCATCCGGAGTCGGTGCCGATCAACGCCCGCGCTGGCGATGCTGCGCCGCTTCCTCCTCGAGGCCTGAAGGATGCGCAGTTTTTTCCTTTGCTGGAGAGAAACATGACAAGGTTCACGGGATGTTCTCTGTGAGCCGGTTCTCCAGCAGCATCGGTCGGTACCTTGGCGGCTCGTCCCTGCGGTGAGAGAGCAGCGCCCGGTGCCCGACTGGCTCGCCCTCGACCGGGCGCACGTCTGGCATCCATACACCCAGATGCAGACCGCGCCGGCGCCGTTGCCGGTCGTGCGCGCCGAGGGAGTCTGGCTGGAGCTCGCCGACGGCCGGCGGATTCTCGACGGCATTTCCTCCTGGTGGGTGAATCTCTTCGGCCACAATCATCCGCGGCTGAACATCGCGCTCGCGGTGCAGGCTGCCGAGCTCGAGCAGGTGATCTTCGCCGGCTTCACCCACGAGCCGGCGGCGCGGCTGGCGGCGGAGCTCGTCGCCTTGTCACCCTCCGGCCTGACGCGGGTCTTCTTTTCCGACGACGGTTCGACCGCGGTCGAGGTCGCGATGAAGATGGCGGTGCAGCAGTGGCGGCAGCGCGGCGAGGAGCGCCGGCGGATCTTCGTCGCCCTCGACCATGCTTACCACGGCGATACTTTCGGCGCCATGGCGGCCGGTGGCGACGCGGTCTTCCACGGTGCGTTCGGCGATCTTCTGTGCGAGGTGCAGCGGGCGCCGGTGCCGTCGTGCGAGTCGGAGGTCGGCGGCGCCGTCGCGGCGCTCGAGGCGCTGCTCGACCGGGCGGCGGGCGAGGTCGCCGCGGTCATCGTCGAGCCGATCGTGCAGGGAGCCGGCGGCATGCGCATCCACCCGCCGTCATTCCTGCGCGGAGTGCGCGAGGCCACGCGGGCGCGAGGCCTGCCGCTCATCGCCGACGAGGTCTTCACCGGATTCGGCCGCACCGGCAGGATGTTCGCCTGCGAGCACGCCGGTGTGGCCCCCGACCTGCTCTGCCTGTCGAAGGGCCTCACCGGTGGCTACCTGCCGCTCGCGGCGACTCTCGCGAGTGACGAGATCTATGGCGCCTTCCTCTCCGAGGAGCGCGGCCGCGCCTTCTTTCACGGCCATTCCTACACCGCCAACGCTCTCGCCTGCGCCGTCGCCCGCGCCAGCCTGGCGCTGTTCGCCGAGACCCACTGCCTCGGCCGCGTCGCCGAGCTCGCGCGGCTCTTCGCGCGCCGGCTCGCCGTCATCTCGGCGCTGCCGGGGGTGGCGCGTGTGCGCGGCCTCGGCGCCCTAGCCGTCGTCGAGCTCGAAGCGCCGCCGGGCGATCGCGAATCCGGCTATCTGGACGCCCGGGGGCCGCGGCTGGCGCAGGAGTTTCTCGACCGCGGCGTCCTGCTGCGCCCGCTCGGCAACGTCATCTACTTCCTGCCTCCCTACGTGATCACCGACGACGAGTGCCACCGGGTCTTCGACGCCATCGAGGAGACCCTGCTCGGCTCCCGTAGAATGGGCGGGCGATGACTCCGACGTTCTCGATCCGCCTCGCCAAGCAGGACTTCAAGTTCTCCGTCGCCCATTTCACGATCTTCGGTGCGGCGACCGCCGAGCCGCTGCACGGCCACAACTACCGCCTCGCCCTCGAGGTCGAGGGAGAGGCGCTCGACGAGCTCGGCCTTCTGGCCGACTGTGACCGCCTGAAGCGCGCCGTTCGTGCCGCCCGCGCGGCGCTCGACGACAAGGTCCTGCTGCCGGAAGAGAATCCATATCTCGCGCTCGGCCGGTCGGGCGGGGAGAAAGGGAGCCGCACGCGGACGGTCGCGGTCCGCTTCGCCGACCGCGAGTATCGCTTTCCCGCCGGTGAGGTTCTCCTGCTGCCGATCGCCAACGTCACCATGGAACTCCTCGCCCGCTGGGCCTGGGAGCGCATCGCCAAGGTCGCTCGCGGCGGCGCGGTACAGAGTCTCACGGTCGAGATCGAAGAGACGCCGGGCCAGTTGTGCCGATATCGCGCTGCGCTGGCGGCCCCGCGCCCGGCCGCCGGCCGGGCAAAGCGCGCGAAGCGCGCCTGAAGCTGCCGACTACTTGCGGATGGTGATTTCGCGGCCTCGCCAGGGGGCCGCCCGGCCGCGGGCGCGATCGAGCATCGCGAGCGCCAGGGTCGCGGCGAGCAGGAGGACGTCGAGTGGAAAAAGAGCTCCAGTAAAGGGGTTGTTGCCGGAGCTCCTGCGGGTCGCGGAGGATGCGGTGGCACCTCCCACCCAGCAGGCCGCCAAGGCCGGAATGTCGCGCCGCGAAATGGCAGCGACGAGGACGGCGAGGGTGGCGAGCGGCAGGGCGATGGCGGAAAGTGCCGCGGCCGGGCGGGCGGCGACGAAGAGGGCGAAGTTTCTGCGCCAGCCGCGGACGGTCGCTCTGCCTCCTCGGTACATTCGGACAGCGAGCTCCGCTCCGGCGCGTCGGAAGCCGACGCGGTATCCAGCTGCTTGCAGCCGAGTGGCCAGCGCCACATCGTCGAGCGCGTCACCGGCGATCGCCGCGAAGCCGCCGATCGCCCGCAGGGCTTCCGTCTTGAGCAGGAAGTACTGGCCGTTGGCGATCGGTGTCGGGCTCGCGCCGCGGGCGTAGGGACGCCAGTCGCCGAGCATCCGGTCGAGAAGCGCGTACGCCGCCGGAGTGAGCAGGGATTCGCCGAGGCCTTTCGTCACTTGTCGCCCGGAGAGCGAGAGCGCGTCGAGCCGCTGCTCGGCTATGGCGGCGTGCGCCCGGGCGAGGAGCTCGGGCTGGTGGCGGGTATCGGCGTCGGTCAGCAGAATCCAGGCTGTTGCGACGCCTTCGAATCCGGTCGCCAGGGCGTTCACCTTTCCGCCCCAGCCGGCGGCGAGGGGTCGGGCGGCGAGCGCGGTGAGACGCGGCTCGCTGGCCGCGAGGCCGGCGAGCATTTGCGGCGTCGCGTCGCGCGAGCCGTCATCGATGACGCGCAACGCCGGTCCGCCCCGCTGCCGCAGGAGCGTTGCAGCGCACGCGGTGAGGTTCTCCTCTTCGTCGCGTACCGGCAGGAGCACGGTCGTCGTCGGCAGGTCCGCGATCGGCGGCGGGAGCCCTGGGGCAAGTCGCCGGTCGCGGGCGAGGCGCAGCGCCAGGGCGATCCAGGCGAGCCCCAGCGCCGCACCGAGGAGCGCTCCCCAGTTGCCCGCGACGCTCAACCGGCCGGGGGCAGCCGGGCGGCTAGCAACCCGGCGACCTCGCCGCCGGCGGGGAAGCGCCCAGCCTCCTTCTTCGAGAACAGCAGCTCGCCGGCGAGCGTCACTTCAAAGACCCCTCCACGGCTCTTGATCAGGGTCGGCTGTTCGCCGAACTTCTCCTCGATCTCAGCCGCCAGACCGGCGGCTCGTGGACCGTAGTTTCAAACCACGCAGTATTCGATGGTAATCCGGGACATTCAGCCTCCTCGAGGAATGAGACCGTCTGGTGTCGGGGGCCGGCGGGCGCAGAGCGCACCGGAGAAGAAGCGCGGGTAGTGTTCACGAATCCGCGCCAGGTCGGGCACGTCGGAGACGGCGATGAAACCGGTGGCGGCCAGGGCCCGATGCCACTGCTCCGGGGTGAGGAAGCCGTGCGAGCTGCGCACCTCCGGGTCGAGCGCGACGTCGGTGAAGCTCGCCAGCTGTTCGAAAATGAGCTCGATCGGAATCGTCTGCCCGGGGAAGAGCCGCTGGCACTCGCCGCCGACCAGCCAACCGCCGGGGACGAGGAGCGATCGCAGCCACTCGAGGCTGGCGCGCAGGTCGCGGGCGATGTGCAGGACGTTGACCGCATACACAAGGTCGAAACCCGCCTCGGAAAGACTCTGGCCGGCGGGAGGATGATCGATGTCGTAGGCCTGGTCGGTGAGCCGAAGTCCGGGATAGCGCGCGGCGAGGGTCCGGGTAGCCCGCCGGCGCAGCATCGGGTTCGGCTCGGTCAGCCGGTACTCGGCGATCTCTTCCAGGCGGCCGCGACCTCGGATCTCGTCGAGCAGTGCCTCGGCGGCGCTGCCGGCGCCGGCTCCGATCTCGAGAATCCGCCATCCGCCGGTGGTCGCCGGCAATCGATTCGCGGCGGCGATCGACGCCATGCGGTTGTTCACGGCGTAGATCGGATTGGCGTTGTGGAAATAGTCGGTCCAGAGCGGCATGCGGGTGCTGGTGAAGAGCGCCTGTTCGCCAGTCAGGGTGCCGGCGAGGACCCCGGGGAAGGCCTCGCCTGCAGCGTCGAGTATGGCCAGGGTCGGCGCGATCGCCGGATCGATCGCCAGTCCCAGCGCCCGTAACTCGGCGAGCTCGGGGGTGGGCAGGGGGCGCGGCAGGCGGTACGACTGCCCGCGGTTCTGCTGCGGGGTATCGGCGCGCTCCAGATGCCCGGCGGCGGCCAGGCGGGCGAGCAGCCAGGCGAGCGCCGGGCTCTCGTCGGCCGGGTAGCCGCGAGCACGCAGCAGCTCCTGCGCGGTCGTACCCTGTGCGAGCTCCGGCTCTAGCCCGAGCCGCTGGGCGATCGCGACCGCCCAGTCCGAGACGTAGCGTTCGACCAGCTCGCAGGCTTGGTAGAGCCGTTCGGAGAAGAGGTCGCGGGGGATTTCGCCGAGCAGGTCTTCTACCGCGGAGCTCCGTGGCGGTGGCAGGAAGGGGACCAGCATCCCCGTCATTCTAGCTCGCCCCAGCCGGCCTTCGAGGCCAGATCGATTCCGGCGGTCGCGCTGCGCTAGGATCGAGCCGATGACTGCGACGAAGCCGGACGAGAACGCCGCCGCGGTGGCGAGCACCGCGCCCGCCACCCCATCCCAGGACTCGAGGATCGACCGCATCGCCGGCCATGTTCGCGGGATGTTGACCGAGCTCGGGCTCGACCTCACCGACGACAACCTGCGCGAGACCGACCGCCGGGTGGCCAAGATGTATCTGGAGATGTTCCAGGGTCTCGCAGAGGGGGCGGAGCCGAAGGTCACGACTTTCCCCAACGACGAGCACTACAGCGCGATGGTCATGGAGAAGCAGATCCCGTTCTACTCCATGTGCGCCCATCACCTGGTGCCGTTCTACGGCCACGCCCATCTCGCCTACATCCCGAACGACACCATCCTCGGCCTCTCCAAGTTCGCCCGCATTCTGGAGTTCTACGCCAAGCGACCGCAGCTCCAGGAGCGGCTCACCGAGCAGGTGGCCAACTATCTCGATACCCGTCTCAAGCCCCAGGGTGTCATGGTGGTGATCGAGGCTCGCCACCTCTGTGTCGAGATGCGCGGCGTGAAGAAGCCGGGGGCGATGACCGTGACCTCGTCGATCCGCGGCACCTTCTATCAGAAGCCGGTCCGGGAAGAGTTCCTCGACCTGCTTCGGCACTGATCTCCGGTTCGCTCGCGCGAGCCGTCCAGACAGCATGCACACGGGGAGAGAGCCATGAAACCGGTACGCGCCCGCTTCGCCGGCAGCGGGATCGCCGTTCCGCCGCGGGTCGTCGACAACCAGACGATCGGGCGCGTACTCGAGACCGACGACGTCTGGGTGCGTGAACGCAGCGGCATCGTCGAGCGGCGCTACGTCGAGGCCGGGGTCGCCTCTTCGGATCTCGGCGCCGAGGCCGCGCGGGCGGCGCTCATGGACGCCCGGATGGCGTCGGACGATATCGACTACATCGTCTGTGCGACGATGACCCCCGATCACTTCTTCCCCGGCTGCGGCACGCTCCTGCAGCAGAAGCTGGGCATGCGGCCGGTGCCGGCGCTCGACATCCGCCAGCAGTGCGCCGGCTTCGCCTACGGCCTGCAGATGGTTGACGCCCTCATCCGCTCGCGCGTCGCCTGCAACGTCCTGCTAGTCGGCACCGACGTGCACACCTCCCTGATGCCGTTCTCGGAGCGCACCTGGGCGGTGCTCGAGGGGCGCGAGGAGGGACCCTTGTCGACGGAGGAGTTCGCCTGGAACTCGCGCTTCCGCCACCTGCTCGTGCTCTTCGGCGACGGCGCCGGGGCGATGGTCTTCCGCGCTTCGGAGGAGGACGAAGGTCCCGGCGCCCGCGGCATTCTCGGCGCGCGCCTCTACGGCGACGGCAACCATCAGGACATCCTGACCGTGCCCGGGCTGGGCTCGGCGCGCCGGCCGTTCGTCACCGCGGAGCAGATCGCCGCGGGAGAGACGGTGCCGGTGATGGACGGTCGCAAGGTCTTCAAGCTCGCCGTGACTCTCATGCCGCAGGCCGCCTCCGCTCTCCTCGCGGAGCACGGATACACCATCGCCGACCTCGACCTGCTGGTGATGCACCAGGCGAACCTGCGCATCAACGAAGCGGCGCAGAAGGCGCTCGGGCTTCCCGACGCGAAGGTGCACAACAACATCCAGAAGTACGGCAACACCACTTCGGCGACCCTGCCGCTCTGTTTCCACGAGGCGCGGCTGGCCGGCAAAGCCCCCGAAGGGGCGCTGGTCGAGTTCGCCGCCCTGGGGGCGGGCCTGCACTGGGGTGCCGTGCTGCTCAGGCTCTGAACGGCACGGCGGCGGCCGGCGGGACGAGCGGAGTGGCCGGAGCGGGCCGCGACGTCAGGAGTGTCCGAGGCCGCGGCGCTCGAGCTTGAGGAGCTCCGTGTCGATGCTGTCGTAGAGCGCCCGGCTGCGCCGGTCCCAAATCTCCGGAGTGAAGGTCCCCGGCGGCGCCGAAAAGTCGATCGCGGTCTCCTGGTCGGAGCGCCGCGCGATCTTGATCCGCACATCGCACCACAGCAGGGCCCAGTCGTCGGTCACCTCGACGCTCGAGTCCATCGGCGTTCCGGCGATCTGCAGGGCGTTCAACACCGCCACCAGCAGCGGGCTGCCGGAACCCTTGTAGGGGCTGCGGTAGATGCGGCTCGCGGTCGCGCTGCCGGCGGGCGGCACGAACGAGTCGGTAGTCATCAGAGCCTGAAAGGGGCGGCTCGAAGCGAGCTCGGCGAAGTTCGGGTCGCTCCTGGCGCGCACGCGCGAGCGCTCGTCGAGCTCGATGGCGCGGCCGAGGTGCTGCGCCGCGAGGGCCGAATAGCCGGCGAGGGCGAAGTTCGAGGCGACCAGATAGTAGGCCGCGGCCGAGCCCGAACTTGCGGTGAGATGGCGCTCGAACTCGCGGCTTGCCGGCTCGAGCTTGCCCTGCAGGAGATAGACCGCGCCGAGGTTGAGGGCGTTGTCGCTCGCTTGAGGATCGAGCTTCTCGGCTTGGGCGAGCGCCGCGACGGCGTCGTCGTAGCGCTTCTCGGAGATCGCCAGACCGGCGCGGTTCAACCAGCCCTGGCGGAGCGTCGGGTCGATCGCCAGCGCCTGGTCGAGGTCCTTCCGACAGTCCTCGAGCTCGCCGGCGATGCAGCGCGCGGTCGAGCGCAGGAGCAGGGCGCGGGCGTTCTTCGGCTCGCGCTTGAGAATCGGCGCCAGAAGGTCGAGGGCGCCTTCGCTGTCGCCGTCGTCCACTGCTTGTTGCGCCGCGGTGAGAGCGTCGGTGGCCGGCATCGCGCCCGCGGCCGGCAGCGGCGATGGCTGGAAGGACGCCAGGCCGAGCAGCGCGGCGAGGAAGAGGGGGGGCGATCGATGGAAAGCCATGCTGACAATCTATCCGACCCGGCCGACGACGCCAAAGCGGGACGACACTAGAATGGGGGTATGCGCCCATCCCTTCCCGCTCCTTCACCCAACGAGATCGCCGCCGCGCTCGGCAAACGCGTCATCGGACAGGCCGGCGCGGTCCAGGAGATGGCGATCGCTCTCTCGAAGAAGCTCGCCGGCCTCGGCGTGGGCAACATCCTGATGATCGGCTCGTCGGGGACCGGCAAGACGACCCTGATGCGCGCGGTCGAGAAGTTCCTCGCCGCCGATCCGGTGCTCGCCTCGCGCTCGGCGGTGGTCCGCATCCACGCCAACGTCCTCGGTGAAGAGGCCCAGGCCGGTCGCCCCGGAGAAGCGGTGATGCGCCGCCTGCTGGAGCGCGCCCGCGAGCAGCTCGGAGACGAATCCGGCGCGGCAGCGATCGTCGCGCGCGCAGCGCAGGGCCTGGTCTTCGTCGACGAGGTGGACAAGATCCGCAGCCACGTCGGCGGCACCGTGAACGTTGCCGGCATCCGTGCCCAGGAGGCGCTGCTCACACTGATCGAAAACGAGGCGGTGCCGGTGGTGCTGCCGGAGTGGCTCGGCGGCGGCGCCACGACGGTCGACTCTTCGGGTCTGCTGTTCGTCTGCGCCGGCGCCTTCGAGGGCCTCTATGACGCGGTCTACGACCGGGTGACGATCGGCGCCGACAAGGGCGCTCTGCAGCCGGTGACGGTGGTCGAGGGTGGCAGGGTCCGCGAGGAGCTGCGCTTCGAGCTCCGCGACTGGTTGAGGAACGAGGACCTCTTCGACTACGGCATGAGCCCGCAGTTCCTGTCGCGCTTCGACGCCGTGGTGATGCTCGAGGACCTGGGCGAGGACGAGCTGCTGAAGATCTTCCTCGAAGGCCCGGACTCGGGCTTCATCCAGACCCGCGCCTTCTTCGACAGCCGCGGCGTCAAGCTCGCGATCTCCCCCAACGCCGCCCGAGCCATCGCCCAGGCGGCGCGCAAGCAGCCGCGCCTCGGCGCGCGAGCGCTGAAGGAAGTCTTCCGCCGCGTCATCCGCGACTTCGAGTTCGCCCCCGAAAAACACGCCGGCCAGGGCGTCCTCCTCATCGATCAACCCCAGGTCGCCGCCGCGCTGGGGGACTAGGAGGCGGAGCGGCCGGAGGCCGCCGTCCCCGCTCAGCCCGCGACGGGGCCGCGACGGAGCGGGCGCGCGGCGCGTTCGGCGCGCAGGCGTTTGGCTTTGCGCTTGCGCAGGCGGCGGCGGAGGCCGATGGGGAAGAAGACGCAGAGGGCGGCGGTGGTTGAGACGATGAGGGCTTGGCGGACGATGGCGGCGCGGTCGCCGGTCGCCGCCTGGAGGAGCGCCGAGGAGAAGTAGGTGAGGATGGCGATCGGTGGCAGCAGGCCGATCGCCGAGGCGAGGAGGAACTTCGGCAGCTTCACGCCGACCACCGCGGCGGCGGCGTTCACCAGGGTGAACGGCACCGGCAGGAAGCGGATGGCGATCAGCGGCATGAAACCGCGGCGGTGCAGGAGCTTTTCGGCTTTCTGGATCTTGTTGCCGCCGATCCTCTCGACGAACTCGCGGCCGAGGAGGCGGGCGAGCAGGAATCCGGTGAGCGACGAGAGGAGGATCCCGACCCAGTTCCAGAACGTTCCCCAGACCGGTCCGAAGATCGCCGCGCCGGCAATGATGAACGGCGTCGCCGGCAGCCCCGTCGAGCCGAGCACGATGATCGTGCCGACCAGCGCCGCCGGCGCCCACCACAGACCGCGCACGTGGTCGAGGTAGCCCTGAATCTTCTCGATCTTCAGATACTCGGCGAGCGGGGTGTAGCGTGCCGCGAGAAAACCGCCGACCACGAGGAGGACCAGAATGGCGAACTTGATCGCCGGTCCGCGCAGCGAGCGCGGCGCCTCGGGAATGACCTTCACCGCACCCCAGGCGCCGCGGGTCCGTCGAGGGCGAGGAACTCGCGCATGTGCGAGGTGAGAATCTCCTGCGAGGTCGGCTCCATGAAGTTCAGCTTGAGCTCGTTGATGACCATCACCTCGGCGTGTTTCCACTCCTCCCAGCAGGGTGGGCAGACGCGGCGTTGCAGCTCTTCCCCGAGACTTCCCCGGAAAGGCGGACGCGGCAGCCCCGCCGGCCGCGTGGCGCAGCGTGGACACAGAGTCGGGATGGCCTGCGTCGAAGTCGTTTCCATGGGCGTCTCCGGGTGACGGTCTAGGACGTCCGCGGCAGGATCGACCGGAAGTAGTCGATGGTGCGTCCGAGGCCGAGGTCGAGATCGACCTTCGGCTCCCAGCCGAGCACGCGCCGCGCTTTGGTGATGTCGGGCTGGCGCGTCTTCGGGTCGTCCTCGGGCAGCGGCCGGAAGTCGATCGGCGAGGCGGAGCCGACGAGGCCGCGGATACGCTCGGCGAACTGCAGGATCGTCATCTCGTGCGGGTTGCCGATGTTGGTCGGCAGGACCTCTTCCGACATGAGCAGGCGGAAGATGCCCTCGATGAGGTCGTCGACGTAGCAGAAGGAGCGTGTCTGGCTGCCGTCGCCGAAGACGGTGAGCGGCTCGCCGAGGAGCGACTGCTGGATGAACGCCGGCACGACGCGGCCGTCGCGCGG
>JBDTQT010000033.1:0-22704 GCA_039932055.1 Thermoanaerobaculia bacterium
ATCAAGGGCCTCGTCTGGTCGGCGACCGCCATCGGCGTGCTGCTCGAGGAGGGGATCGGCGACACCATTCGCGTCTCGCTGACGCCTCGCCCCGGCGGCGACCGGCGGGAGGAGGTCTACGCCGCCTGCGAGATCCTTCAGTCTCTCGGCTTGCGCGCCTTTGCGCCCTCGGTGACCGCCTGCCCCGGATGCGGGCGGACGACGTCGACGACCTTCCAGGAGCTCGCCGAGCGCGTCCAGGGACACATCCGCGAGCGCATGCCCGACTGGAAGCGCGAGTACGAAGGCGTCGAAGAGCTCAAGCTCGCGGTGATGGGCTGCGTGGTCAACGGCCCCGGCGAATCGAAGGCCGCCAACATCGGCATCTCGCTGCCCGGCACCGGCGAAACACCGACCTGCCCGGTGTTCATCGACGGCGAGAAGTTCGCGACGCTGCAGGGAACCTATGCCGAACTCGCGACCCGCTTCATCCGCATCATCGACGACTACATCGCGGCGAAGTACCCTCGCCGTACCGGAAAGGGATGAATTCATGACCTGCTCCGCCACCGCCGGCCGGCGAAACCTCCGCGCACTCCTTCGCAAGCTCCTCGTCGTGCTCGGTCTCGGACTCGTCGGCGCGGGTGCCGCGAGCGCGGCGCCTCTGGCGGAGACGGCGGCGAGCGCCGCGCCGGTCGACAAGTCCGACTGGGAGAGCGGCTGGCACGTCGTGCGCCCGGGGGACACTCTCGAAGGCCTGGCCGAGCGCTACCTCGGCACCCACGAGCACTGGCACGAGCTCCACCTGCTGAATCCGTTCGTCAAGGATCCCAACCTTCTCTTTCCCGGGCAGCGCCTGCGCATCTTCCTCGAGCGGCCGACCGCCAAGCTCTCGGCGCAGATCATGGCGGTGGCCAGCGATGTCCGCGAGCTGCCGACGCCCGTACCGTGGCGCCCGGCGAGCGCAGGCGACGTCTTGCTCGAACGCGACGCGCTGCGCACCGCGAAGTCAGCGTCGGCGCGTCTGCGGTTCGACGATGGCGCCAGCGTGACGCTCTCCGAGGACTCGCTGGTCTTCATCCGCCGGCAGACCGCCGCCACCTCGCCGCTGCCGCGCAAAGAGATCGAGATCCAGCTCGGCCAGATCGATGTCGATGGCGCAGTCACCGGCTCTGCCGACACTCCCGCCCGTGCGAAGTCCGGCGGCGGCCGCGGCAGGACGAGCCCGGACGCTATCGAGGTCGTGGTCGCTGGCGCGCGCTCCCTGACCACTCCCGAGCCGGGCCAGCCGCTCTCGACGCGCTCGCGCAAGAGCACCGGCGACGGCGCCCAGTTCATGGTCTTCGCCGGCAAGAGCACGGTCTCGGCGGCCGGCGCAAGCATCGAGGTGCCCGCTGGAAGTGGCACGAGCGTCGCCGCCAGGGCGAAGCCCGGTCCGGTCGAGGTGTTGTTGCCGGCGCCGGCCGATCCGCGCCCGGCGCCGGACGAGGAGATCGAACAGGGCGCGCCAGAGTTCTCCTGGGCCGCGGTCCCCGGTGCCGACCACTACACCGTCGAGATCTGTCGCGATCCGGCCTGCGGTGCGCTCGTCGCGCGCGCCCCTATCGTCCCAGCGGCGTCCCTGCAGCTCGAAGTTGCCGGCGGGTTGCCCGCGGGCGAGCTCTTCTGGCGGGTCACCGCGGTCGCCGCGTCCGGGCTCGACGGCTACCCGACGGCGCCGATCCGGGTCGTCGCGGTTGAAACCGCGCGACCCGAGGCTCCCCTCCTGGCGCTGCGGACGGCGACGGGAGAGACCGTGCCGGCCGAAGGCTGCGTCGGGGTCTTGCCCGAACCGGTCGTCCACGCCGTCGACCGACGCGGCAGCGAACTTCCGTGGACGCTGGTGCTCGACGGCCGGGAG
This sequence comes from Thermoanaerobaculia bacterium, assembly GCA_039932055.1. GTDB lineage: Bacteria > Acidobacteriota > Thermoanaerobaculia > Multivoradales > JAGPDF01 > JAGPDF01. The sequence continues at coordinate 1,880 of JBDTQT010000033.1, forward strand.
CTCTCCGTCGCGGAATTCCGCTCGCAACCGCTCTCCGGCCGGCACGAGCTCGCGGCACGGGTGAGGGACGCGCGCGGCCGCACCGCCGACTCCGCGAGTCTCACCTTCACGCTCGACGCCGCGGCCCCGTGGGCCGAGCTGCTCGTCACATCGGCCGCTCCCACCCCGGCCACCTCGGCCACCCCGGAGCCCTCCGGCAAGCAGCCTCGCAGCCGATCGCGCCGGCACGCCCAGGAGCCGATGCCAGCCGCCGCCTGCGACTCCGGCCTCGAGTTCCGCGATGGCAGTGGGAACTGGACGTTGGTCCCCTGTTCGACGGGCGTCGCGCCGGCGCCAGCGGTCGTCGCACTCGATCCCACGCGACCGGGGGTGACCCTGCGCGCAACGAGGGCAGTCTTCTTCGGCGATCGGAGCGGCGAGGAATCCGACGACGACCTCATCGGCGCCGGCGAGTCCCCGAACCTTGCGACCTGGGACGTCGGCTGCGGTGCCACGCAGCTCGCGGTGAGAATCGTTCCCTCGCCCTATCGGCCCGGGCGGATGCTGCTCGAAGCCGAGGTCACCGACGGCGCCGGCAACCGACGCACCCTGGGCTGGCACATCGCCCGCAATTAGAGGAAGGAGACGTCGTCATGTCCGAGCTGCACAGCACTTACGCCGTTGCCATCGACTGGACGGAGGGAAAAGCGGGGGTCATACGCTCGCCGGACGGTCTGCCCGATCTCGCCGTCGCTTCGCCGCCGCAGTTCGGCGGGCCTGGCGGGAGCTGGACGCCCGAGCACCTCTTCATCAGCTCGGCGACCGCCTGCTGGCTCACGACCTTCCTCGCCGTCGCCGAGCTGTCGAAGTTGCCGGTGGCCGGGGTTTCCGTGGCGGCCGAGGGCTTCCTCGAAAAGGGCGACGACCGGCGCTTCGCCATCACCCGCATCGTCCTCAAGCCGCACGTGATTCTCCGCCGCGAGGAGGACAGGGAGAAGGCCGTGCGCCTCATCCAGAAGGCCGAGGACGCCTGTCTGGTGGCGCGCTCCATGCGCACCACCGTCGAGCTCGCCCCCGAGGTCTCAGTCCGGCCCGACGGCGCCTGAGGGTGGAGCCACCGCCGCTGGGGTCTGCGGGAGGCGTTCCGGCAGCGGCAGGCGCACGGTGAACGCTCCCCGCAGGTCGCCAGAGGCGTAGCCGGTGGCGAGGTCGTCGGGGTAGCGCCGGGCGAGGATCTCGCCGACGCCCGGGGCGAGCGCGGAGGGCTGGCCGTGACAGGCGAGACACTGCGGCCCAAGCACGATCGGTCGCAGGTAGCGCAACTCCGCTTCACCCCCTGCGCCGGTCACGACCTGCGCCAGCTCTCCCGGCAGACTCCCCGCCTGCGCCTGCACCGCGAACCGTTCGAGCGCCGCGCGTTCGAACGCATCCGGGGCGTCGGCGGGATTGCGATAGCGCAGCGAGATCCGCCGCAACGAAATTCCGAGGCGGGCAGCTTCCTCCCGAGTCGCGACCTGAGCCTGGTCGGCGCAAACGTCGACCGCGCCCTTCGCACCACCGTGCGCAACTTCTGCTTCGAGCAAGGAGCGCAAGCGCGCGCCCAGACGGTCGACGGCTTGGCGCGCGAGCGCGAGCGACGCTGCCGGGACCGCGGACGGCGACGGTGCCGGCTCTATGCCCCCGACGACCGTGCTGGAGACTGCCGGACCGGTGCCGAGCGCGAGGGCGAGAAACGCCGACGGAAGCGCGCGCTGCCAGCGTCGGAACGGCGTCCCGCCAGATCTCATCCCGCCGACCCGGCGGCGCCCCGCGGATGCATCGGGCAGCCCTTCCCCGCTCCCGCCCAGCGCGGCAGACCGTCGGCATCACGCAACTCGAAAGTCGCCTCACCCTTGCGCACCGAGCGCACCATGAACTCGGCGGGTGCGGCGCTTGCGGGTTTCACGCCGGTGACCTGCAGTTCGTCCCCCGGCTGGAATGCCGCCCCGATCTCGGCGAGATAGACCGCCGGTCCGAGCGCGACCTCGAGGGCTCCGTCGCTGGTGGTCAACCGCAGGTGCAGGCCACCGCAGGCGCAGGCCTGCGGCAGGAGCTCCGCCACCTTGCCGGTGAGGGTCGTCTCGGCCGCGCGGTCATAGGCGAGCGCGCCGCCACCGTGCCGTCCCTGACAACCTCCTGGACCCGAACCCGGAGCGGTCGCCTGGGCCACGACGATTGCCGCGGTCAAAAGGCCGGCGGCGAGAGCAGCAAATGCGACGAGTGTCTGACGAGATTTCATCGAATCCTCCCGAAAAGAGGGGCGAGTCGCGACAGGCAACCGCCCGGCCTGCAGAGATTATGCAGCCAACCAGCGGAAAAAGGGTTGCCGAGGGCTTTGGGAATGAAGCCGCGCGGCGCGACCGCCGCCGCCAGAGAGCCGGGCAAGCGACGAAAAGCTATCGCCGTGAACGGGATCGGCAGACCAAGAGCACCAGCGAGAGGGTCGCTGCGATGTGCACCAGGCGCAGGATTGCAAGAAGTAGAGCAGGGGCGTGGCTCGCACTGACCATCGACAGTCTCTCCAGCATCTCAAGGCTCGAGCCCGGTCCGGTCCAACGAAAGAACAGCCCCGGCATCTCGGGGCTCGTCAACCCAGCGTAGTCGCGAAAGAGAGCGCCTTCGTGCATGGCGATGTCCCAGCCGACCGTCCAGAAGGCAAAGAAAGCGATGATCGCCGGGCGGGAGACAAAGGCGTGCAGGGCACAGGCCAGCAAGACTCCGACAAGTACGATGGGCTGCAGGCCATCGGATGAAGGCGTTCCCGGCCGGTCGCACCGTCAGAAAAAGTCGGATAAGCACCCCCTGTCGCAGCCTTCCCCCCGGCGACCGGCTCCGAATCAGCAATCGATGCAACGAGACTGAGCGCGAAAATCCAGTGAAACCGGCACCCGACAGAGAGTCAGACCTCGCGCTGGCGTCCTGCCGCACAGGCTCCTAGTGCGGGAACGCAGAGCATTAGCCAGAGCACGCATCCACCGACAGCCAGCACTGAAATCGCGATCCCGAGGCCTAGGCCGACGGGAGGCTGATTCAGCGGTGGCGGCAAGGCGGCCGCGTTCGCGAGCTCGTAGACCCCAACCGCAGGCGGCGGCGGGCCTTCCAGCCGGCGAGCGTTGGGGACAGCGCTCCGGCTGAGGACCCAGCGCACTCCCAGAGCCGCCAGGCGTTCGACTGCGGCGGGTGAGAGGGTCGAGGGGAAGGAACCGATTCGGTCATCGTAGCCGGCGGCTTCGAGCTCCCGCGCCCGCGCGATGCTGGTGAGAACGTCGTAGGAGATCACGTCTCTCACACCGTAAATCGTTCCTGCGTTCGCTGGAAAGACCTCGAAGCTGGCGGCGAAAAGATAGTTTTGTGCTGGGTCGATCCGTCGGATCGCGGTGATCGCCGCCGGTTCGAGAGGCAAGTCGCTCATCCGGACCGCAGGGTTGAATCCGAGCCCGAACACTACGAGCTCGCCGGTTGCCGCGCAAGCCAAGAGCAGCTCGCGCCGACGGAGCGGGAAAACGAGAAAGACTCCGCCGACAAACCAGAGAGCTCCGGGCAGGGCTACGCGGTGAAGAGCCGTCTCTCCGGCTGCTGATAGGTAGTAGTCCAACCGCGCCTCGTAGACCTCCGCTGGCTGGCGAAGGTGTCCGCGAGCGCGCAGACCCTCGATGCCGCTGCGCACCATGGATGTCAGCGTCGGACGTGCCGGAGAGAGCGCGGGCAGAGCGCCAGCACTGATCGCTACGGCTCCTGCTGCCATCAACGCGACGCCGATCCTGTTCCTTTGCGCGGAAGCAAGAGTAGCAATAGCTGGGCCGGCCGCCAGCGAACCGAAAAGGACGAAGAGAATGACGCCATACTCGAAAGCCAAGAGGCGCACCACCGGCACATGGCGAAAAAAGAACCAAGCTCCGGGCGGATGCCACGAGAGAACAAGCGCGACCGACCCGATGACGAGACCGTGCCGCAAGACCGGACTGAGCGAACGCCAAGCCACAGCAATCGCGACCAGGACGATCGCACCGATGAATCCGCCGGCCCGAAAGTGGAAGCTCTCGGCGCGCGCGACAGCGGTCAGGTCGAGCTCCCCACGCAGAGGACTGCCAAGGACTCCAGGAAGGACCTGAGACAGCACACCCCAGAGGCGAAACGAGTGCTCCATCCCCGGGCGCGCGCCTCCAGCATGGCTCTGGGCGAGAAGCGCGAAAAACGGGACGAGCTGCGCGCCGAGAAGCAAGAATCCGAAACCGGCACCCAGACCAGCATGGGCGGCGGATAGCAGCCCAAGCTGCGGATTCCGCTTGGCTTCCCAAAGGAGGAAGACTCCTAGGCCCGAGACGCCGACGAAGAGCGCTTCAGGGTGGCCCCCGGCGGTGCAGAGCGCGGCGAAAAGAACGAGGAGCGCTGCATTGCACCGCCTCGGCTCCTTCATGAAACGCAACGCTGCGGCGCCGAGACCTGGCAGCAGCACGACGACGTTGGTGGGCGGATAAAGGAGCCAAACAACACAAAACCCTGATATCGCGAAGACGACTGCAGAGACGAGCGCCTGCGGTGCGGGAACGTTCAGCTCCCGCGCCATCCAGTACAAGCAAAGCGTGGCGGCGAGCAGTTTCAGGATCGAAGAGATCGCCCAGCCGTCGAGCCCAAGGAGCAATCGGGGCCAGGTGAAGGGAGAGAACAGTGCGGTCTGCGGGTTGGCGAAAAGCGCACCGCCTTCTCCCGCGAAACGATTCGCCCAGGGCTGCTGCCCATCGCGGAGCAGTCGGATTACCTCGTGGTCCCAGGCCATGAACTGCACGACCACGTCGGAGAGCAGCGAGTTCGATACCCGAACTCGCTGCGTTGGATCCGCCTTCCACGCGTCGAAATCGAGCAGAAGATCCACAGGCGCGAAAGTGCGCCCGGGGAAAAGTCCCGCGCCCGCGTAAAGCAGCGCAATGACGAGGAAAAGCAGAACGACCCTTTTCATGTGCCGTGTAGCGCAGCAACGCTGTGGAATATGGCGCGCACGCAGTCCGCTTCCGATCCTACGCGCAAAAACGATGCGGCGTAAACTCTGCAGCAAGCAGGCGAGTCATGGCGGGCGGATTCCGCCCGGGCCCGCCCCCCGCCCAAAGAGTGGTCAACCTCTCGAAGCTCGCTTGTTACAGCTGTTGATCAAGAGGGTGCGCGACATCGTCGACTACTACTTGAGTCCTCCCGAGCACGCTCTGGTGCTGTGTGTCGACGAGAAGTCGCAGATCCAAGCACTCGACCGAACACAGCCGCTCCTGCCGGTGCGACCGGGGCAAGTCTAGCGGCGAACGCCCGACTACACGAGGCACGGCACCACGACTCTCTTCTCTGCGCTCGATGCCAAAGCGGGCACCGTGATCGGCGAAATCCATCGCCGCCATCGGTCGGCCGAATTTCGCAAGTTCCTCGACACGATCGAAAGCAGTGTGCCGATCGATTTCGACGTCCACGTCATCCTTGACAACTACAGGACGCACAAAACCGCGATCATTCGATACTGGTTCACCAAGAGGCCACGCTTTCACGCTCACTTCACGCCCACCTACGGATCCTGGCTCGACTTCGTGGAACGTTTCTTCGCCGAGATCACCGAGAAGAGGATCCGTCGTGGCTCGTTCACCAGCGTGGTTTCGCTCGAGAAAGACATCCGAGCCTACCTGGCCGAGAGCAACCTTGATCCGAAACCCTTCCGCTGCCATAAGACCGCCGACGAGATCCTGACCTCGATCGCGCGCTTCGCTGCGGGCACGCTTCAATCCCACGGCGTCAGAAGTTAAAATGCGAATCTCCAATTCAGGACACTAGTCGCGTCGAGCTTCCCGGGCTGCGGCCACGGCTCGCTGAAGCGCCTTCTTGGCAGCACTGGGCTTACACCCGAGATCCGTCGCCATCTCTGCCCAGCTCATCCCAAGGACAAAGCGCAAAGACAAACATTCCCGGTGTCTGGAAGACAGGGGCCTCAGGGCTTCTTCGACGCGTAGACGATCATAGAGGACATTGGACGGCAGAACTGAAACGGGGCTCAGCCCTCCCTCGTTCAATTCCTCAATACTAATTGTTCGCTGACTGCGACTTCGCAGAAGTCGCATACATGAGCGCCGAAGCACAGTAACCAGCCACTCAAAGGGCCTTACGATGGCTGCTCTGCTACTGATGAACACGACAAGGGCGTCCTGCACCAGATCCTCCGAGTCTGAGCGGCTCAGCGAATACCGCTGCTCCAGCCTTCGGGAATAGGAGGTCAGCCGCGCAGTCAACGCCTCAAGTTCGGCCAAACTGTCGGGCGGCAGAACCTTGTGGCTGTCGTCCTCGATCGCGCTCAGCATGGTTGATGGTCCTTACGGTTCGATGTCTCCTTTTCTACTGCATTCCTACACTACATGTCTATGGAGAATTGAACTCAAGCGATCGGTAGTCGAGCCCCGAGAGGATGGCTCATGTCAGAAGATGTGCGAAGCGATACAGAGGAGGACTTTTCCTGATAAGCCGGATCAGGGAGGGTCTGAACAAGTTGTGTCGGAGCCGGTGTCGTCTTGGTCTTGGCGCACGGCGAAGATTTCGAGGGCGCTTTTCGGTAGAGCCCCGGGTTTCGCGTTCTGGTGAACCCTCGCGAGGGGTCTGTTCGTCTCTTCGAACGCACTACGCCTCCTGCAGGCGGAGGATTCGGCGACGCATCATGAAGATGTTGGCCAGCGCGCAGTTGACGAGCACGCGATGCGTATTTTTCGCCAATCCACGGTAGCGCGCCTTGGCGAAGCCGAAGACGCATTTGATGATGTGGAAGGGGTGCTCGCCTTTCGAGCGAACGCGCGATCGGTTCCGATTTCGCGATTTCTGCTCGTCGGCCAACGGGCGATTGCGGCCGGCCTTCTCCTGAATGAAGCAGTGCACCCGTTTCGCCACGGCCTGTATCTTCTCTTTCTGCCCGACATACGCCGAGTCTCCCCAGACCCGTGTTTCCTCGCCGTGCAGCAGTTTCTCGACCAGTTGACTGTCGTGCACATTCGCCGCTGTCGTCTCGACGGAGTGGATCAGTTTCAGTTTGCTGTCGACCCCGATGTGCATCTTCATCCCGAAATGCCAGGCGTTGCCGTTCTTCGCCTGGTGCATCTCCGGGCCCCGTTCCTTCTTCGCGTTCTTCGTCGACGACGGCGCCGCGAGAATCGTCGCATCGACGATCGTCCCGCGGCTCACCGACAGGCCCAGCGAAGACCGATGCTTGTTCACGCCCGCGAACAGCTTCCGCCCGAGATCCTTCTTCTCCAGCAGGTGGCGAAACTTGCAAACCGTCGTCTCATCCGGCGCCGGCTCCTGGCCCAGGTCGATACCTACGAAAGAACGCATCGCACGCGAATCGCAGAGCGCTTACTCCACTCCCGGATCCGACAAATCGAACCACTGCTGAAGAAAATAGATCTGCAGCATGCGCTCCAGGCCCACCGGTCGCCGTCCGTTGCCGGCCTTCGGGTAGTGCGGCTCCACGACCTCGCACAGCTCCGACCAGGGCACGACCCGCTCCATCTCAGACAGAAATCGCTCCCGACGCGTCGTCTTCCCGTAGCGCTCGAACCCCGAAGCCAGCGCCAGCGTCTTTTGGTCGATCATCCGCACTCCCCGATTGACTTGAACTTGGAATCAAGAACAACCGGACTTGATCAGAGATTTTCTGGATCTAATCACATACCCGCGAGCTGGTTGCTCAGTCAGCGAGCCGGGGCAGGAGGCTGCCGCAGTTCCGCGGCACCAAGTACAACGGAGTCTACGAAATGTCCGTACCTCACACCGTCTTAGCGCTTCGCCTTTCGCTGGCCCTGCTGCTCGTTTCCGCCACCCTGGCCCCAGGTTTCCTGGGAGCGGGGGAGTTCAAGACTGGCGCCGTCCAAAACATTCTGCGAGTGATCCCCAATTCCAACTGCACCGACCTGACGACGTGGAGCAACCCGGATCTCTTCGTCGATGCCGGTGGGACCCTGAGACTGGTGGCGCATGCGGATCGACCTCAGTCTCTCACTCAGTGCCCCGCCGGCGAATGGGATCGTGCCTTCACCGCGACTCGCGCGACACCGTCGTCGCCCTGGGTCACTCCCGGATATGCTCCGCCGGATCCTAACTCTTGCCCGTCGTTCGTAGGCGGTTATCAGCGCTGCGGCTACACACCGGGGATCCCCCCCAACATACCGCCGAATCCGGGCCCGATTGGCGACTCGGCGGTAGTTAAAGTGGGACCCTATTACTATAAAGCCTTCAATGGAGGTAACGCGGATTTCATCGTCGGTCAGATCTACTGGGCGATTTCCGTAGACGGCATCGCCTGGAGGGTCTACAACGTCAATCCACCAGGTGACGAGCTGTGGACACCCCTTGTCGCTCCGCGCGACCACTCTTGTTGGGACGGTGCACCGCACCCTGCCAATCTGGGCGATCCGATTCCAGGCGGTGTAACCGAAACCTATCTTGCCTTCGACGCCAGTGACCTGTCGATGGGACCGAACGGCACCTTCTATATCTACTTTGGCCACTGGCGCCTCTTCTCCTCGCCGGAGCCCTACCTCATCGATTCCTGGGCGGTCCGCTTCGCTTACCAACCGCCTTCTGTGCCCACCCCCAAAAGAGGCGAATTCGGCATCAAGTCACCCAAGGAGATGCAGATCTGGCACAACGACGGCAGCGGCGGCACTTGGAAGCAGTTCAATTCCGGGTTGATGGTTTGGAGCTACGATGGCCAACCGGGTGTGCCAGGCGAGCCGGTACTGTCGGTATACCAAGGGCAAAACGGCAGCCAAGCCTTCGACGGCGGAGGTGGTGGTGCGCTGGCGTGGGACCCGATCGCCAACAACTGGCTTCACGTCCGTGCCTTCCATCTCCCCGGCACCCAGGACGTGATGAAATCGCAGAGGGCGACTTCTCTGGCCGCAAATCAGTGGACCGCCTTGGAGTCCGTGGACATGACGACGGTGCGGGACCACATTCCTTTGGCACAGGATCCGAATTCAAACCTCGACGACCCCTTCTACCCGGGCCTCTATTACGGCCTCGACGGCAACGGCCTCAACGGCGATCGAACGGGCTGGTGGATCTACACGCCTATCAACCATCTCGGGTGCGACAGGACTTTTTACGGCCTCGGAATCGCGCCGGCCGAACTATGTACGACAACGGCCCCGCAGCTCAACGTGATCTCGCCCAGCTCCGGAGCCACGACGGGCGGCGAATCCGTGTCGATCTCGGGTAGCGGTCTGGATTGCGCTTCCGCGGTGACCTTCGGCGGCACTTCGGCGACGATCGTTTCGCGGGCCGCCGGCCTAGTTCAGGTAGTCGCTCCTGCTCACACAGCAGGCGCGGTCACCGTAGCAGTAGCGACTCCCTCCGGGTCCGCGTCGCGGGCCAGCGGATTCACCTACATTGCCTATGGCGGCTATCACGACGGAATTGACTGCAACACCACATTCGGATGGGCCTGGGATTCCAACGCGCCGACGGGCAGGATCAACGTCAACCTCTATGACGGATCGACGTTGCTCGGCACAGCTCTCGCCAACCGCTTCAGGCAAGATCTACTCAACGCTGGCATAGGCGACGGCTTCCACGCCTTCACCTTCTCCCTGCCGCCAAGCGTTCGCGACGGCAACCCCCATACGATCACCGCCAAGTTCGGCGGGACTTCCACAGCGATTCCGATACCCAGAACAATCCAATGCTCTGGGTCACCTAGCGTCTCAATCGCCGCCACGGACCCCAATGCGGCGGAGTCTCCGCTCAACACCGGGCAGTTCACTCTCACCCGCACGGGCAGCACTTCCGCTGCCCTTACGGTGTCATTGACCCGCTCCGGCACCGCGACCAATGGCTCCGACTACTCCTCGATTGCGACCAGCCAGACATTCAACGTTGGGCAAAGCACGATTTCCGTTACGGTGACCCCGATCAATGACACCGCGGTCGAGCCCCCTGAAACCGTTGTGCTAACCGTCGTGGCGGGAGCCGGTTACACCGTCGGCACGCCCGCGAACGCCACCGTGACGATCACCAGCGAAGACGCATGCATTCCGAGCACCACTAAGCTCTGCCTTGTCGGCGGGCGGTTCGAGGTGACTCTGAATGCCATCGCGGGCGGCAACTCATACATGGGGCACGCCGTCGCATACCCTTCCTCGACCATAGCCGGATGGTTCTGGCTCTTCTCGCAGCAACTCCCAGAGATGAGCGTGAAGATCCTCGACAACGGGAATGGCACGTACTCGGTCACCTACGGAACTAGCACGGACAGCGCAACGACATTGACGGTGAGCGATCTATTCTCTGGCCAAACTCAGATCTACGATAAGCTGGCGGGCAACTTCTGCGGGGAATCGGACAGTTCAGCATTCCTCATGGAGCTCCCTGTTCGGTTTGAGGAAACTACGCTCGAGCCAACGGGATCGCTCCAAGCGGCCTTCACCTGTGTTCCCGACGCCACGACAACCTGCCTCCTCGGGGGCCGTTTTCAGGTTCGAGTCAAGGTTGGGGGCATCCCGAAGCAGGCCATTTCGACGACCGGTCAGAGCGGCACCTACTGGTTCACCTCTGCCGCCCAACCCGAGGTGTTCGTCAATCTAGTCGACGGCTTCAGCTTCAACGGCAAGTATTGGGTCTACTTCGGATCGCTGACGAATCAGGCATACACCGTGGAGGTTATTGACTCCGTTTCGGGCATCCTCAAGAGCTACTCGCGCACCACGGCTCAGCCCTGGTGCGGTGGCGGCGACAACCTCGCGTTCTGAGTCTCGGGGCGGAGGAAAGGGGGTGCACCGTGGAAGGCTATTCGGTCGAACTCGGTGAACCTTGGGCCCCTTGCTCACTTCGAAATTGTCGCTCCTGGGTGATTTTCGCAGGTAGATCCTACTCACCGGTTCGCGGCACGCAGGTTCATGAAGCCGAGCCGGCCCTCTCCCAGGCCGAGATGTCCTGGAAGCTGCCGAGGGCTTTGGAGAAGAAGCCGCGCGGCTCGAGGTGGCGCGACCAGGCCGCGTGCAGATAGGCCTCGGAGTGGAAAGCCGACTGTTCGTTGAACGGGCCGACACTCGGGCGGAAGAGGAATCCACCTTCCTCGAGCCGGGCGAGCTCCGCCGCGGTCACGCCGGGGCTGGAGCGCGCGATATCCGGCGCGTGCGTCGTCGCGAGGAGAAGTCCGCCCGGACGCAAGAGACGCCTGAGCTCGGCCAGCCACCTCTCCTGTGCGCTCTCGTCGAGGTGGGTAAAGACCGAGATGGTGAAGATGACGTCGAACGAGGCCGGCGCCAGCGCCGTCGGCGGCGTCGGCGGGATGACCGAGAACCGCGCCGGAAGATGCCGTGCTGCCCAGGCGATCTGGTGGCGGTCGACATCGACCCCGGTGTAGTCGAGGTCGCGGTCGGCAAACAACGTCTCGCTGCCTGCCCCGATCAGATGCCGGGCCACCCGGCCGCAGCCGCAACCGAAGTCGAGCCAGCGCCGATCGCCCTCGTATTGCCGCCCGAGTTGCGTGTACACCCGCATCAGGTCGGCGGCACAGAGCGCGCCGACATGCAGGAACTCGGCACGCGAGCTGTTCGGCCCGACGCGATGGCGCAGGCCGGCCGGCGGCAGTGGAATACCACCTCCGGAACCGTAGCGTTCGCGAAGATCGGCGGCGACATCCTGCCGACGGTAGCGCGCATCGGCGACCACTCGGCGCAGAGCGGCGCGCAGCGGGCCCGGTACCAGGCGCCGGATCAGCGCGCGCATCCGGCGACTCGCTGCATCCTCAATTCACCGCTCCGGGGACGGCGAGGGTGAAGGGGGCGATTTTGGCCGCGAAGGTGTCGCCGGTGGCGGTGAGGCGCATCTCGTAGTGCCCCTGCATCGCTCCGACAGTGGTCTTGAGCGGGCAGAAGCTGGTGTACTCGAAGGTCTCGCCGGGGGCGAGCACGGGCGTCTCGCCGACCACGCCGGGACCCTCCACCGTCTGCACCTCGCCGTCCGAGTCGGTGATGATCCAGGTCCGGGAGAGGAGTTGGGCCGTCTCCTCGCCGAGGTTCGAGATCCGCACGTGGTAGGAAAAGAAGTAATAGCTCTCGAACGGTGCGCTGCGCTCCGGCTCGTACTCGCTCTCGACCTCGATGCGGATGCCACGCGTCGTCGTATCGCTCACGATGTCTCCTGGCAAACGAGGATAAACTCCGGCGCGAGGTTCGAGCAAACCGCCCCTATCCGCCATGCCGATCGCACCCCAGGCCTTCCGCGATGCCCTGCGCCACTTTCCGGCCGGGGTGACGCTCGTCACCCTGAAGTCGGGGGAGGAGACGCACGGGCTGACTGTCTCGGCATTCGTTTCGGTTTCGCCCGATCCGCCGCTCATCGCGGTCATCATCGACCACCGGCATCGCGCCTGGCGGCTGCTCGAGGAGCCCGGCGCGGTCTTCGCGGTGAACATCCTCCGCGCCCACGATCAGGCGCTCGCCGATCGTTTCGCCTGGCAACCCGAAGGCGCGCGCTTCGCCGCCGGCCGCTGGACGACGGCCGTCACCGGCGCGCCGGTGCTCGCGGACGCCCTCGCCTGGCTCGACTGCACGATCGCGTCGCGGCTGGCGGCGGGCACCCACACGATCTACGTCGGCGCCGTGCAGGCGAGCTCGACCCCGCACCCCGACGGTGCGCCGCTCATCTACTGGAACCGCGACTACCGCCGGCTCGCGTTCGACTAGGCCGACTGCCGCGTGCGCTGGATTGCCACCTGTGGTCGCGGGCTCGAGGAGATCCTCCAGGCCGAGCTCGCGGACCTCGAAATCGAGACCCGTTCAGGCGAGACCGGCGGTGTGGCCTTCGATGGCACCTTCGCCGACGGCCTGCGCGCCAACTGGCGGCTGCGGACGGCGAACCGGGTGCTGGTCGAGCTCGCGAGCTGGCCGGCGGCGGACAACGACCAGCTCTACGTGGGGGCCCGCGCGCTGGTCGAGAACGCGCCCGAGGCCTATCTGAAGCGCGACGGCGGGGCGACGCTGCCGCTCGCCGAGCTTTTCTCTCCCGACCGCACCTTTGCGATCCAGGCGACCTCGTCGCACTCCGCGATCCGCGACACGCGCTGGATCGCCATGAAGGTGAAGGACGGCATCGTCGACGCGCAGCGCGAACGCTTCAACGCGCGCTCCGACATCGAGCGCTCCAGTCCGGACGTGGCCCTCCGACTGCGTCTCTTCCGCGACCGCGCGACACTGCTCCTCGACACCTCGGGCGAGCCGCTCGACCGGCGCGGCTACCGCGTCACCTCGACCGCCGCACCGCTCAGGGAGCAGCTCGCCGCGGCGGCGCTCCTCGCCTCGGGCTGGAACGGCCACGGCCCGGTCGTCGATCTGATGTGCGGCTCGGGAACCTTTCTCGCCGAAGCCGGCGCGATCGCGATGGGCCTGGCGCCGAATCGCCTGCGCAACCTCTGGGCGTTCGAACGCCTGCCCGGTTTCGACCGCGAGCTCTGGAAGCGAATCCGCGAGGAGCCGATCCCGACACCCGACCCGGCGGTGCGCATGATCGGCGTCGATATTGCCAACGAAGCGCGGGTCGCCTCGCAGCGCAACCTCGCCGCGGCCGGGCTCCTCGGGCAGACCGACCTGATACAGCAGGACGCCTTCGCCTTCGATCCGCCGGCGGGGCCCGGCCTCGTGGTGGCGAATCCGCCCCACGGCGAGCGCATGGTCGACTCGCCGGAGCTCTGGAAGGCGCTCGGCGATACCCTGAAGCAGAAGTACCGCGGCTGGAAGGCGGTCATCTTCGCCGGCGGCGACACCCAGGGCAAGCTCCTCGGCCTCAAACCGACGCGCCGCATTCCGGTCTGGAACGGACCGCTCGAAGCGCGCGTCCTGGTGCTGGATCTCTGGTGAGCGCATAGGATCACCCGTCATGAACCTCGCCGCGACCCTGCTCACCGCCGCCGTGGCGCTCCTCCATCTCTATTTTCTGGTGCTCGAGATGTTTCTCTGGGAGTCCCCGGCCGGCCGGCGCGCCTTCGGCCTGTCGGCGGAGATGGCCAAAGCGACGCGCATGCTGGCCGCCAACCAGGGCCTCTACAACGGCTTCCTCGCCGCCGGCCTCGGCTGGGCGCTGTGGCGCGGTGCGGCCGGCTTCGAGATGCGGGTCTTCTTTCTTGCCTGCGTGATGGTCGCCGGAGCGTTCGGCGCCGCGACCGCGAGCCGCAAGATCCTCTGGATCCAGGCGCTCCCCGGAGCACTGGCTCTGGCCGCGAGCCTCCTCGCGCGCGGCTAGATCTGTCTCGATCCGCGACGCGAAAAGCGCACACAATGAAAGAGGAATACGGCTCGCCCGCAGGTCGCCGTCGACGCGCGGTGGGAGGCCAATGATCCGCATCTCCGAGCTCGCGCTGCCGCTCGATCATTCGGGCGCCGACCTGGAAGCCGCCGCCCGGCGCCGCCTCGGACTGGCCCCCGAAGAGCCGGCGACGATCGCGATCTTCAAGCGCAGCGTCGACGCGCGAAAGCGCAAGGCGATCCGCCTGGTCTACATCCTCGACGTCGCGCTCCCTGGCGCCAGCCGCGAGGCGGAGCTTCTCCGGCAGCACAGCGGCGATCGCCACATTCTGCCGACGCCCGATTCGACCTATCGCTTCATGGCGCGGGCACCGGCCGATTTCTCCGGCCCGCGTCCGGTGGTGATCGGCATGGGCCCGTGCGGTCTCTTTGCGGCGCTCACTCTCGCCGAGATGGGTTTCCGCCCGCTGCTCCTCGAACGCGGCAAGCGGGTGCGCGAGCGCACCGTCGACACCTTCGGCTTCTGGCGCAAGGGTGTGCTCGACCCGGAGTCCAACGTGCAGTTCGGCGAGGGCGGCGCCGGCACCTTCTCCGACGGCAAGCTCTACAGCCAGGTGCGCGACCCGCGCCATCTCGGGCGCAAGGTCCTGACCGATTTCGTCGCCGCCGGCGCGCCGCAGGAGATCCTCTGGGTGCACCGGCCGCACATCGGCACCTTCAAGCTGGTCAAGGTGGTCGAGAGCCTGCGGGCGAAGATCGAGAGTCTCGGCGGAGAGATCCGCTTCCAGAGCCGGGTGGAGCGCTTGCTCCTGGGTGACGGCGAGCAGCGCCGGGTGCGCGGCGTGCAGCTCGCGAGCGGCGAAGAGATCGCCGCGGACCAGGTGGTCCTGGCGGTCGGCCATAGCGCGCGCGATACCTTCGCGGCGCTGCTGGCGCAGGGGGTCACGATCGAGCCCAAGCCGTTCTCGATCGGCTTCCGCATCGAGCACCCTCAGAGCCTCATCGACAGCTGTCGATTCGGCGCGCAGGCGGGCCACCCGAAGCTCGGCGCCGCCGACTACCGGCTGGTCCACCACGCGTCGAACGGCCGCACGGTCTACAGCTTCTGCATGTGCCCCGGCGGCACGGTCGTCGCCGCCGCCTCGGAGCCCGGCCGGGTGGTGACCAACGGCATGAGCCAGTACGACCGCAGCGAAAGGAACGCCAACGCCGGTATCGTCGTCGGCATTACGCCGGCCGACTACCCGCTAGGCCCGCTCGCCGGGATCGAGTTCCAGCGCAAATGGGAGGCGGCCGCCTTCGCCGCCGGCGGCGGCAACTACGACGCCCCGGCGCAGCGCGTCGAAGACTTCCTCGCCGGCCGGCCATCGACCCACCTGGGCGCAGTCCTCCCCTCCTATACCCCCGGCGTCAAGCCGACCGACCTCGCGACCTGCCTGCCCGACTGGGCGATCGCCGCCATCCGCGAAGCGATCCCGGCCTTCGACCGGAAGATCCCCGGCTTCGCCATGGCCGACGCCCTGCTCACCGGCGTCGAGACCCGCACCTCGTCGCCGATCAGCATCCGCCGCGAAGACAAGACCCTCGAGAGCGTCAACACCCCCGGCCTCTACCCCGGAGGCGAAGGCGCCGGCTACGCCGGCGGCATCCTCTCCGCCGCCATCGACGGCATCCAGGTGGCGGAGGCGGTGGCGCTCGCCGGCATGGGAGCACACGCTCAGGTCCGAACCGGCGAGCCGTAGCGCCCTCCTCAGAGCGATCTTCGCGACCAGAAGCGATTCGACTGCGACTCGAAGCCGTCGGCGAAGAGGAGTGAGCCTGAGAGGCGGACGGGCACGACGACATGGTCGTCTTCGGCTGGCGAGCCGTCGGCGTCGGCGAAGACATAGTAGTCGCCCCCTTCGACCACGAGCGCGACCACGTCCTCGTCGCCGTTGCCGTTCGGATGGTCGACATCGACGAAGCGTGAGCCGGCCGTGCCGAAGCTGTTGTCGCCCACCACGCCGCCGGGAAAGAGGGCGAGGAAGCGATCGACGCGGAAACCGTCGGCGCCGGTATCGCGCGCCACGACGATCCGGCCGAGCCCGTCGACGGAGAGGGCGCGAATCTGGCTGGCGCTGAGGCCCGTCGCGATGGTCGAGGCGCCGGGCGCCCCCGAGGCGAAGACGCGCACGATGCCCAGCTCGGGCGGCGTCAGGCGGTTCCATCCCAACACGATCTGGCCCGCCGGGCCGATGGCGAGCGCGCCGGGCGAAGCCGCGATCGGCGGCGAGTCGATTCCGTCGATGAGGAAGGTACCGGCGTCACCCCAGGTCGGGTCGAGGTCGCCGCCAGCGTCGAAACGGGTCAGGCCGGCGTCGAAGTCGCCGGGGTCGTCGGGATCGATGAATGCGTGGAGGACGTAGCTCCTGCCCGCCGTGTCGACCTCGAGCTGCGCCCAGGAGACGATCGTCTGGCCGATGTTGGCGGCGGCGATCTGGCGGTATCCGCCCACACCGAAGCCCGTCGCGAGATTGCCGTTCGCCTCGAGACCGACCAGGTAGTAGTCCGCCGAGATGCCCCCTACGGTGCGCTCGAGCAACAGTACGTAGCGCGGCGAGCCGGAGTCGGTCTCGGCGATGTCGACGAAACGGCAGCTCTCGGTGTCGCAGAAGGCGGCGTCGTCGAAGAACTCCCAGCCCGAACCGGAGAAGCTGTCATCGAATGGTCCGAACGGCGATCCGTTCGCGGACGCCGTGGACCGCCCGACGAAGGCCCGGTCGACCGTGCCGGTCGGAAAGAGGCCGATGGCGCCGGCGAAGAGCGCCCGGCCGTCCCGGTCGACGAGCACCGCCCGCGCCTCGAAGCGCTCGAGGAACGGCACGTCGAACTCCCAGCCGCAGCAGCCCGACCAGGAGCCGAGGCCGGGCTCCTCCCCCCAGATCGCGGTCATGTCGGTCGGATCGGCGAGATTCGCGCCGAGGAACGCGGCAGCGCCAACCCCGGTCGCGGTCGCCACCGTGACGCGAAAGTTGGTCCATCCCGCCCCGATTCCGCCCACGCCCCAGGTCGGGTCGAGATCCCCGTCCGCGGCGCCAGCCGCCGTCGCCAGACCGAAGCCCAATCCCACCACCGCCAGCCCGAAGGCCCAGACATTCCGCATCGCTCTCTCTCCTCGCCGGTTGCCGGAACGACCCCTGACAGGACAGCCGTCATCTCGCGGCGATTCGGGACAGGACGCCTCGCGGCACAGAGCGATCCCGGTCATACTGCGGTTATACTGCATGCATGAAGACGGCGATCTCTCTCCCCGACGAGCTCTTCGAGGCAGCGGAGGACGTTGCCGAGCGGCTCTCGCTCAGCCGAAGCCAGCTCTATGCGCGGGCGATCGCCGAGTTCGTGGCGAAGTGGAGCGCGGACGAGGTCCGCGAGTCGTACGACCGGGCCTATGCCGCTCCCGAAACAGTCGAAGAGGCGGCATTCCGCCGCTCCGCCGGGCGGCGGACGTTGCAGGCGTCCGACTGGTGATGCGACGCGGAGAGATCTGGTGGGCGGATCTCGATGAACCAGGCGGTTCCGAGCCCGGCTTTCGCCGGCCGGTGGTCGTCGTGCAGTCCGACTCGCTCAACATCTCCCGGCTCCGCACCACGATCGTCGCCGCGATGACCTCGAACCTCGCGCGCGCCGACGCGGCCGGGAACGTCCTCTGCCCGGCACGCGCCACCGGCCTCGCGAAGGACTCCGTGATCCAGGTTTCGCAACTGCTGACGATCGATCGCGACCGGCTCACCGAAAAGGTCGGCCCCCTGTCCGCGAAACTCCTCCGCGCCGTGGACATGGGCCTCCGCCTCGCCCTCGAACTCTAGATCGCCCGGCGCCGAGCGGAATTCAAGGGCTTTGCCACACCGGAAAAGCGATTCCACCGCGCCGCTGCCTCAAGAGGTGGCTGGCACCGCTTCAGCGTCGAGACCCGCACCTCGTCGCCGATCTCGATCCGCCGCGACGAGGCGACCCTCCAGAGGGTGAGCACCCCCGGCCTCTTCCCCGCCGGCGAATGAGCCGGCTATGCGGGAGGCATCCGCTCCGCCGCCATCGACGGCATACAGATCGCGGAAGCGGTGGCGATGAGCGCAACAGACGGAGTCAGGGTGGTCGACTGAGCGCTCGTCCCCGGGCGCTCAGCGCCGCAGGAGGCTTCGGAGCCGCGCGACCGCCCGCGCAACGGTTTTCTTCACGCTGCCCGCGGAGATACCTAGGCGCGCCGCGATCTGCGGCTCGGTGAGCTCGAATCGAAAACGACAGGCGATCATCAGCCGCTCGCGCGCACTAAGGCGAGTCAGTGCGCTGCGGACCGCCATCGCCTGAACGACTCCGCTGTCGCGGCGAAAGGGACACTCGTCGGGGCGTTCGCGGAGAAACTGCCGCTCCGACCGCTCGACGAGCGCCCTTCGCGCCAGGTGACGGCGGCACTCGTTGGCGAATACGACGATCAACCAGCGCTCCGGACACTCGATCGCGCGGGACTGGATCGTGTATCTCACCAGCACTTCCTGGAGAGCGTCGCTCGCCGCCTCAGCGGAGAGGCCAAAACGTCGACGCACAGCGGCCAATCGAGGGCTGAGGCGAGTGAGAAGCCGTTGGAGATCCACTTCCTGGACATGAAAACTTTCTGTCCGTGAGACCTGACTTGAGTCGATTCTCATCATTCTCATTCCTATACGACTGCAACAAAGAACGCGTTGGCCAATATGGCCAAGAAACAATTGTCTACCGCGCGGCACCTTCCCGGGTCCTTTATCTACGAGCGAGCAAGAGCCTCAACGGAGCTCGCCGGGAGATTCGAACCATGAATTCGTGCGCACGTCGTTGGAACAGGGCCTTTGGAGCAACCGGGATCTTCCTCGCTTACGTTCTGTTATCGATTTGTAATGTATCCCGGGCCACCGCGCAAGGGACTTTCCTCTGCGAATTCAGCGGTCAGAATCCACAGACCGTTCGAAGTCCTGTCTCCTGGGGGGCGTCCGACCTTCCGCCCGCGAACTGTTCCGACGGCATTCGTACTCGCGTCTACTCGCCGCTTGCCGGTGGACCTTCCTATGAGCTGCTGCCCGCCAACTGCGATCCTGTTCTCTCCACCTGCAGCGTGCGCGTCCACGTCGGAATGACCACGCCTGGTAACTCCGTGAACAATCAGACCTTCGACAGCATCGTAAAGGTCCTGTGGTTCGACTCCGGCAGTAATGCCATCGGCACCTGCGGCAATTTCGGCGCCCCGCTCGGCTTCGACCAGTTCGACGCTACGATGGACATCGGAGGCTTCACCTGCGGCGGCAGCCTCGGCGGCATCCCAGGCACCTACACGGTCGAAGTGCGACACTCGAAGTGCAACAGTTCGAGCGCCTACTGGTCGGACAGCTCGACCTTCGAGCTGTCGCAACCTTTCCTCGAAGCCGAGTTCTGCACTCCGAAACCGAAGCCGCACGACTGCCAGTGCGAGACCTGTCCAGTCGGCGGCGGCGCACCACCACCCACGCCGAAGTCCGCCTCCGGCGGTTCAAACGGTTCGATGAGCGTCGCTGGCGGTGGAGGTTCGGCCACGCCCCCCGGCCAACCGGGTGCCGTGCTGGTCTACCAGGGGGGCGGCGCCGGCTTCTGGGGGACGCCTTCCTGGTCCAACTGGAGAGACACCAACGGGCGCGGGTGGTCGCACGAATTCGCCGAGCGCATCTTCGTCGACCCCGATGCCGAGCATGTCTGGCTCGTCACGCGGCGCGGCACCTACCGCGAGTTCGACAATCTCGAGACTGGAGGTGGCATTCGGGAGTACCTTATCCGCAAGCCCTCCGATGAGTATCGCCGGCTGTTCTACAACACCTCCAGCGGCGGCTGGCAGATTCTCGACCTCGATGGCACCGTCGCCACCTTCAACTCCTCCGGGCTCTGGCAACAAACGGTTGATCGCAACGGCCAGACCTGGCAGGCCCTAGGCTACAGCGGCTCACAGGTGACTGGCGTTACGCTGCCGGACGGCCAGCGAGAAGACTTCACGTACCTCGCCGGCCACTTGCGCAAGATCGTCCGCAAAGGAGTTGATGGCACGAGCACGCGGACCTGGACTTACACCTGGTCGGGACCCGACCTGACTCGCATCGACCGGCCCGACGGTCGCTCGGTTCGAATCTCCTACGGAGATGTACGCGGCATGATCACCCGGCTGACGTTGATTCCGGACAACGACGGCAACCCAGCGACGCCGGCGATGGGTACCGCTACCCGAGTGCTGCGCGGCTGGAGCTACGATTCATCTGGCAACGCAGTGAACACCTGGACAAGCGCCGCCAACTTCGGCGACGCAGGGGCGACGGAGAGATGGGCGTACTCGTTCGACGATCCCACTGATCCGACGCAAACCACGGTGTTCGATCCGCTGGGAATCGAGTCGACCTACACCTTCGACCACGATCCCTCGGGGAGCGGGAAGGCCAGGATCCAGAGCATTTCGGGCTCGTGCCCGACTTGCGGCTCGGGCCCGGACTCCCAGTGGATCTATGGCGATTCCACCAACCCGAT
>JBDTQT010000034.1:0-22268 GCA_039932055.1 Thermoanaerobaculia bacterium
CGATCGTCGTCGTCACCAGCGACAAGTGCTACACCAATCACGAGTGGCACTGGGCCTATCGCGAGAAGTCGCAGCTCGGCGGGCGCGACCCTTACGCCGCGAGCAAGAGCGCCGCCGAGCTCATCATTCACTCCTATCGCGAGTCGTTCTTCAACTCGGAGGAGAGCGGCCAGCCGACCGCGCTCCTCGCCTCCGTACGCGCCGGCAACGTGATCGGCGGCGGCGACTGGGCACCCTATCGCCTGGTGCCCGACATCATCGCCACCCTGCGCGAAGACCGTCCGCTCGTGCTGCGCCATCCGCAGGCGATCCGCCCCTGGCAACATGTGCTCGAGCCGCTGCGGGGCTATCTACAGGTCGCCGAAAATCTCTATAACGGTGATCGGCAAAGCGCCGGTCCATGGAACTTCGGGCCGGTGGACGAGGACTGCCTGCCGGTCGCCTGGCTGGCGCGCGAGCTCTCGCTCAAGTGGGGCCGGGAGGCGCAGTGGGAGGCCGATCGCATCCCTCGCCCGCACGAGGACACCTTCCTCAAGCTCGACTGCAGCAAGGCCCGGGCCGTCCTCGGCTGGGCGCCGGTCCTGCGGCTCTCGGACGGCCTGCAGTGGATCGCCGACTGGTACCAGGCGATGGATCGCGGCGCGAACATGCGCGAGATCACGATCGCCCAGATCGAGGAATACCGCGAGCTCGCCGGCGAGCGCTCCAACCGCACCCTCAACGCCGCGGTCTAGGCGGCTAGGAGGCTGCGAGACTGATACAGCCTTCCTTCGGGGGTGCCGTCAAAGCGTTCGCGGCGCTTGGCGCCTCGGCGCTCGAAGCCTCGATCAGGGGCAGGTCGCGAGGGCGTTCGCATCCAGCACGGCGGGAAAGGCCACGCCGAGCGGGTTCTCGAACGACCAGCCGGTGTCGCGCGCCAGATCCTCGACGGTCAGCGACACCCCGAGATTAGTGAGCCCGGCCGCGTAGACCCAGAAGCGATCGTTCACTGAACAGCCGTCGATGACCTTGACCGCGAGCTCGAGGTTCTGCGGCTCGAAGAACCAGAAGAGACCGCTGTCGTCGCCGGCGGGTGCCGTCATTCCCACGCCACTCGCTGCAGTGAAAGTTTGCCATTCGCTGCGGACACGAAAACGTCCGCCGCCCAGGCAGTGCGTCGTCGTGTCCGGCAGGCACTCGCCGCCGAGCGTCGGAGTCGGGCCTCGAACCCCCGCTCCCGGCGGCGTCGTCTTGCCCTCGGCGCCGGGCGGTTCGACGTCGCAGCTGTCGAAGAGGTCGATCTCCTGCACGGGAGAGAACGGCACACCGAGGGCGTTCTCGAAGAGCTCGACCTCCCCGGTCCAAGTGTCGGTGACGAGCAGGTCGACGTCGACGTCAGTGAGCCCCGAGGCGAAGATCCAGTATCTGCCGTTGAAACCGCAGCCATCGACGAGCTTGACCAGGAGCTCGAAGTTGCCCGGCTCGAAGAACCAGAACCCGCCGCTGTCCTCGGCAAGATCGAGCGCCCGGCCCGTGCCGAGGCGCGCCGCATAGTCGCGCCAGAGCGCTCGCACCTGAAAACGCCCGCCTTGGAGGCAGAGTGTCGTCGCGTCCTCCCGGCAGGGCAGGACAAGCCGGCGCGTCATGATGTCGTAAGCGTAGTCGTTGGGATCGCCGGTCAGGCTCCGCCACGACTGATACGCCACCTGCAGGAGGCCGGTGTCGGTCAGGTCGATCGAGGCGGCGGATTGCTCGTAGATGATCTGCTCGTTGACCCGAACTTGCTCGCCACTCGGCGTACCGTCCGCGTCGTAAGCGCGAACGAAAACATCCTGCACGAGGTCGTTCTCCTCGTGGAAGCTCTCGAAGGCGACGACGAAGTTGCCGAAGGAATCCACCGCCACCGACGGATACGTCTGGTCCGACGGCGCGTTCGAGCTAACCTGAAACTCTCCCCCAAGGCGCTGCCCGTCGCGATCGAAGCGCTGGCCGTAGATTCCGCTGAGCGAACCATCCTGCTCGAGACTCTCCCAGACCACCACCGCGTTTCCCGAAAGATCGGCGTCGACGTCCGGAAGTCGCTGGTCTCCCTGCCAGTACGAGTTCACCTTGAATGCAGCGCCGACCAGCGCGCCGTCCGCGGTCACGATCTGGCCCATGATGCCTCGTCCACTCCCGTCACCGCCTGTATCGCTCCAGACGACAAGTGCCCGATCGTTTCCGAGCGCGGCAACCGACGAGCTGGCATAGTCAAGTCCGCCCAGCGTCGCAACACGAAAGACCTCGCCGGTCGGCTTCCCCTCGGCGTCAAGGAGTCGCCCCTCAACGCTGTAGTCGTAATCCTCGTACTCCGGCGGCCAGCTGACTGCGTAGATCCACACGACCATCGCCCGCAAATTGGGAAAGTACGCGAGCCTGGGCTCGTACTCGTTCTGGCCAAAGACGTAGGGCCTCGAAGAGGCGATGATTTCGCCTGCCCCAAGGTTGCCGCTGGCACTGAACTGCCGACAGACCGTGCGGCTTGTCTGCCAGCAAGCGAGGCCCCCTCCGCTCGCCGTCATTCGAAAGTCCTGAGTCGAGGCGAACCCCGCGTCGAGAAGTTCGTTCAATCGCACTGTAGGTCCGGCTGCAAAGCCACGAGAGTCGAGGATGCGAGCGTGTTTGTTTCTTCCAGCAAGTTCGTTCCAGACCACGGCTCCGGCTCCACTGTCCGAGATCGCCACAGACGGCGCCAGCTCGGCGGGCCCGTGAGATTCGTTGACTTGGGTTTCCGGCCCGAGCGGCACCTGCGCCTCAACCGCCGGCGCCGCCAGCGCGAAGGTTAGAATTGCCACCGAAACACGCCGGCGCATCATTCCGTGCCGATCGGCGGCGCGAAAAGCTCCTCGCCGCCGACCAGGCTCCCCGTCGAATCGAAGGTCGCGCGATAACCACCAAGGCTCGACCCAAGATCGCGCGCCTCCCAGCTCACGATGGCGTTGCCGGCCCCGTCAAGCGAGACACCCTCGAGCCAGTAGATTGGCGCGGCCGTCGCACTCACGACCTGAGCGCTCCCCGCTGGCGTGCCGTTCCATTCGAATCGCCGCACGAGCACGGCAGGATCTGCCAATTCGTCTTCTTCCCGGATCCAGGCCAGGGTGAATTCATCGGAGACGGTTCCGGCGAGCCTGGGGCTGAAGGAGCGAAATCCGGTCTCCGCAACCAGCGTGACGGTTCCGCCGCTGAGCAGGCTGGAGGAGCTGACGGCCTGCGCCAGCACTTCGGTCGAGCCGTCCATCGGGTCTCTTGACTCCCAGGCCACGAGAAAATTGCCCTGGCTGTTCGCGCCAACTGTAGGTGCGGAATGATGCCGCTCATCCTGCGGGCTGAGCAGTAGCTCGGGCCCGACCAAAGTTCCGTCGCCCTTGACCATCCTGCCCCAGACCTCGCGAGCTCCGTCGCCGTTCTCGTCGGTTTCCCAGGCAACGAGAAACTCGCCTTTGGGGCTGCGCGCCATTGCCGGGCTCAAGAGCAGGCGGTCCTCGCTGGAGCTGACCTCGAAGATGGATCCTTTGGGCGCTCCATCGGGGCCCAAAGGCTCCGCGAGGATTCCCCACGGTTTCCCTTCTGCGAGGCTCCCCCCGAATACGAGCAGCGATGCGAAGCCCGTGGGAATGCAGGTTCCCGCGGCGCATGCCGGAACGATCAGCACGCGGTCGGAATTCTGAGGCTGTTGTGAGCGATATCCCTTGTTTTCCCACTGGCACCAGGCTCCCGATCCAGTGCCGCCGCAAGTGTATCGAGGGTTTGCGCCGTCAGCGACAACATCGAAAGTACCAAACTGAGGATCGAAGAGCTTCCCCGCCGCGGCGCTGACCGTGAGGCCGTAGGTATTCAGTTTGATCAGGGAGTTATGAGGCAGATACGCGAGCAGGTATCCGCCATTCCGCGCGAAGGCGACTTTCTGTTCTTCTGGCGTAGTGTTCGGGTTGGGAAGCATCACTCGACCCGGGAGCCCGGGTCCCACCGGCCCGCCTTCGTAGGTGTCGAGTGTGCCCCAACCCGATCCTGACTGGTACGAGGCCATGAATGCGGCCATGTACTTCATCTGGGCGTTACTCGGCTGGGCCATGGCTTCGGAGTAGGTTCGCCAACCGGGGTTCATCTGGTAGTTGTCGCAAGCGTTGGGAGTGGCCGTCCCGCATAGGCCCCAGTCCCAGACGCCGCCGAAGCCGAAGGTGTAGCCCAGAGCGCCGGAGAGCCAGCTCAGGTATCCGACCTGGCGGGCGCGATAGATGCTGTAGTTGCCGTTCGGCATGTTGTTCTGTTCGTAGATTCCCTCGCCGTTGACAAGCGGCTTCCGAACCGTCGAGTAGGGCGCCAGCGCGGGGTAGCTCGTTCCCGACATCTCCCAGGCGAGCTTTCTCGCACGACGAGTCAGATCGGCGAGTTGAGTGGGCGAGTCGTGGGTCGCATTATCGTTGTGGCCGCTCTGGAACATCTGGAAGTCGAGCCAGGCGTCGGAGTGGACGTCGTCCATCTCGGATGTCTCGATCGTCCCCCAGTGGTTCGTGACCAGCATGTGCGGCGCGACCAGCTTGATCTCGTTTCCGACCGCCCGCTGAAGAATTTCGCCGTCCTTCGTGATCACTTTCGAGTCCCAGCCGGGCGAGAGGATGACCAGGCTCCCCGCGAGGCGAGCCGTCAGGTAACGCGCGAACGTCTTGGCCTCGCTCAGGCTCGGGTAATGCTGAGGTCCCGTCCCCGTGGGGTGCTCGGAACGGGGCTCCATGAGGCCCGCGAGGAGAATGTACAGACCCGAGTCATTTGCGACTTTGATCTTGTTGTCGAAGGCTGCCCAGAAGTCGGGGTTGGGCAGCGAGCAGCTCCTCGGAAGCGGCGGCGCGCTCGAGCAGCTCCCCACCGCATCGAACGGCGGTTTCCCGGCCGCGTCGGTCGCACCGCTCCAGGGTGGCGCCGTGCCGATCTGGACGATGGTTACCGGCGCTCCTTTCGGAATCGAGGCCTTCCGGATGTTCAGGTAGTTCAGCCACTCATCCGGGACGGAACCGAGGGCGGGTCTAGCCCGCATCGGCGCCGCCCAAGCAGAATCGCCCACCCACGCGAACGGGGCACCCCGTTCATGCCGAAGTTCGCTCCAGAACCGGGTGGGATTCGTTCGAGGCCAGGAATAGTCGACTCGCTTCAACGGACCCTTGGCATACAGAGGGCTGCCGGTCGGGCCATATTTGTAGACGTCGACCCAGCCCGCGGTGACGAGCGAAGGCGTTGTCGCGCCGCATGTAGCTGGCGTTTCGCAGGTCGTCGACCAGTTCCATCGCCAGGGTTGCGGCGTGAGTGGAAACGCCATACGGAAGACGAATTGGGCTTTGTTCGTCGCCGATCCAGTGCCCTTGGTCCAGAACGCGTAGGTGGTCCGCGGGGCCTGACCCGAGGAGGTGAACGTCACCTTCAGTCAGGTCTCGGCGTACCCACGGCGCCCGGAGAAGTCCCCCTCGACACCTTGAAGGACACACTCCCACCGATTCCAAGAGTAGGCCTTCGTGGGTGGGTCAGCCGGCGCCGGAGCCGCTACGCAAGCTGCGCCAACTGCGTGTACGGCCGCCCCCCAAGGCAAGGCGAGGCTGACAGTCGCCGCGACAAGCGTGGACAATCGAAAACCACTGGTCATCAGGTTCCCCCCAGAAGTTGGATGAACAGTTCATAGCACAGCTCCGAAGATCGGCCCGCACGGGCGCGCGGCTAGTAGCGCGTCTCCACCGGCGGCAGCCGGCGGGGCAGGAGGCGCTTCAGCCGCTGCCTCCACTCCTTCATCCGCAAGAGAAAATTGGGGACAGTCCCCAATTTTCTCAACTCCTTTGCTTCCATCGCTTTGGCTAAATTGGGGACTGTCCCCAATTTTCCCTGGTGGGCGTGGAAGCGGGTGAAGTAGCTCTGTTGGGGAATGCAGTCGGCGGCGGCGCCGGGCACTTTCGTCGCCACGACGAAGAGGGCCACCTGGCGGGCGCCGAAGCCACCGTAGGCGAGGTGGTCGAGGCAGCCCGGGGTGTAGCGCCGGATCTTCCAGCGCGTCGAGTGGAAGCGGCCGCGGAACCAGTAGGGGAAGAACTCGAAAAAGTACTCGGCCTCGATCCGCCAGCCGTTGGCGGCGTAGAAGTCGTGGAAGAGGGTTGGCGAGAACATGTAGAAGCCGTGGTCGACATGGTTCGACGACGGCGCCATGCCGTGGATGACGCGGCCGCCCTCCTTGAGGAGGGCATGGAGATTGGCGAAGACTTGCGGCAGGTCGAAGATGTGCTGCAGGGTGCCGGCCTCGAAAACGATGTCGTAGCGCCCCGCGAGCTCCGCCGGAATCGGCAGATTCAGATCGAGGACATGGTCGGCCCCTTCCCAGTCCGAGACGTCGGCGCTCTCGACGCGTTCACAGCCCAGCAGGCGGAAGAAGCTCCTGTCATCCAGACAGCCCGCAGCGGCAAGCTCCGGCTGGTGGGAGAGCGCCAGGCCGTCACCCGGAGCGAGCGCCGCGAGCGGCGTCGCCTGTTCCCGGGCCCAGCGCTCGAGCTCCTCGCGGGTCGCGTAGACCGACATTCGTCCGAGCTCGAGGAGGCTGCCCGAGAACGGCCGCGCGCGCGCCTCGTCGAGAAGCAGGCGGGCGGTGCCGCGCGGAATGCCCATCAGCCTCGGGGCGAATAGGAGCCGGAGGCGAGCTCGCCCCGCAGGCCGACGATCGTCCGGTGCAGCCCCTCTTCCAGGCCGATCGCCGGTCGCCAGCCGAGGCGGGCGTAACTCTTCGCGACGTTGGCGCGGCGCACGAACTCGAGCGGCCGGTCGGCGATGGCGCCGATCTCGGGCGGCGGCGCGGCGAGCGCATGGCAGATCTTCTCGACGATCTGGCGGACGGTGACGAGCTCGCCGCTACCGAGGTCGAAGGTCTCGCCCTCGATGCCGGTAACCTCCGCCGCCGCGATGAGCCCGGCGACCACATCGTCGACGAAGATCCAGTCGACTGGCCGCGTGCCGCTGGTCAGGCGCGGCGCAGCGCCGCGCAGCGCCGAGAGGATCGAATAGGGCACGACCTTGGTGTGGTCGACCTGTCCCGGTCCATAGACCATGAAGATGCGGGCGGTGACCACCGGCGTGGCGTAGAGCGAGTGGAAAAATCGCGCGTAGAGCGAAGCCGCGGCCTTGGCCACGGCGTAGGGAGAGCCCGGTGCCTCGAGCGCGTTGCGCTCCGGCTCCTCCATCGTGCCCGCCATCACGATTCGCCGGCAGGTGCCCGCCGGCGCGGCGCTCGCCGCTGCGAGCAGACGGACGGTGCTCTCGAGATTGGCCTGGAAGGCCGGCAGGACGAACTCGAGCTCGCGCTTGCCGGTGACCAGGCTCGCCAGATGGAAGATGATCTCGGGGCGGGCTCCGGCGAGCAAGCGCTCGCTCTCGCCGGCGACGGCGAGATCCGCCTGCCACCAGCGCAGGTTGGGCGCGGCGCTCACCTGCGGCCGTCGGGAGACCGCCTCGACGCGACAACCGGCCGCGAGCAGAGTGCGGACGAGATGGGCGCCGAGGAAGCCGGAGGCGCCCGTGACGAGAACGGGAACGGGCTGCATGAGAGCGAAAGCATACGGCAAAGCCGTCCCGCGAAACCCGTGTGATACCTTGCCAGCCTGCATGCGTGTGGGTGCCCTTGCCGGCCGCGGCCGGCGCCTCCTCGAGCGGCTGTCGCGACGGATCCGGCGGGTGGAGCGCCGGGTGGTGACGCCCGCGCCGCTCGCCGCGACCGGCGAGCCTTCGCCCAAGCCGGTCGGCCGCGCCTTGCTCTCTTACATTCTCGACCCCTACCTCCTCCCGCCGGAGAGCCCCGAGCCGCATTCGCATACGCACTTCTGGGAGTCGCGCGAGATCGGCCGGATTCTCGTCGCGGCGGGCTTCGAGCTCGATGTCGTGCACTGGACCAACCGTACCTTTCTGCCGCGGCGACTCTACGACCTCTTCGTCGACGTCCGCCTCAACCTCGAGCGCCTCGGCCCGCTGCTCGGTCCCGACTGCCTCAAGGTCATGCACATCGAGACGGCGCACTGCAACTTCTACAACCCGGCGCAGCGGCGGCGCCTCGCCGAGCTCGAGGCCCGCCGCGGGATCCGGCTCGCACCCTACAAACTGCTCGAGCCCAACAGCGCGATCGAGCACGCCGACGCCGCGACGATCCTCGGCAACCGCGCCACCCAGGCGACTTACGCCCACGCCGGAAAGCCACTCTGGCCGGTGCCGATCTCGCAGCCGTTTCTCTATGCCTTCCCCGAAGACAAGGACTTCGCGGCCGCGCGCCGCCGGTTCCTCTGGTTCGGCAGCGGCGGCCTCCTGCACAAGGGGCTCGACCGGGTGCTCGAGGTCTTCGCCGCCCTTCCCGAGCTGGAGCTCACCGTCCTCGGCCCGATCGACCGCGAGCCGGAGTTCGAGCGCGCCTTTCGCCGCGAGCTCTATGGCACACCCAACATCCGCACTCACGGTTGGATCGACGTCGCGAGCCCGGAGTTCCGCGCCCTCGCCCACCGCCACCTCGCCCTGGTTTATCCCTCCTGTTCCGAGGGCCAGAACGGCGGCGCCATCACCTGCATGCACGCCGGCCTCATTCCCGTGCTGTCGCGCGAGAGCGGCGTCGACCTCGATCCGGAGTACGGCGTCGAGCTCGTCACCTCGTCGCTCGAGGAGATCCGCGGCCGCGTGCTCGAGCTTGCCGCCCGACCGCCCGAAGAGCTGGCGACGATGAGCCGCAACGCCTGGGAGTGGGTGCGCGCCCACCATACCCGCGACCAGTTCTCGCGCGGCTACGCGCGGGCGCTGCGCGAGATCCTGGAGCGCTTCCGCCCGGCGCTCGCGCGGTCGATTCGCGAGCGCGAAAGATGAGCTCCGGACCGGCTCCGCGCTGGCTCTACCTCTCGCCGCATCTCGACGACGTCGCCCTGTCGTGCGGCGGTCAGATTGCCGCCGCCGCCCGTGCCGGCGTGTCGGTCGATATCGTCACGATTTTCGCCGGCGACGAGCCCGGTCCGGACCTACCGCCGGCCTCTCCCCTGGTGCAGCAGATCTACGACCTCTGGCGGCTGCCTCCTGGCGAGGTCATGGCGTCGCGCCGGCGCGAGGACACGGCGGCCTGCAGCGTCCTCAGCGCGCGCGCCACCCACTGGGAGCTCCAGGAGGCGATCCATCGTTACGAGCCAGGGCAGAACGCGGCGCTCTACCCGAGCCTCGAGCGGCTGTTCGGCGTCGTCGACCCGCGGGAGGAGGGCCTGGTCGCCGCCCTTGCGGAGCGCTTCGCGGCGCTCACCGGCGTGGCCGAAGGCACCCGTATCGCCGCCCCGCTGGGGGTCGGCGGGCACGTCGACCACCGCATCGTGCGCGCCGCCGCCGAGCGTGCCTTCGGCGCCGCGCTGCTCTACTACGAGGAGTTCCCCTACGTCGTCTGGAAGCTCTGGGCGCTCTGGCGGGCCGGCATCTACGGCCGGTCGTGGAAGGCGCTGCGACAGCCGGTGGCGCCCGAGGATGTGGCGGTGCGGATCGCGGCGATCGCCTGCTACGCTTCGCAGGTGAATCCCCTCTTCCGCTCCCCGGAGGGCATCGGACGCCTGGTTCAGCGGCATGTTCGCCGGGCGCGCGGCGAGCGCCTCTGGTGCCGCCCGGCTGGGCAACCCGCCCAATGAGCGCCGGCAACCTGCGGGTCGCGGTCACCGGCGGCGCCGGCTTCATCGGTAGCCACCTCTGCGAGCAGCTGGTAGCCGCCGGGCACTCGGTCCTGGCGATCGACGACCTGTCGCGCGGCCGGCGGGAGAACCTGCCGGCGGACTTCCCGCTCGCGGTCGCCGGCATCGGCGATGCCGACGTCGGCGAGCGCCTGCGCGCCTTCGCCCCGCAGGCGCTCTTCCACCTCGCGGCCCAGGTCGACGCGCGGCGCAGCCTGCAGGATCCGGTCTTCGACGCCGAAGTGAACATCCTCGACACCGTGCGGCTCTTCGCCGCCGCCGTCGCCGCCGGCGTGCAGCGGATCGTCTTCGCCAGCAGCGCCGCGGTCTACGGCGATCCGGAGGAGATCCCGACCCCCGAAGAGTCGCCGCTCGCGCCGCTCTCGCCCTACGGCGTCGCCAAGCTCGCCGGCGAAGGCTACCTGGCTTTCTTCGCCCGCCAACACGGTATCGACGGCATCGCCCTGCGCTTCGCCAACGTCTACGGTCCGCGTCAGGAGTCCGTCGGCGAGGCGGGTGTCGTGGCGGTCTTCTGCCAGCGCCTGATCGCCGGCGAGCCGGTGACCATCCATGGCGATGGCCGCCAGACGCGCGACTTCGTCTACGTCGACGATGTCGCCCGTGCCTGCCTCCGCGCCCTCTCCGGCCCGCCCGGCGTTTACAATGTCGCGACGGGAGTCGAAACCGACGTCCGAACGCTCTACGCCCGGCTGGCGGCGGCGCTCGGCCCGGGAAGACCTCCGCAGCACGGCCCGGCGGTCGCGGGAGAGCCGCGCCGCTCGGCGCTCGATCCGTCGCGTGCCGAGGTCGGGCTCGGATTTCGCGCCACGGCGGAGCTCGCGGCAGGACTCGCCCGCACCGCCGAGTGGTTTCAGGACCGACCCAGGGAGAGACGATGAACGAACGGCGCGACGACAGACTCCGACCGGAAGCCGCGGCGCAGATCGCCGGCATGCCGGTCGTCATCCTCTGCGGCGGACAGGGCACACGGCTGCGCGAACACACCGACAACGTGCCCAAGCCGATGGTGGAGATCGGCGATCAGCCGATCCTCCTGCACATCATGAAGCTCTACGGGATGCGCGGCTTCCGACGCTTCATCCTCTGCCTCGGCTACAAGAGCTGGGTCATCAAGGAGTACTTCCTGCGGTACCACGAGCGGCGGCGCGATTTCACCGTCTCGATGAAGGGCGACCCGCCGGAGGTCCGTTTCCACAACCAGGTGGGTGAGGAGGACTGGCAGGTCACCTGTGCCGAGACCGGGGCCGACAGCGGCACCGGCGGGCGGCTGAAGCTGGTGGAGAGCTACGTCGACGCCGAGGACTTCTGCTTCACCTATGGCGACGCGGTCGGCACCGTCGATCTCGATGCGCTGCTCGCTTTCCACCGCGCCCAGGGGCGGATCGCCACCGTGACCGGCGTCCACCCGACGTCGCGCTACGGCGAGATGAAGGTGGACGGCGGCAAGGTGGTCGAGTTCAACGAGAAGCCGACGGTCGCCGAGGGCGTGGTCTCGGGTGGTTTCTTCGTCTTCAACCGCCGGGTCTTCGACTATCTCGGTGAAGACCCGAAGGTCTTTCTCGAGCTCGAACCGCTGCAGAACCTGGCGCGCGACGGCGAGCTCTCGGTCTTCGTGCACGAGGGCTTCTGGCACCCGATGGACACCTACCGTGACTGGCTGCACTTGAACGAGCTCTGGAAGTCGGGCCGCGCCCCCTGGAAAGCCTGGGAGTGACGCCAGCGCCCTCGCCCGACCTCTCGCTGGTCATTCCGCTCTACAACGAGGCGGAGAATCTCCCCGTGCTCGCGGCGGAGATCCGCCGCGCGCTCGAGCCCACGGCCAAGAGCTGGGAGACCCTGTTCGTCGACGACGGCTCGACCGATGGCAGCCGGGAAGTCCTGCAGGCGCTGGCGGCGGCGGATGGAACGGTGCGCATCCTCCGCCATCATCGCAACGCCGGCCAGTCGGCCGCCCTGGCTGCCGGCTTCGCCGCCGCGCGCGGCGCGATCGTCGTGACGCTCGACGCCGATCTGCAGAACGACCCCGCAGACATCCCGATGCTGCTCGCGCGCCTGGGCGAGTCGCCCGCGACGAGCGACTGCGACGCGGTCTCGGGGGTGCGCCAGAAGCGCCAGGACAGCTGGGTGCGACGGATCTCGTCGCAGGTGGCGAACAGCGTGCGCAACTGGGCGACCGACGAGCGGGTGAGTGATGTCGGTTGCTCGCTGAAAGCCTATCGTCGCGAGGTTCTCGCGGACCTGCCGATGTTCACCGGCATGCACCGCTTCCTGCCGACGCTGGTGCGCTGGAACGGCGCCCGGCTGGCGGAGATTCCGGTGAACCACCGGCCGCGCCTCCACGGTACCGCCAAGTACGGCATCGGCAACCGGCTCTTTCGCGCCCTCGCCGATCTGATGGCGGTGCGCTGGATGCGGACGCGCTGGATCCCCCGCGGCAACGTCGAAGTCGTCCAGCCGCTCGCACCGGCGCAACTCGCGGAACGCTCGCGATGAGCCTCTTCGAGCGCCTCGGACTGCTGGTACTCGGCCTCGTGCTCTTCTTGCCGGGGATCGGCGGGCGCGACCTGTGGAATCCGGACGAGCCGCGCTACGCCGAGGTCACGCGCGAGATGCGCGTCGGCGGCGACTGGTTTGTACCGCACCTCAACGGCAAAATCTACTCGGAGAAGCCGCCACTGCTCTTCTGGTCGATCGCCGCGGCAGCGCTCGCCACCGGCGAGGTGAGTCCCGTCGCCACCCGGCTGCCGTCGCTCGTCGCCGGCATCGTCACACTGTTCCTGCTCTTCGGCATGGCGCGGCGCCTCTTCGACCGCCGCGTGGCCTGGTGGGCGGTCGCCATCCTCGCCACCTCGGGGAGGATCCTCTGGCAGGCGCGGGTCGGGCAGATCGACATGCTCCTCCTCTGCCTGGTCACGCTGGCGATGTACTACTTCGTCCGCGGCTGGCTCGAACACCGGCCCGGGTTCTTCCGCCTCTTCTTCATCGCCGCCGGCCTCGGGACGCTCGCCAAGGGTCCGGTGGCGCTTCTTCCGCCGCTCCTCTCGATCGTTGCCTTCGCGGTGCTGACGCGCGAGCGCTCACGCCTGCGCGAGATGCGCATCGGCTCGGGACTGGCGATCTGGGCCGGAGTCGTCCTGCTCTGGCTCGTGCCGGCGGCGCTGACCGGCGGCATGAGCTACCTCGAGACCATGGTCGTCAAGCAGAACGTCACCCGCTACGCCGACCCCTGGCACCACTTTCAGCCGTTCTACTACTACCTGACCACGGTGCCGGCCGACTTCCTCCCCTGGTTCTTCTTCCTGCCCGGCGCCCTCTGGCTCGGCTGGCGCCGCGCCACCGCGAACGAGCGCCGCGGCTATCTCTTCGCCTTGTGCTGGATGACGGTGACGGTGCTCTTCTTCAGTCTCTCGCCGGCCAAGCGCACGGTCTACGTGCTGCAGATGTTCCCCGCCCTGGCGATGATCGTCGCCTGGTCGTTCAGCGAGATCGCCGAGAGCTGGAGCCGGCTGCGACGCTTCGCGCTGCTCCCGGCGGCACTGCTCGCGGCGCTCTTCGCGCTCCTGCCGCTGGGCTGGATCGTCGCCCAGCGCCTGCGTCCGAACCGCACGGCGAAGCTCCTCGCCCGGTTGGAGCCCCTGGGACCGGGGCTACTTTCTGAAATGGCCCTGATCGTCGGGATTCTCTTCGGCGGCGCTCTCGCCGCGTGGCTGATGGGCCGGCGGGGCCACCCCGGCAGGGTGGTGGGGGCTCTCGCCACCGCCATGGGCGCCGCCGGCCTCGCCGCGGTGCTCCTCATCCTGCCGCGATTCGACCTGCTGAAGAGCGCGCGGCCGCTGTCGCAAAAGATCGTCGAGCTCGCCGGACCCGCGGAGCCCTACGCGATCTATCCGCGCCTCGACCCCCGCTTCGTCTTCCACACCCGCAGGTACGCCGAGACGCCGGGCTCCGAAGCGGAGCTGCGCGAGTTCGCCGCACGCCCGGGCAGAGTCTGGCTGCTGATCAGCCGGCCAGCCCTGGCCGCTCTCGCGACGCCGTTGCCCCTGGGCGAGGTGGCGAGGGACGCCGAGCGCGAAGAGGGCTACGTCCTGCTCGCGACCGGCTACCCGGCCACGCCCTAGCGCGGATCCGCTTCGACCGGAGCGTCGTCGTCGCTCGGCCGCTTCCAGGTCGCCTCGCTGTCGTCGAAAGCCGGCAGGGCGACCTGCTCACCGCGCGCCTCGCGAATTCGGTGTTCCCAGAGCCGGGCGTATTTCAGGAAGACTCCGAACGACTGCAGCGAGCACAACACCAGTCCGTGCATGCCATCGAGAATGCCCAACTGGAAGAAGTAGGTGCGCATGAAGCGCCACCAGGGGCGCACGACCAGCTCGATCAGTCCGGCCTTGCGGCCGTCGCGGAAAGCCTGCGCCGCGCCCCATTCGGCGTAATTGAGGAACTTGCCGAAGTACTGGTCGAAGGTGCGGAAGGTGTAGTGCAGGAAGGGGTTCCGGAGCACCGGCACGGGACCGGCGATCTCGAGGTCGGCGTGCACGCGCCGGTTCGGATAGCGCCCCTTGTCGCGCCGGAAGAGGCGCACGACCTTGTCGGTCGACCACCCTGAGTGCCGGATAACCTTGTCGATGAAGATGTTCTCGCGCCGGATATAGAAACCGTCGACCGTGGGCGCGCTCGCCAGCATGGTCAGAATCTCGCGCGCCAGCACCTCCGGCACCCGCTCGTCGGCGTCGATGATCAGCACCCACTCGTGCTGCACCCGATCGAGCGCCCAGTTCTTTTGCGCCGCCGAGCCGAAATACTGGCGCTGGAGCACGGTGATCGGGAAAGTGCGGGCGATCTCCACCGTGCGGTCGGTCGAGAACGAATCGACGAGAACGATCTCGTCCGCCCAGAGCACCGACTCGAGGCACTCGGAGACGTTGATCTCTTCGTTGAACGTGGTGACGATGACCGAAAGCTTCTTGCGTCCCGGCGCGGCGCGCAGGGCGTCGAGAGTAGGGTTCTTCGCGGCCATTGTTCGGACTCCTGCGTCAGGCTCCTGCGTCCGGCACCAGAAAACGATCGATGCCGCGGGCGCGGCCCGTGGACTCGTCGATGTCGATGAGCGCGGCGGCGAGCCGCACATCGCGCTTGGCGACCTCGAACGCGGCCGGCATCTGGGTGAGGAATCGCTGCAGCACACGATCGGAGCGGAATCCGATCACTCCTTCGTACGGGCCGGTCATCCCGGCGTCGGTGAGGAAGGCGGTCCCCTGCGGCAGCACACGCTGGTCGGCGGTCGGCACATGGGTGTGCGTGCCGACGACGCCGCTCACCCGGCCATCGAGGTAGATGCCCAGCGCCTGCTTCTCGCTCGTCGCCTCGGCGTGAAAGTCGACGAAGACGACCTTGATCTTCTTGTCGAGCTCGGCCAGCAGGCGGTCAGCGACGCGGAAGGGCGAATCGAGATTCTTCATGAAGACCTGGCCCTCGAGGTTGATCGTCGCCACCTTGACCCCCGAAGCCGTCTCGCCGACATGGATCCCGCGTCCCGGAGTCCCCTCCGGATAGTTCGCCGGCCGGACGAGCCGGGGTTCGTGCACCAACATGTCGAGGACCTCCTTCTTGTCCCAGACATGGTTGCCGGTGGTCAAGGCATGCATCGGCAGCTCGTCGAGCTCGGCGAGGGTCTCCGGCGTCACACCGAAGCCGCCGGCCATGTTCTCGATGTTGACCACGACGTAATCGACCCGATGTTCGTCGACCATCTTCGGCAGCAGGCGCTTCAACGCCTGGCGCCCCGGCTTGCCGATCACGTCGCCGACGAAAAGCAGTTTCATCGCGCGAACTCGACGGCGCGCGTCTCACGGATGACCGTGACCCGGATCTCGCCCGGGTAGGTGAGCTCCGCCTCGATCCGCTTGGCGATGTCCTTCGACAACCAGATCGCCTGTTCGTCGCCGATCTTGCCGCTGTCGACGATGATCCGCACCTCGCGACCGGCCTGGATGGCAAAGCTCTTCTGCACACCCTTGAAGCTGTTGGCGATCTCCTCCAGCTTCTCGAGCCGCTTGACGTACGTCTCGAGGACTTCGCGGCGCGCGCCGGGGCGGGCCGCCGAGAGGGCGTCGGAAGCCGTGACCAGCACCGCCTCGACGGTCTGCGGATCGAAGTCGCCGTGATGGCAGGCCATGGCATGCACGACCTCTTCCGACTCGCCGTACTTGCGCAGCAGCTCGATGCCCAGCTGGACGTGCGTGCCGTCGACTTCGCGGTCGATCGCCTTGCCGATGTCGTGCAGGAGGCCGGCGCGCTTGGCGATGGTGACGTTGACCTTGAGCTCGGCCGCCATGGTCGCGGCGAGGAAAGCGACCTCCTTGGAGTGCTGCAGCACGTTCTGGCCGTAGGAATAGCGGTAGCGCAGCCGTCCCATGAGCTTCACCAGCTCGGGATGCATGCCCGGGATCTTGAGCTCGAGGAGGGCGGCGTCACCCT
The DNA here is from genome assembly GCA_039932055.1 of Thermoanaerobaculia bacterium. Lineage (GTDB taxonomy): Bacteria > Acidobacteriota > Thermoanaerobaculia > Multivoradales > JAGPDF01 > JAGPDF01. The sequence goes on from JBDTQT010000034.1 coordinate 16,206, forward strand.
CCTGCTGGATGCGCTGCTCGAACTCGGCCTTGACCTTCTCCACGACCTCCTCGATGCGCGCCGGGTGGATGCGGCCATCGGCGATGAGCCGCTCCAGGGAGACGCGGGCGATCTCGCGGCGGTAGGGGTCGAAGCCGGAGAGAATCACCGCTTCGGGGGTATCGTCGACGATCAGGTCGATGCCGGTGGCGAGCTCCAGGGCGCGGATGTTCCGCCCCTCGCGGCCGATGATCCGGCCCTTCATCTCGTCGCTCGGCAGCTCGACCACCGAGACGGTGGTCTCCGAAACGTAGTCCGAAGCCAGCCGCTGCACGGCGAGCCCCATCAGCCACTGCGCCTTACGATTGCCCTGCTCGCGGGCCTCGTCCTCGATGCGCTTGACCAGGTGGGCGGCGTCGATGCGTGCCTCGTTCTCGAGGCCGCGAGTGAGCTCGTCCTTGGCCTGCTGCGCTGTCAGCCCGGCGATCTGCTCGAGGCGGCTTCTCTGCTCGGCAACCAGGCGATCGACCGCGAGCTCCTTGCCGGCGACCTCTTTCTCCCGTGCGGAAATCGAGCGGTCGCGCCCGACGAGTTCCTTCTCGCGCTGGTCGAGCTCGCTCAGGCGCTTGTCGAGGCTGTCTTCTTTCTGGGTCAGGCGGCGCTCGAGGGTTTCGAGCTCACCGCGGCGGGCCCGTGACGCGGTCTCGAACTCGGTGCGCGCCTGGAGGAGCTTCTCCTTCGCCGCGAGCTCGCCTTCCTTGAGCCTGGCTTCGCTGTCCCGCCGCGCCTCTTCGCGCATGCGGGTGCCTTCGCGCTCGGCCTCGGCGAGGCGCTTCTCGCCGGCATGGCGAATCTGCGACCACCCGTAGGCCAGCACGGCTGCCGTGATGACGATCGCGGCAATCGCGATCCATAGAGCCGGATTCATGAGCCCACCCCACAATCTTGCTGCGTATCGGGGCGAGGCCGTGATGCAAGGTGCCGGAAGGAAAGAGGCACCCTCTGAGGGAACCGCGCGAGACGCTGCGTTTAGAACCTGAAACGCGTCAGGTGGGTGTCCTCATGAGCGGCCGTCAGCGTCCCGGTCGGAGCCGGGCAGGCACGGGCCGCGCGGATATCGGACTCCCTGAGTTGCAATGTTGGTTCTACAGTGCGTCGGCTCGTCACGGTCCCCTCAGAGGATGCCGCTAAGTGTCACTGGTCCTGCCTTCCCAGGCTGCTCGAAAGGTCGCGAAAGTCAGACCTTCAGGACTTCCTCGAGCCTCTCCGTCAGCTCCATCACCCGCGTCTCGATCTCGTTCCGCTCCCCCGTCGCCTGCTGCTCACGCCGGGAGAGTTCATCCGCCAGGTTCAGCGCCACGAGAATGGCCAACTTGCCGGTGTCCGCCGTCACGGCGTGACCCGCCAACTCGCGCATCCTGCGATCGACCTGAGCGGCCAGTTCGGCCAGATTGCCCCCGTCGTGACCCCCGCGGATATGGTACGTGGCGCCGAAGATCTGAACTTCCGTGGTGCTGGAAGAATCGGATTCGGACATCCTTGCCACCCCCAACCGTTTTCGGTTGCCCTTTTTGGAGCCTCCGCCGGGCAGAACTATACCACCCGGCAGGGGCGGAGGCCGCACCCTGAAGGCCTCAAAGCCCTGCGGGGGAAGAGTTTACGCCGCGCTGCGGCGAGAGTCTGGCTCACAGCACGACGAGGTTCGCCGGGCGCGATCCAACCACCGCTTCGAGCGCGATGGTCTGGTCGAAGGTCACGAGCCGCCCGTTGCGGGCGACCGCCAGCCCGGCTCCGACCGGGACGCTGACGGCCGCTCATGAGGACGTCGACGTCGAGGAGCGCCCGCACGCCTCAGGTGACCCGGATCGCCGGCATCGCGCCGAGCCCGCGCAGTGCGTCCTTCACTCGGGCTCGTCCTCGCGCAACTGATCGAGGACGGCGTTCGAGATCGCCGGCCCGCGATGCGGAAACGGCTCGAAACCGTAGAAGCTCGGAGTCTCGGCGATCTCCGCACCCCGCAGGGTCCCGGTCAGCGCCTCGCGCGCCAGTCCCGACAGCACTGCGCCCGCGCTGCGATTCTCCCGCCGCGCCCGCTCCTTGACGGCCAGCAACACATCGTTATCGACATCCAAAGTGGTGCGCACGCATCAGATGCTTACACATCACCCGAGTTCCGGCAGCCGCTACTGCGCCTGCGGCTTCGGGTGGTGCTCCTGCATCCACGCGCCGAGACCCTCCATGTCCCGCACCATCTCGCCGAACTCCTTCCCCTTGGCGGTGAGCTTCTTCGAGCCGGGCTTGGTGACGTGGCAGCTGGTGCAAGCGCCGAAGGTCGCCTTCAGGTCTGCGAAGCCGGCAAGGGTACGCATCGTCTCGTAGTACTTGCCCTGATCGGTGAGCAGCTTGCTGCCCGGCTTGTCGTGACAGACCGTGCAGGAGAGCGTTTCCTGCTTGGCCAGCTTCTCGCTTCCCGAAGCGAGGGTGCTGGCGAAGAGCGCGACAGCGGCCGTCATTCCAACTACAGCGAGGATTCTGGATCGGTTCATGGCGTCCTCCGTCAGTGGCTCGACCGCGACTTCGCCCACGAGATCCCGAACGCGACCGTCCACTGACTATGGTCGACGCGCGTTCCGGGTCCGAAGGGGTTCACCATCGGGTCGGTGTTGTTGTTGGTGTTCGAAGAGTTGAAGGCGTGCTCGAGCGCGAACTCATAGCTGACGCTGCCCCGGAGAACACTCGCACCGACGGAAAGATGGTGCTCGGTCGTCGCCGGAAAGAGCGGCGTCAGAGTCTCGTCGGGGACCGGGTTCTCGCCGTAGTTGTAGCCAGCGCGCAGCGTCCACTGGTCGCTCGTCCGCCATTCGCTTCCGAGGGCCAAGACCCAGACGTCCTTCCAGTTGAAGACGAAGGGGAGCTCGACCCGCGAAGGCGCGCCGGCCACCGAAGGATCGGTACCCACGACCCGGATGGTGTCGATGGCGCCATCCCAGAAGTAGCGCTTGACGTCGAGCAGCAGCTGCCAGTTGTCGGTCACCCTTACGGCCGTGCCGACTCCGGCCTGCGCCGCGAAGGTGAAGCCGTCCATCTCGGCCTTGTAGTCGACCCTCTGGGCGAGACCCGGCATCTGCAGGAAGTTGACCCGCAGCGTGCCGCCGTCGAAAGTACTGTTCGTCTTGGTCTGGTAAACGGCACCGAGCGACCAGCGAGGCTGCGGTCGCCACCAGCCGCCCACGCGCAGGCTCGTCTGCAGCCCGCCGGCGTCCTCCAATTTCGGTCCGAAGAAGCTCATCTGTGGATTCTGGGTGTTGAAGAAGGAAGTGTCGGGAAAGAAGCGAAATGCCGCGTCGGCGTAGCCGATGTTGAGCGTGGCGCCGATGGCAGCGTCCTCGGAGAAGGAGTAGGCGACGGTCGGCGACAACGTCATGAACCGCACCTGGGTGTACGTCTGGTCCTGTGTGCCGAAGAAGGTGTTGAGATTGTCGAACGTCGCTCCCATTCCACCCTGGGCGATGAAACCGATCCCCCAGGCCCACGGCGTCTCCTTGCCCGAGCGCACCCAGGCGAAGGCCGGCAGCGGGAAGTAGCGATCGTTGGCGGCGGTGGGAGCGTTGACCATGTTCTCGAACTCGAGCGTCGGCGCGAGCAGCGACAGGCTCGCCGTGAAGTGGTCGCCCTGGAGCTGGGCGATTCCCGCCGGGTTGGAGTTCAGGCCGAGCGAGCGATCGGAGACCGCGAGGTTGGCGCCCCCGCGGCCGAGCGCTTCAGCGCCGTAGCCCGTGAGATAGAGGCCGTTGGTGGCGAGCGCCGCCACCGCGGCGGCGAAGAACAGCGTGATTCCGGTGGCTAGACTGCGATTGAAGATCATCGTTGGACTCCCTTGGACTCCTGCGGAAAGAACGTCACGGCGATTCCATGAACCTCGGCGGCCGGGGAAGGCCGGCGATCTTCGGCAGTAGCTCGGCCGGCCGGTGCCGGAAGAGCCGATCGAGCTCGGCCAGCGGCAGATCCGCGAACCGCGCGACCGTGGGAAGATCAGGGGCGAGACCTTCTCGCGCGACTGCCTCCCGGCAGCAGAGCACCACCCGCCAATGGCGCGGGCTGAGAACTCCCACCCCGCAATCGCGGGCGATCGTCTCGGCGATCTCCGGCGTCCAGTCGAGCTCGTCGAGCAAGAAACCGCTCTCGTCGACTTCGACCTCCAGGCCCGGAAGTGTGCGTCTCGGCATCTGCGGCACCGTCCCGCTGCGCTGCATCGCAGCTTCCGTGCCGGATGTTCAAATCACTGAGAACCCGACACTTGCAGATCAGCGCTCCGCTCCGCAGCGGAGCGACGAAACGCCGCGTTGCAACAGGGCGTTGCAGAGTGAGACGAGGACTGAAACGCAACTGAAGCGGAGATTGCCGCCGGAATAGCGGCTGACCTCAGGTGGCGAAGCCGTGCTCGCGCATCTTGCGCCAAAGCGTCGTGCGGCTCATGCCGAGTGCCCGAGCGGCCTCGGTGCGCCGCCAACTGTGCGAGTCGAGCGCCCGGCGGAGCGCTTCGGCCTCGAGCCGTCGCCGCGCCAGCGCCATGTGTCCGGCCGCGGGCGGCGGCGACGGTTCGGCGGCGTCCGGATGCGGCTCGGAACGCGCGCTCGTCGAGGCGACCTCCTCGCGCGACGCGCGGCGGGCGAGGGTCGGCAAGTCCTCGGGCAGGATCGTCTGTCCATGGCAGATCGCCACCGCGTACTCGAGGGCGTTCTCGAGCTCGCGAACGTTGCCGGGCCAGTCGTGCGCCAGCAGGTCGCGCAGCGCGTCGGGAGACAGGCGCAGCGCCCGTCCCTGACGGGCTGCGACCCGGGCAAGGATCGCCCGCGCCAGCGGCTCGATGTCCTCGGCGCGCCGCGCGAGCGGCGGAATGTCGATCGGTACGACGCGCAGGCGGTAGTAGAGATCCTCGCGGAAGCGGCCTTCGCGCACCGCCCGCGCCAGGTCGATGTGAGTGGCGGCGATCACCCGCGCCCGGCTCACCCGGGTGCGGTTCTCCCCGACGCGCTCGAACGAACCGTCCTGCAGCACGCGCAGGAGCTTCACCTGCAGCGGCAGTGGCAGGTCGCCGACTTCGTCGAGCAGGAGCGTCCCTTCGGAGGCCACCTCGAATCGCCCCATGCGATCGCGCAGCGCGCCGGTGAAGGCTCCGCGCACATGGCCGAACATCTCGCTCTCGAGGAGCTCGCCGGGCAGGGCACCGCAGTTGACCGCCACGAACGGCTTGCCGCGCCGGGGCGAATGCTCGTGGATCGCCCGCGCCACGACCTCCTTGCCGACCCCGCTCTCGCCGGCGAGGAGCACCGTGGTGTCGCTCTCGCGGAGATTCTCGATCAGCGCGAAGATCTTCTGCATGGCGGGTGAACGCGCCACGATCCCGCCGAACGCCGACGGCCCGCCGAGCACCGCCGGCATATCCTCTTCGGCCGGCCGCAGGATGACCGCGAAAGCAACGCGCGGATCGCAGGCCACCTCGGGAGGCGGACAGATCGGCGCGGCAGAGAGCGCCACCAGGCGCTGCAACCCACCGGCGCCGGAAACGACCGCCCGCCAACCTTCGCGACGCTCGCCGGCCAGCAGCGCGGAGCGCAGGGCGCCGCCGACGGCGAAGAGGTCACCGCCGATGAGCTCGTCGATGGGCCGTTCGGCGACCGCCGCCGCCGTGCCGGCGCCCACCAGTTCGTCCAATACATACGAGGCATGCACCACCCGGAACTCACGGTCGAGGCAGATGAAAACCCGCCCGAACGCGGCAAAGGAGGTGGCAACGCCGCTCCAGGCGATCTCCTCGGGCGTCGGCGACGGTGGCTGGCGGATCGATTCGGTCATCGCGGCCACCCCCTCTCCAACCTCAACAGCCCTCTTTCTTCTTCTTCACCGCGGCCCCGGCCGGCGTCGACGCGGACGGTGGTGCCACCTTGGGCAGAGTCGGCGCGACGGGCGCGACGAGCCCCGCAGCCAATGGCGCAGAGCCTGGGCCGGCCGCTGCGCGCGGCGCGCCGCCGAAGAAGCGGGCGCGCTCCGCCGAGCGCGCGAAATCGATACGCTCGGCCGGGG
>JBDTQT010000035.1:0-21410 GCA_039932055.1 Thermoanaerobaculia bacterium
GAGGGGCGATCGGTGTGTTCATGGGTTCTCCTTTCCTGGATCCCGCGGAGAAAAGCGCCGCCAGGGGTCATGCGCCGAGCCGCGCTGCCGGGCCCGGACAGCCTGTCGGCCGGCCCTCCGGTCGAGCCTCCGCCGCGGCGGACGCGCTGCAGGTCCGACAGCCGGGCAGCATAGAATCGTCACCAGTCATGGGCCGGGATCCGACGGGCGAACCCCTCGAGAGCGAGGTCACCGAGCTTCTGCGCTCGTGGCGCACAGGCGACTTGGGCCTCTCCGAACGTCTGATCGAGCTTCTCTACGAAGAGCTCAAGCGGATCGCTCGCCGGCAGCTCTCTCGCGAGCGGCACGCGCAGACGCTCCAGACTACGGCGCTGGTGCACGAGGCCTATCTGCGGATGTCCGAGCAGCTTCGGGCCAGTTTTCGTGACCGCGGCCACTTTCTCGCCATCGCCACCACGCTGATGCGCAGAGTCCTCGTCGACCATGCGCGGGCGCGGCTCGCCGGGAAGCGCGCCCACGAACGGGTCTCCCTCGCGACGATGGACGAGATCCGCGCCCCCGAAGCGGCGTTCGAGGTCCTCGATCTCGACCGCGCGCTCGACCGCCTCGCCGCCGACTATCCGCGCCCGGCGCGCGTCGTGGAGCTGCGCTACTTCGGTGGGCTGGAGCTCCAGGAGATCGCGCCGCTGCTGGCGATCTCCGAACGCACGGTCAAGCGCGACTGGGCGTTTGGCCGCGCCTGGATCGTGCGCGAGCTGGCGCTGGTCAGCCCGCTCAAGTGAGCGCCGACCCCTGCCTGCCGGAGCTCTTCGCCGATCTCCTCGACCTGGACGAAGCCGAGCGAGAGAAGCACCTTTCGAAGCTCTCCGGCGACGAGGCCGGCCTCGTCCAGGAGCTCCGCGAGCTGCTCGCCGCGGACGGACGCGCCACCAGCGCGCTCGAGCGTTCCGCGATCGACCGACTCGGTCATGAGCTCCCCGCGGAGGAAGCGTCCGAGCCGTTCCCGGCGCAGATCGGCTCGTTTCGGCTGCTGCGCGAGATTGGCCGCGGTGGCATGGGGCGTGTCTTCCTCGCCGAACAGTCGACCGAGAGCTTTCGCCGGCGGGTGGCGCTCAAGCTTCTCGACTCGCCCGGCCCGGGAAGCGAGGCGGTCCGCCGCTTCCGCGACGAGGTCCGCATTCTCGCCGCGCTCGAACATCCTGGCATCGCCCGCTTCCTCGACGGTGGGCGATCGCCCGAAGGGCACTGGTTCCTGGCGCTCGAGTTCGTCGACGGGGAGAGCCTGGCCGCTGCGGCGCGTCGCCTCGAGATCGAAGACCGGGTGCGCCTCTTCGTTCGGGTGCTCGACGCTCTCGCTTACGCCCACGAACGCCAGGTCGTCCACCGCGACCTGAAACCCGGCAATATCCTCGTGGCGCAGGACGGTACGCCGAAGCTGGTGGACTTCGGGATCTCGAAACTGCTCGACGTCGACTCCAGCGAGGTGCAACCCGCGACGCGCACCGAGCTGCGCGCCTTCACGCCGCAGTATGCGAGCCCCGAACAGTTCCGCGGCGAGCCGGCGCACCCGGCCTCCGACATCTACTCGGCCGGCGCGGTCCTCTACGAGCTCGTCGCGGGCGTCCGGCCGCACCGCGCGCGCTCGACTGCGCCGCTCGAGATCGAGCGCGCGGTGTTGCACGACGATCCGGAGCCGCCCTCGACCGCATCACGGCGCGCCGGAGAGGAAAGCGACGCTGCGCCGACGCGGAGCCTCGCCAACGCGCGCTGGTGGCGGAGTGGAGCGGCCCGCGACCTCGACGCGATCTGCCTCAAGGCGCTGCGCAAGCGGCCGGAGGAACGCTACCTCACGGCGGCGGCGTTCGCTGCCGACCTGCGGTGTTTTTTGCGTCGCGAACCGGTGCTGGCGCGGCGCGACGACCGTCGCTATCGCTGGCGTCGCTTCGCCGCACGCCACGGCCGCGCGCTCGCCGCCGCCGGGGCGCTGGCTGCGCTGGTGGGAGCGACGCTTCTCTTCAATCGTTTCGCGCCGCGCTCCGAGCGCACCGCGAGCGCTCCGGCGCATGACGCGGTACCGCGGCCGTTCCCGTTTTCCGCGGCGCTCACGCCGCCGATCGAAGAGTTGCAGCAGCGCTTCGAGCGCGAACCGGCGAACCTCGAGGTCGGCGGTGCGCTGGCGATTGCGCTCCTTCGCGAGAACCGCGGCCGCGAAGCCGCGTTGATCGTCGCGCGCCTGCGCCAGCTTCCGGAGGCCGGCGCCGACCCGCTCGTCGACTACGTCGACGGCGCGGTCGCCACCGCGCTCGGCGAACCGCAGCGCGCCCTCGTGCTGCACACTCGCGCTCTCGAGCGGGCGCAGTCCACCGGGCGCGGCGAGCTAGTCGGCCAGATCCGCGCCACCCGCGGACGGCTTCTTTCGACGCTCGGCCGGCGCGAGGAGGGAACGAAGGAGATGGAGGCGGCACGCGCCGAGTTCGATGCCGCCGGCGATCCGGCGTCGCTGGCGCGCGTCTCGAACGACCTTGCCCTGGATGCCGTACAGGCGGGCGATCTCGAGCGCGCGGAGGCGCTTCTCGGGAGCGCTCTGGTGGCCACGCGCGCGGCCTCGCCGGCCAACACCGGGGCCACGTTCCTCGGCAACCTCGCGAATCTCGCCCTCATGCGCGGGCATCCCGAAACGGCCGAGAGCCGCTACCGCGAGACCGTGGCGATCTTCCAGGGGCTCGGCCGGCCGGGGCGTGAGGCGCTCCACCGCGGAGGGCTGGGAACCGCGCTCTGGGAGCTCGGCCGAGGCGACGAGGCGCTGGTGGAGCTCGACCGCGCGCTGGAGCTCGCGCGCGCGCAGCCGATCGGCCCCGACCTCGCCGACCGGCTCCACACGCGGGCCAGAATTCGTCTCGAAAGCGGCATCATGACCGAAGCGGCCCGGGACGCCGAAGAGATCGAGCGCCTGACAGGGTCGACCGGTCTGCCGTTCGGTCTCGCCTTGGCCGACGATCTGCGCGGCCAGCTCGCCCTGCTCCGCGGCGAGTCTGCCGCCGGATTCTCCCGCCTGGAAGAGTGCCGCCGGATGCTGCGAGAAGCCGGCGCGGAAGACGGCCTTGCTGAGCTCGATCTCGTGGTCGCCGAGGCGCGCCTGGACGTGGGTGACCTCGCTGCCGCCCGCGCCCGCGCGGTCGCCGTGGCCGCCCCGTTGCGGGCGCGCGGCGAACGCATCGAGCTCCGCCTTGCCGAGGCGCTCCTTGCGCGGACCGATGCCCTGGCGGGCGACACCGCCGCGGCCGCGGCGCGCCTTCTGGAGCTCGCACCGATCGTCGGCGGCACGAAAGTCGTCCGCCTGCGGCTCGCCGCACTTCGCGCCGAGGCCGCGGTGAGCCGCGCTGCCGGGCGACCCGACGCGGCGCGAGAGCTTCTCGGCACGGCGATGCGAGAGGCGGCCACCAGTGGCCGGCGGCGGCTCGCGGCGGAGCTGCGGCTCGATCTCGCCACCCTCGACCTCGAAGCCGGAAAGGGCGGCGCGGCGCTCGCCGAAGTTCAGGCCATTGAGCGCGCCGCGAGGAACGCCGGCTGGTTGGCGCTCGCCGGGCGCGCCCGGCAGCTGGCCGGGCGCAGGGAAAAGAGCCACCGGCGCACCCTGATCGGCTGACCAGCCGCCGCCCTTCGTTCCTGCCTTCTGACGGCCCACCCTCGAGTCCACCCTCGAGCCCAGGGACCACGTTGCGGCGTCAAGGGAGGGTCGCACTCCAGGCGTGCGTGTCTCCCGACTCGAAGCCGTCGGCGAAGGTACCGCCGCGCTCGAACGCTCCGAGGTCGATCTCCGGCCCGACCAGGCGCGGCCCGTGCGCGAGGTCGAACGGGCCGACCGAGGCGAAGGCGGAGTCGCCGGCATCCGCGGCAATCGAACCCGCGGCCAGCCGATAGTCGCCGCTCGCCGAATCGACGAATCCGGGGTCGACGCCGATCAGGTTCTCGGGCGAGATCTCCGGCGTCGTGCCCTCGACATCGACCTCGGATCCGGCAGAGAGAGCGTTGCCGAAGACGATCGAGTTTTCGAGCAGGAGCGAGGCCGGCGCGAGCTCGCGAAGAACCAATCCGGTGCCGGCCTGGCCGGTCACCGTCAGGTTTCCGAGCACCAGCGAGGTGCCGCTCAGGCTCGAGGTCGCTTCGAGGCCGATCGCGCCGCCGTCCGTCAGCAGGAGATCGGAAACAAGCAGTGTCGTCGGAAAGCCGACGGCGAGACCCGCGAGCGACCTTGCGCCGTCCGTCGCGGAACCCAGCGCCCGAACCCTTCGGATCGCAGCCGTCGGGAAGCCCTCGATCTCGAGGTAGAACGCCGCGGCGGCATCATTGGGAGTCGGGGTCAGGAACCGGTTGTTCCGGAACTCCGCATCCTGGAGCTCGAAGCGAGTTCCGTTGCCTTCGCAGTCGGCGTAAAGCCCGGCGCCGGCACCCGTGCCGTCGATATCGATCACATTGCCGTCGAACACCAGGCCGCGCAGGGTGAGATCGCCGCCGAACCCCGAATAGAGTGCCATGCCTCCGCCGTTGCCGACATGGCCAGGAGTGGGGTCTTCGATCCGGTTGCCGATGAAGCGCACGTTCACCAGCCGGATCGCCGGATTGCCGAAGGAGTGGATACGCAGGCCTCCGCCGTAGCGCTGCGACGAGCTCCCCCCAGCCTCGGCCCGGTTGTTCGAGAGCTCGACACTCTCGAGGTCGAGCGTACCGGAGCCGATGGTCTCGATCGCGCCGCCGCTCGTCGCCGAGCTGTTCGAGATGGTGACGTTGAGCAACCCGAGATTTCCGTTCTGAGAATAGATCGCGCCGCCACCCAGGTTGGAGGTCCCCGGCAGCCCGAACCCGCCGGTGATCTCGAGATTCTCGATCTGCAGTCGGGCGCCGGACGCCAGGCGCGCCAGGCGCTGCGTTCCACCCAGGTCGACGACATACGACCCCCGCGGGAGCGGCGCGGCGCCGCGTAGCGTGAGATCGCTCGTCGAGGGCAGCTCGGCCATCTCCCCGTCGTCGAGGTCGTATATTCCGCTCGCCGCGAGCACGATCGTATCTGGCCCGGGGTCGCCTTCGCAGGCATCGACGGCGGCCTCGGTGATCGTCGCGAGGATCGCCTCGCGCAGGGTGCAATTACCGTTGGCCACCTCGTCCTCGGCCAGGGTCAGGATGGTATTGGTGGCGCCGTGCGCCGAGGTTCCCAGGACGAACAACCCGATCGCAGCGCTGCGTCTCGCTCGCATGATGAGTCTCCTCACCCAACACCCGCGGGGACTTTCGAATGCAGGGGCCATGACCCGGCGCAGCGGACGTCTGGCGGCGGACCGCCTACTTCGACTTTTCGACCACTACCCGGCCCGCTTCGTTCATGAAGACGTGGTACTTGTTGCCGTCTTCGCACGACGCGGCGTAGTCGTTTTCGGCCAGCACCTTGACGGCGATGACCTTGCCGCACGGCAACCCGTTGAGCGCGATCACCGCCGTCAGGTCCTTCTTGAGCTCCTCGTCCTCGGCGGCCAGCGACGGCACGGCGAAGAACGCCGCTACGACGAGCGATCCTGCCAATGCCAGAGTGAGTCGGTTCATGGTCTCTCCCGTAGTCAGCCTTGCAGGGTCTCGAACTTCACCGGGTCGGCGAGCAGGCCCCAGATCGCCTCGCGCGACGCCACGATGGCGCTCGCGAGCCGCTGATCTTCGTCCTGCAGCAGCGAGAGCACCTTCATCATCAAGAGGTCGTAGGACCGGCGCAGGTCCTTCATCGTCATTTTCGCCTTGCCCTGGTAGTACTCGCGGAACCGGTCCAGAAGATCATTGACCTGGCCCTTGAGGGTGATCTTGGTCATGAAGCCGATCGCCTTGGTTTGCCTGAGTTGGTCCTCGAGGGCTTTCAGGTCCATCTCCGGGACGACGGCCGGCGGCTCCGCCGTCGTCACTGGGACGCTCGGCAGGCTTGGAGCGAGCGGAGCTGGCGGGATCGCGGCAGCCGGCGCCGGGGTCTCGGCGCGCGCTGCAGCTGGCGCGGCGGTGCCGGGTTGCGGTAACGCCACCGCGACGGGCTCCGCGGCAGGAGCTGTGACCGGCTGGAGTCGCGGCGTCGCCGGTGCTGCGGGTTCGGCAACAGGCGGCGACGGCGGCGACTGCGCCTCGGTGGGCGGAGTCTCCGTTGCCGGCGGAACCGGCATCGCCGGAGTCGTCGCCCTCGGCAGCGGTACCGCGGCAGGTTGCGACGGCGGCTTCGGCGGCGCTGCAGGCTCGGCGGCAGGCTGCACCGCGCCGGACAGAGTCGCCACGCGCGGGGGCTCCGCCGCCGGCGTGCCGGACGTCTCGTGGTCGCAGCCCGCGGCGAGCAGCAGCAGAACGGCTATGGAAAGAAAGCGCATCGGCGGATCCTCGATCCCCCAAGGTTACTCCTTCCGGGGGTCGCCGGCGCAGGTTCTTGTTGAAACGGACTCTCGCCGCGCAACTGCAGCGGCCATCCCGGGAGGCTGCTGAACGATGCGGACTCCGAGCCCGCCGACCTGAGTGCGTTCGGCGCAGTTGGCTCGAATCATGCCCCGACGTATACGATGGCTCGATTGGCCAGGGCGCCCGCCGCGCTGCTCTCGTTCGAGGAGGTCACGCGATGAACCGCGCCCACTCCATCTTCGCTCTTCTCTCTGGACTTTTCGTGGTGTTCCACGGCTCTTCCGCTCTTCGCGCCGCGGAGCCCGTCGAGGTCCAGGTCTACGCGGCAGCGAGCCTGCGCGAGGTGCTCGAGGAGCTCACGCCGGCCGTCGAACGGGCGACCGGGACGCGCCTCGTCTTCAACCTGGGTGCCTCGAACGATCTTGCGCGCCAGATCATCGCGGCCAACAAGGCCGACGTCTTCTTCTCCGCCGACGAGGGGTGGATGGAGCGCGTGGCCGAGGCCGGGCTGGTCGACGCGGGCTCGCGGCGCTCGCCCCTGTCGAATCAACTGGTGGTCGTCGTTCCGGCGGACAGCTCCCTGCCGATCCACTCCGCGCAGGACCTCGCTTCGCCGGCGGTCCGCCGTCTGGCGCTCGCCAATCCGGAGGCGGTCCCGGCCGGCAAGTATGCCCGAGCCTGGCTCGAGGCGAGTGGGCAATGGCAGGCGGTCGCGGGCCGGGTCGTGCCGGCCCTCGACGTGCGAGCCGCCCTCGCCGCGGTTGAATCGGGAGCGGTCGAAGCCGGCATCGTCTATCGCACCGACGCGGCGCTCTCGCAGCGCGTCCGCGTCGTCTACGCGGTGCCGGAGGGCGCTGCGCCGCGCATCGCCTATGCGCTCGCGGCGCTGGGCGAGCGGCCCAACCTCGAGGTGGCGCGTGCCGTCGTCGTCTGGCTCGGCGGGCCGGAGGCGGCGCCGGTCTTCGAGCGCTTCGGCTTCATCGTCCGCGCTCCCGGCCCGTGAGGGAGAGCCAAGCGTGTCCAATTCCCGTGCCGTCGAACGGACTGCCATCGGCGTGTTCGCCGTACCCGTCCCCCTGGTATCGATGCCAGCGAAATGCCGGGATCGGGGCATTGCGTCTCGGACTGAGTGGCGGTGATCGTCCAATTCGCGCGAAGACCCGATGCGATCCGGCCGGCGAGCAATCCCTACCTTTCGACGCGTTCCAGGGGTAATCTCGGGAAAAGAGCCATGACGCGACGCGCGAACTGGTGGCAGTGGCCAACCGTGCTTTCGATCGACGCGCCGGTGGTTGCCGTGTCGTGGCAACTGTTGCTCGCGCGGGTCGCCGGCGTGGAGCTCGGCTGGCCAGCGCCGGCGGTTCTCGCGCTCTCCGTATGGTTGGCGTACGTGGCGGATCGCTGGATCGAAGGCTGGCGCCTCGACGCGGACGTCATGCGGACGCCGCGCCATCATTTCTATCAGCGCTATCGCTGGCCCATGGCCTTCGCCTGGCTCGCCGCGTTCGTGGTCGACGTCATGATCGCGTTTGCGCGACTCTCGCGCGCCGACCTGATCGGCGGCTTCGTGCTGATCGCGGCCGTGGCGGCGTACCTGCTGTCGCATCAGCACATGCACCGCCATCAGAGCTGGCGCGCACCGAAAGAGCTTTGCGTCGCCGCGCTGCTCACGGGTGGCGTCTTCGTCTTTCTCACACAGACACCGCGCATCAGTGCCCTGACCTCGCCGGTGGTCCTCTTCGCGCTGCTCTGCTTCACCAACTGTGCGCTCATCTCCGTCTGGGAAAGCGACGTCGATCGCGCCCACGGTCAGACCTCGCTGGCGCTCGACGATGTGGGGAACGCGCGCTTGATTCGGCAGTTGCCATGGATGATCGCGGTGCTCGCGGTGGTCGCTGCCGTCACGAGCGCGGGCGCGGGTATGCAGGCCGAGCTGGCGGCCGGCGCCAGCGGTCTGTTGCTGGCGGTGGTCGACCGAATCGAGCGTGCGGCGGGGTGGCAACCGGCGCGCGTGCTGGCAGATCTGGCGCTGATGACGCCGGTCGCAGCGCTGCTGTTGCCGCTCGTGGCCCGCGGATGATGGTCGCGAGCTTCGACAGCGTCGCGCCCATCTATCAATGGATGGAACGCCTTGCATTCGGCGGCGCGCTCGAACGCGCCCGATTCGCCCACGTCGACGCGCTCAGAACCTGTCGATCGATTCTTTTGCTGGGTGACGGCGACGGCCGCTTTCTCGAACGTCTGCTCGCGGCGGCGCCCGGCGCCCGCGTGCATTCCGTGGATGCGAGCGCAGCGATGCTGGCGCTGGCGGCAGCGCGGGTGGCGCCGGCGGACCGCGTGCGCGTGAAGTTCGAGAACGCCGACGCACGGACAATCGCCCTCCCACTCGCCGCGTACGACGCGGTGGCGACTCTGTTCTTCCTCGACTGCTTCACGCCGGAAGAGACGCGGGCGTTGGTGACGCGCGTGGCCGGGTCGATTCGCCCGGGTGGACAGTGGTTGTTCGCGGACTTCGCCGTGCCCGAGGGCGGCTGGCGCCGCTGTTATTCACGGGTTGTCGTCGGCGGTCTGTATGCATTCTTCCGTTGGCGCGCGCGCATCAGCGCGCGTCGGCTGCCCGATTCCGAGCGCACGATCGCCGGCGCGGGCTTCCGCGCGGAGGTGTCGAGCACCCTCGCGCAGGGACTGCTACGCAGCGTTCTCTTCAGAGGCGAGACGACATCCGCGAGGATCGGCGATCCGGGGGCCTGATTCGGCTGGCGGTCGGAGATCTCCCGGTATTTGCCGCGGTCGAGGAGCGCGGCTGTCAGGCCGAGGTCGAGATTTATCGTGCCAGCGTGTCGTTCGAAGCTAGTCTCATTTCTTTCCTGATCGATGAGCAGCGATGGGACCAAGCCATCGACCACGACGAGGTCGTCCATGAGGTCGCCCAGCTTGGCGGCAATATAGAGTCAGGTCCCACGAACGAGCGCGAGATTCTCCCTGCGATAGCCACCTGCCGTTGCGGACTTTTCAATCATTGCTCTTCCACGTCTCCCCGGGCCTCGTGCGGACGCCGATGTCCTCTTTGATCACCGGCAAGGAGGCGAGCCTGAAGGTGTCGCAGGCGATGCACCCGACCGGGCGAATCTCGGAGCCGGCCGACGTCTCGCTCCTAGCGATCGAGAGAGTCGAGACGCGTCGCGGAGTCGAGGTCGCGAGGAGGCCGGACTCCGAGTGGTAGGCTCGTTCCGGGAGATCGTGCGCATGGCGAGTCAGGCAGGGGCGGCAGAGCCCGGGAGCGCGGTCGGCGGTGGACGGACCCCCGTCGCCGACCGGATCCGGGACCGTATCCGCAAGGCGCGAGGCCGGTTCCGCGCCAACGACAACATCGCCGCCTACCTCGAGGCCGGAGAGCTCGAGCAACTCCGGTTGGAGGTCGCGGAGAAGATCGAGGACGTGCTCCAGGCGCTCGTCATCGACACCGAGAGCGATCACAACACCAGGGACACCGCCCGCCGCGTGGCCAAGATGTACCTGATGGAGGTCTTCGCGGGCCGCTACGTGGCGCCTCCCCCGGTGACCGAGTTCCCGAACGTGGGCCGGTTGAACGAGCTGATGATCGTGGGTCCGATCCTGGTGCGGAGTGCCTGCTCGCACCACCTCTGTCCGATCATCGGCCAGATCTGGGTCGGCGTGATGCCGAATGAGTACTCTGCCCTGATCGGGCTCTCGAAGTACGCCCGTCTTGTGGAATGGGTGATGGCCCGGCCGCAGATCCAGGAGGAGGCGATCACCGAGCTCGCTGACCTCCTGCAGGACAAGATGCAGCCCGACGGTCTCGCCGTCGTGATGGCGGCCGACCACTACTGCATGAAGTGGCGCGGCGTGAAGGACACGGATTCGAAGATGACGAACAGCATCATGCGCGGTTCGTTCCTGAAGAACCCCGACCTGAGGCGCGAGTTCCTCTCGCTTCTGGCGGGCCGGACGAAATAAGGAGAGCCGAGATGCTCGTTCGTCTCCTCTACGCCAGCCGTTCCACCGGTCCGATCGACGAGGCGCTCATCGCCTCGATCCTCGAGAAGTCCGACGCCCACAACGCCGCGCACGGCCTCACCGGCATCCTCTGTACGTCCGCGGAGGGCGACGTCTTCCTCCAGGTGCTCGAGGGGGGGCGCGCCGTGGTGAACGAGCTCTACGGCCACATCCTGCGCGACCCGCGCCACCGGGACGTCACCCTGCTCGACTACGCCGAGATCGGCGAACGGCGCTTCGCGACCTGGCGGATGGGCAACGTGAACCTGAACCGGATCAACCTGGGCACCATTCTGCGGTTCTCCGAGACGCCGGTCCTCGATCCGTTCCAGCTGAGCGGCAAGACCGCTCTCGCGCTCCTCGAGGAGCTGATGGCCACCGCGGCGTTGGTGAGCCGCGACGGCGGTTAGTGCGTCGCCCGTCTCCTGCCGGCCTCAGAGGTAGCCGAGAGGCCCCGCGGCTTTCAGTCCGCGACCGACCGTAGCACTTCGGCCCGAGCCCGAATCTCCTGCCGGGCGCCGTCCCCGAGCGCGGGATCGAAGCGGCACGAGCGGCAGTGGTTCGACATGCGCTGGATGTAGCGGCCGCTGGCGACGTACGGTTTCGAGGCCAGGAACCCGCCGTCGGCGTACTGCGACATGCCGAGGACGTTTGGGGCCTCGACCCACTCGACCGCGTCCACGTAGACCGCGAGGTACCAGCGGTGGACCTCGACGGGGTCGACCCCGAGAAGCAGCCGGCCCAGGCACGAAACGCGTCGGCGGAGCAGAGGAAGTGGCGGTCGGGCCGAATCTCAAGGCCGGGGACGGCGCGCCGGAGCTCTTCCCGCACGCGCCACTCCCCGGGCTCGACGACGACAACCCGCTCGGGACGCAGGGCTTCGACCGCCCTCGCGAGCTCTGCGCCGAGCGTTGACTCGGCCAGTTCGACGTACTCGACGCAGTCGCCGCGTGCGCGGAGCTCGTGCCGGAAGTGGCGCATCGCCGTGAGGAAGAGCGCGATCCGCGCCTTGTGCGACCAGACGTGCTCGCTCTCCGCGGAGACCTCCGCCAGGAAGATCCGGTCGCGTTGCGACTCGAACCCGTCGAAGGCGGCCGAGTCCGCGTCGAGCTGATCCCCCAGGACGACGACGAGCTGCCGTACTTCGCTCACGAGAGAGTCGTCTCCTCGCTTCCCATCCCGGGCGCCCATAGATTCAGGATGCCCTCGCGACTTCGGACTATGTGGTTGGCCGGGCCTTGCCGCTGGCCGACGCCAAGGCACCTCGTGAGCGTCAGTGGACGACTACCGCAGGGCCACGATCGCGGCGCTCATGGCGAGCATCAGCGCCGCGGGGAGCGACTTCATCGGCGGGTCGCCGACCTTGAAGTGCATGGCGAGCGCGCCCACCATGAGCGCGGCCACCAGGCCCGCGGCCGCCTGCACCGGGAGGGCCATCCACACGCCAGCGATCAGCACGAAGGCCGAGCCGATCTTCAGTGCGCCCACCAGGAAGAAGGCAAACCCCGGGAGCCCGTAGGCGGCGAACTCTTCCCGCAGCGTCCCCGCGGTTCCGCCACGATACGATGTGGCAGCGCGCCCGCGAACCAGCCAGACGTTCAGAAGCCCCAGCCCAACGATGACCTGGAGAAGACTCGCGATGGACAACCAGTTCATACGATGCTCCTCCTATGAGTGACCAGACCAACGAGCGACGACGATACTCCAAGGACAGCCATCCGTGACGCGAGCGTACTATGCGTCGATCGTCGTGTCGTCCACGCTGTTCCTGTTCTACGGAATCGCTTGCCTCACCTTCGATCGCATGAAGCGTGACTTCGAGCGATTCGGCCTCGGTCGCCTCCGGACCCTCGCGGGAACTCTCGAGGTGGCCGGTGCCCTTGGCCTGCTCGCCGGCTTCCTCTGGCCGCCCCTCCTGCCGCTCAGCGCGGGGGGCCTGGCCCTGATGATGCTGGTAGGCATCGTCGCCCGTATCCGCGTGCTCGACTCCCTCGCACAGACACTTCCGGCCCTGGTGCTGATGTTCCTGAACCTGTTCATCGTCTGGTACGCGCTGGGGCTGGCTGGCCGTGATGGGTGAACCTGTGTCACGGCGCCGCTCATCGCGGGCCGTCTTTCCGGGGATGGCGCGCATGCCCACGCGACTCGCCCTTCTCGATCGCGCGATACGTTGGCACCTGGGACGAGATCGCCAGCTTCCCGCAGAGCGTCCAGCGGGGCTACGTCGCCACGACAGTGATCTGCACGTTCCGCGGCGACGGCGCCAGCGGGAAACCGAAGAGTAACCAGAGCACAGTCGCCGGAAGCAGAGGAAGCAGACGACTCTTCGAGTGCGGGATCGCTGTGGTCGTGCCGCCGGCATTGCCAGCCTTCCGGTCACCATGGCGCATTTGGGGTGCGAGGCCGGAAGGCCCGCACCTCTCACTCTTCGAATCAACCGCTTCGTGAGGGCGAACCGGTCCGCCGGTACCCCCGCCTGGTCCTGGCCTACCTGACAACGGAGGCGGTGCGCCGCCCTCGCGGTCGACGAAGAGATGCCGATTGGCAAGGTGGCCGGGAAGATGATCGACGCCGCATCCGACGCGCTCGGTGGTGGCCCAGACGATCTGCGTGTAGCGGCCGCAGAAGTGACCGGCCTCGCAGCTGTTCGTCGGATAGTTGTAGTTCGCCGACTCCGAAGCCCAGACGCTGACGGCGACGGGCCCTGACGCGGGTGCTCCTGAGCCGAAGCTGTTCTCACCCACGTGCCAGGGGTAGCCGACGCTGCGGTCGGGATTGCTGTCGATCAAACTGAACGGCGCGACCAGATCGACGCAGCCTTCGCTCCAGGCCTGGGCGGTGGCCGGAGAGGTGCCCGTCCCAGATCAGCGGCGCCATCCCGACGCCGACACCGGCGCGGGGGAACGTGCGGCTCCTGAACGGGCGAGTGCAGCCCGCTCTGGAAATCGCAGCAGGACAGATCGAGCGCTGGCGGCTGGTGAACGTCTCGAGCGCCCGATACGTCAGGTTCGCGCTCTCGGGGTTGCCGTTCCGCATCGTCGGGAGCGACGGTGGCCTCATCGAATCGCCGGTCGACGCCACCACGTCGGTGAACCGGTGCGTGTCGGAGGGCTGCAGGTCTGGGAGATCGTCAACAAGACGCCGATGGATCACCCTTTTCATCTCCATAGCCTTTTGTTCCAGGTGCTGACGGTCAACGGCGAAGCGCCCGAATACCGCTCGTGGGAAGACACCGTCCTCGTGCCGCCTCTCGGGCGCGTGAAGATCGCGTGGCTTCCCGACAACCGTCCGGGGCCGTGGATGGTGCACTGCCACATTCTCGAACATCACGCGGCCGGCATGAAGATGCATTTCGATGTCGTCCCCGGCTGAACCGCGCCGAGTTGCAGATCTGGCGTCTAGTCCGAGCCGAGCTCGGTCCGCAACCAGTAAGCGCTGCCGTCGAGGAGCGCGAAATCCGCGTTGTGGAAGCCGCGGTGGATGCGCACGGTGCCGGCGGCGGTGCCATCGGTCGTGTAGAGGCCGGCGGTCGAAGTAAAGAGGAGCCGCCCGTCGAACGCGATCCGGTGCTCTTGGCTCCCGGACTTGGGCCCGGGGATCAGATCGGTCACCAGTCTCGTGCCCGCGGGCGTCCCGTCGGTCCGCCAAAGCTCGGTGCCGGTCTCCGGCGTGGAGGCGGCGAAGTAGACGGTGCTGTCCATCGCCGTCAACCGGCCGAGGCCATGGGAGAAGCGCCGCACCAGGACGGTGCCGGCAGGCGTGCCGTCGGAGCGCCAGAGCTCGGCCGTGCCGTCGAGCCGGGTCGAGGTGAAGTAAGTGGAGTCGCCGCCCGGGACGAAGCGATCCGTGCACAGTCCAGGAATCGTGGCGATCGGCTGCGCACTGCGGGGCTGACCTGCACTCGCGTCGATCGCGTAGAGCACATCTGCGCGGGCCAGAAGGGAATCGCCGATCGCTGCGGCGCAGGAGCCCGTCACCGGAGAAAGCTCAGTGAGACGTCGGGTGCCGGCCGAAGTGCCGTCCGTCCGCCAGAGTCCATCCGCGGTCAGAAACAGCCCACCGCGGTGGCCGTCGGTAGAGCCCCTCAGTTTCACGATTCCAGCTTGCAAGAGTTGGGTGCCGGCCGACGTGCCGTCGCTCGACCAGAGCCCGGGCTCGATGAAGGTACGTGTCTCGGGGCCGGTAGGTCGGAGCCCGACGAAGAAGAGGAGCCGGTCGCCGACGCTCTGCAGATGGCGCGGCGCCGAGCCGTCCGGACCCGGAACGATGTCGCGGACCAGGTGGGTGCCGTCCGCCGTGCCGTCGCTCCGCCAGAGCTCGCTGCCGTGGGCCGGATCCTCGAGCACGAAGAAGAGCGTGTCGCCGACCGCCACCGCCTCCGGGTCGCCGGCGAGCGACCCACCACTGGCGCGGCTTGGCGACAGATCCCGAACCAACCCCGTGCCACCGGCCGTGCCGTCGCTGTTCCACAGCTCGACATGGTCGTTGCCACCGTCGTTGAGCAGAAAAAAGATCTCCCGGCCGACGGCTACCGGCGGTGCCCAGCTGGCACCGACTCGTTCCGGCAGGCGGACGACGAGGGAGGTGCCTTCGGCGGTACCGTTGGTTCGCCACAGGGCCTGTGACTGCTGGAGATTGCATGCGCTCAGCGCGAGCGCCAAGGCCGCCAGCATCCCATGCGCGCTGGCCAGGCGGACGACGGTGGGGAGAGTCCTCGGAGTTTCGATCGGCAGAGCCTGTAGGAAATGGCTTCTCGCCGCAACTCCCGGGCGCGCGGGCAGCGCAGCTTGCAGGAGAACGCGATCAGGGCGTCGTGCCCGCACTCGGCGCAGTGCGCCCGCGCCGCACCGTGGGCGAAGATGCCGCAGTCGAGGTAGCGGTAGACCGCCGGCTCGATCGCGCGGCGCAGGTAGCCGTGCGTCGGCTCGAAGCGCTCCTCGTAGGCGCCGAGAAAGCGCTCGAACTGAACGGCGAGCGCCCGGTAGAGCAGCGTGCGCTCCGGCCGGCGCGAGCGGTAGAGCTGGGGGCCCGGCGCGGTGGTGGCCATCTCCTCTGCGCACAGAGGAGACGGAAATCGCAGCGCTCAACTGGCGCGGCGTCGGAAGAAAGTCTGGAGTTGACCTGGTAGCCCTTACGCATCCGAGTTCGAACGCTCTAGGAGATTCGAACACCCTCTGGTCTTGGCTCAGGGAAGTCGCGGCACTCAGGCGGGCGGCGTGAGCCAGAACCCACGCCAGCAACGTTCTCGAGCCTCTGCGCGGCGACCTCGGACCGGCTCTACAGCCGGCTCCGGCGTCACCGTCCCTCTCTGGTATCCGCTGCCCGGCAGCGGAGCGGAGGGGCAGTATGGTCTGGAAGCCGGCAACCCCGCAGCTCGAGTTGGTGCTCCCCGGAGCCCCAGCGTCACAGTTTCATCCAACAGCTGTTGAGCGGCGATCCCGCCAACACCGGCGATCCGGCAGCCTGATCCGCCAGGCGCTCTACCTCGACCAAGAGGACGCCTACGCCGCCGGCGAGGCTGTGCCCCAAGCCTTTTTTGGGGTCGGCTTCCTGGCCCGGGCGCTGGTCCAGGCGACCCTGCCTCACAGCGATCCTAAGTCCAACGAGTTCGTCCGGCGCAATGGGCACTTCACCCTCTCGATCCTGGCCCCGAAGGATGTTGGGCTCCCGTTCGGCCGTTACCCCCGCCTGGTTCTGGCCTACCTTACGACCGAGGCGGTGCGCCGCAAGAGCCCGGACATCGAGCTCGGCAGCCACTTCTCGCACTTCTGCGCTGCTCTCGGCATTCCGCCCACCACGGGGCCTCGCGGATCGCTGCCGATGCTCCGGGAACAGCTCCAGCGGCTGTTCGCCTCGACATTCCAGTGCATCTTCCACGACGAGAGCCAGGGCCGGCACGCGGGCGACGGCTTCCTGATCGCCGAGAAGCGCGAGCTCTGGTGGGATCCTCGACCAGGGAAGGGTGAGGCGGCCTGGGGGTCGCACGTCCTACTCTCGGACCGGTTCTTCCGAGAGGCGACCGAAGCGCCGGTCCCGCTCGACCTGCGAGTCCTGCGTGCCCTCCGGTCGCCGTTCGAGATCGACATCTATGTCTGGCTCACCTGGCGGTTCTCCCGGCTCCGTCGGCCGGTGACGATCCCGTGGGCCTCACTGGCGCTTCAGTTCGGATCGAGGTACTCCAATCCTCGGCACTTCAAGAAGCGGTTCCTCGGCTATCTGCGGAGCGTCATCGACTACTACCCGGAGGTGAGAGTCGATAGCTCAGTAGGTGGGCTGATGCTCAAGCCCTCGTCGACGCACATAGGGCGACGTATCGCCGCGCGCGGCAAGTAGCCCTGAGGGCGAGCAGTGCGGAATTCGATGCCTCACCCTAATGAAGCTCCGGCCCCGTTCCCGTTGGCCACGAGAGGAGCCAACGTCCGTCGACAAGGCGGGCGAACACCACGAGGCTGTCTCTTGGGTCTTCGCCCGTGGTCGCGGCCGGAACGAATTCGATCGAAACGAGATCCTCGCCCTCGACCGACCAACTGCGGATCTTCAGCTTCCCAAAGCAATGCTGAGCCTTGTCGACATTCCAGCCGCCGCTGCCGTCGACTCCCAGCGGAATGCGACTTCGAGCCTCTTCGTCAAAGTCGCATGCACAGTGCGCCCGCATCATCGTTGAGACAGCAAGCTGGAGATCAGGAAGAGCCCGAGTTGACTCGTTGCGATCGGGCAATTGGGCCACAATGCCGCACTCGGGCTTGGAGGTGCCGACGCAGGCTCCAAGGCAGTGGAGTTGCCCCGGGGCAGCTCCACGCCCACGTCTTCTTCGATACGGCGCGCGATCCGACGCGAAGAAAAGGTCCCGGTCGCGTGAGCGTACAGCAGCATCTTCACCAGCATCCGCGGATCGAACGGCTGATTGCGCCGCCCGTCGCCCTCATACGGCTTGTAGAACTCCGACAGGTCGAGCGCATCGACTGTCTCGGAGATAAGGACTGCGCGATCTCGCCCGAGTTCGTGCACTGGGAGTCGCAGTCGATGACCTCGCAGGCCTCGGCGACGGGGCAGCGCTACATCCACCATGCGATGAACGGCGGGAGCATTCTCCTGTGCGCGCGCCAGCGAAGGCTTGCCGAGTGGGGCACGGCGCCCTGCACCCTGCTCGGGCCCGCGGAGTATGTGTCCCACACGGGGGAGCGGCCGATTCAGTTTGTGTGGCGGCTGAAGCGGGCGATGCCGGCGGATTTCTTTCGCGGGGCGAAGGTGGCTACGGCGTAGGGCGAGCTGCGCTCTCTAGTTGTCGGAACTGCCGGTCGAAGCCGACCAACGACAGCGCGTGCCCTGCTCGAAATCTCCGGAGAAGATGTCCCCGGACGATCGCAGGAAGACATCGTCGATCAGAACCTCGGCCGTGCCCTCCAGATCGGAGTTGAAGAAGAAGAGCACGATTCCGAAGCTCCCGGCGCTCGCAGGCGGGGTTGCCGTGAAGGAGTCGGAGCGCCAGCCGAAGGGGAGGTAGTTGTAGAAGCCGCCGTTCGGATTGCCGACAAAATTCCCGCTGCAGTCGGGTCCCGAGTAATAGGTGACCACGAGGTGGAGCTCCGTACTTTCTTGACCCTCGCGAAAGAGTGCCGAGATTCCGGCCTCGAGTGGCTCATGCGTCGGCAGGGTACCCATGCACTTCCAGACGGAATAGGTGTCGTGCGGCAGGTTGGAAGTGTTCCGCAGCACCAGGCCACCGGACCTGGGGCAGTAGTCATGGTCACGGTCGGGTTCGAACTCGAGGTACCCAGGGCCGTAGTTGAGCAGCCAGCCCTCGGCGCTCGTAGGATCGTCGAATGTACCTTGGGGAAAAAGCTCATCGGCCATGGTGACTGCTGCGCCGAACACCACCAGAAGCCATGCAGCGAGCACTTTCGCCATGCGACCCAGTAAAGCACAGAACCGGTTGGCTGGCGCTTTCACCCGCGGAGTTTCCCGGAGCGCCGCCTTCTCGCGGAGGGTGTCGGCAGGAGATCTGAGGTTGGCGCGGGCTGCCAGATGACGACGGCATACTTCTTCTTTCTCTGGCATGAACGAGCGCAGGCGCTATGCCCCCTCGGGCGCCAAGGCGGAGTCCGAGCCGGGATCGCGGGGCGGGTGCTGCGGAATCTCCTCGGAATCCGGACGGTCCGCGAAATGAACATGGCGGAGACCCAGGCACAGTTTGAAGCCGCCGACTGGGTGGTCAAGACTTTCTCGTCGGAGCGTCGGTTCTTCGGGCGATGTTGCGACCGCGATGATGAGGCCGCCGTCGGCGGTCCTTCGAGTCTCTGAGATGCGGCGACGAGTCGGCGATGGAACGAGCCATGGTGGGGAGATTTCAGCAGGCCCACAGGCTCGCCATCACAAACTCGAACCCCTCCCTCACCGACCCGTTCGCCGCATAGTCCGCGAACGGATGGTCGCCTTCGCGCTCGTAGGCGTAGAGGCCGGCGTAGTCGTCTTCGTTGGCGTAGCAGCGCAGGGCGAGATCGGGGCGCAGCTTGCCGCCGGATTGGACGATGGCGTCCCAGGGGGCCGACGCCGGCGATCGTTGCCAGGGCGCGCACTTCCGGGCGGCGGCATCGGTGAGGACCTCGACCGGCTCGGTGGCGCGGCGGTTGTCGGTTTCGGTGGGGTAGGCGGGGGGCTCCGCTCTGGCCATAGCGCGGTTGGAGACGGGGCGGCCTTCTCTCGGCGTTTCGCGTGGTATCGCGTAGGAAATTGCTTTTCGCGGCAAGTCTCGGGGCCCGTGGTCAGAACGTAGGTGCGGTCCCCTTCGGGGGTCCCAGGAGGTGCCTTCGAACCGATAGGGTCGCCTTCAGAGTCGGTCGCGTGCGGCTCCGCCGAGAGACGATGGCTGTTCGCTGTCGGCAGGCCCGACTGGACGGAGGGCGGTGCAGCGCGCGAGGCCGGGGGACCCATTCGACGTGAACCCCAAACGACCCCGGATCAGGCGTTGGCGAAGCAGAGCTCCGCCTCGACAGGCGGCGACTGGGCGAGGGGCTCGGGCTGCTGGGGCGCGAAGCCGAGGTGGGCGAGGAGGCGGCGCAGTGAGGCGAAGTCGATGAGGAAGGCGACGATGCGCATCGTCGCGCCACAGTAAGGGCAAAGCAGCGGGATCGATCTCGTAGACCTTGCGGATGAGCTGGGACCGGGTGAGCCGACGCTGCCGGCCCTCGACGTCGTGGGGATCGGTGACTGCGCCGGGCTTGGCGCTCGATTCGCCTCGCTGGCGCTGGCGGCGCCGCCGCGCGGCGTTGCTATGCCAGCCCCAGCAGCGCAGGAGCTGCTGGCCCGGATCGGGCAGGTGATCGAGCACCCGGGCGAGAAACTCGAGCACGTCCCAACGAGCGACCGACTCTCCGCGGGCGTCGTGGCGCCTGGGCCGGGCACGGTAGTGGGACCCCGGACCCGGGAAGGGCGAGGCGACCTGGGGGTCGCACGTCCTGCTCTCGGACCGATTCTTCCGAGAGGCGACCGAAGCGCCGGTCCCGCTCGACCTGCGGGTCCTGTGCGCATTGCGGTCGCCGTTCGAGATCGACGTCTACGTCTGGCTGACCTGGCGGTTCTTCCGTCTCCGCCGGCCGGTCACGATTCCCTGGGCGTCGCTGGCGCTCCAGTTCGGGTCGAGGTACACAAACCCGCGACACTTCAAGAAACGGTTCCTCGGCTACCTGCGAAGCGTCATCGACTATTACCCGGAGGTAGGGTTGGAGAGCACGACGGTCGGCTTGTTGCTTCGACCCTCGCCGACCCATGTGAGACGACAGCCTGCACAAGAGTCAACCGCGGGTTGACTTCCGCGCAGTCTCCTCGCCGTTGGACCCCTCTACTTCGAAACTCCGAGCCGTCGAAGGAGATCTCCAACGAAGCCGACGACGTCCGCTTGGGTCGAATCGTCCGACCCGCCGGTCCGAAACTCCGCGACGCGGCGGGGACCCACGCCGTTCTCGCTCAGGAAGTCGCGCCGCAGGATCTCGATCGCCCTCGTGGTGTTTTCGTCGTCGAGGAGCGGCCTCAGGTGCTCGACGACGCCTTCGGGGCTGGCGCCGTAGTTGCGCAAGACGTAGAAGAGGTCGTAGGCATCCTTATTCTCGCCCCGGAGGTCGAACGCCAAGGCCTTCAGAACGACGAAGGCCCCGGCGCCGCAGACCCAGATCTCGCGGGTCGCATCTTCGCCGGCGATCGTCTGGCCCGAGAGCATGATGCGAACGCGGTCCCTGAACGCCAGATCCAGTCCGGGTGCGACCACGGCAGCGAAGTCCGGTTCGAGGTCGCGGAGCGAGCCGCCGCGCTCTTCCGGCGACGTCGGCGGCATCAGGAAGTCGATGGTCACCTTCTCCCGCTTCTCGATCTTCCATCGCTGGCGTGTCGGGTTCCCGGCGGCGTTCTCGTCCGGGGCGAACCCGCATCGTCGCAGGCGGTCGGAGATCTCCCGATATCTGCCGCGGTTGAGGAGCGCGGCTTTCAGGCCAAGGTCGAGATCCATCGTGCCAGCGTGTCGTTCGAAGCCCGCCTCACTTCTTCCCTGATCGACGAGTAGCGACGGAACCAGACCGCCGACCACGACGAGGTCGTCCATGAGGTCACCCAGCTTGGTGGCGAGATAGAGGCAGGTCCCACGAACGAGTGCGAGATGCTCCCCGCGATACCCACCTGCCGTCGCAGGCTTTTCAGTCATCGCTCTTCCACCTCAGCAGATTCTTGCGCAGTTGCTCGGCCGCTTCCTTGGCCCGCTCTGGGTGTTCCTGGAGGTCAAGGTAGACCTGGACGGGGTGGACGCATCGAACGCCATCGTGGTCGCTCGCACCTTGAAACACGCCCTCATCATTGGGAACGACCAGCCAAGTATTCGCTCCGGGCTCGGCTTCGCGAAATCCGAACTGTTCCAGCAAGGGTGCCTCGGGGACGCTCGCGAGGTAGATCGTCACGATTCGAAACCCCGCGAAACGGTCGAGGAGCCACGCCGC
>JBDTQT010000036.1:0-20917 GCA_039932055.1 Thermoanaerobaculia bacterium
TCGGTGGTTTCAGGTGCGATGTTCCAGGCCGTCGTGCCCGCCGTCGGAGCTCCCGCGGCGTCGGTCCAGCGAAAGGCAGCGCCGCCCCAGTCCTGGACGTCGATTCCGAGATGCTTCTTGTACCAGGCGCGCAGCGCGACCGGGTCCTTCGCCTTGAAAAAGATGCCGCCGATACCCGTGACTCGCTGCATGTGATCCTCCGGAGCGTGGAAAGCAAGTGATTGGGCTCATATCGTCTCATGGCGGAGCGGCGAGGCCGAAGGCGATGCCGAGGGCCGAGACCTGCGCCGCGATCAGGCCGCCCGGCAAGGAATCCTCATGTTCGTGTATCGCCTGATCCTGCCCGCCACGGCGGCGACGCGAAGGGGCCCGGGCGGCGGTTCGAGAGCCACCTCTTTGGATGGTCACGGCCGCGGGCCGGGGCTGTCAAAGTTCGAGCAGCGTCAGCGATAGGATGTTTCGCATCGTTGAGCAGCGGACGGGAAGGCGGATCGGAGCGCTTCGCGAAGGAGAGCACGCGATGGGGAACAGGTGGGTCTACGGCTTCGATCAGTTGGCGGACGTCGAGAGGACCGCGGGCAGCTGGGATGCGGTCCGCGGTCTGCTCGGCGGCAAGGGCGCGAACCTGGCCGACATGACACGGTTGGGCCTTCCCGTTCCACCTGGTTTCACCGTCACCACGGCCGGCTGCAACGCCTATCTCGAAGGCGGCGGGACCTTCCCGGAAGGCCTCTGGGACGAGGTGCTGGCCGCGCTTTCCCGGCTCGAGAGGATGACCGGCAAGCGCTTCGGCGACGCCGCGAACCCGCTGCTGGTCTCCTGCCGCTCGGGCGCGCGCTTCTCGATGCCGGGCATGATGGACACGGTGCTCAACATCGGCCTCAACGACGAGGTCGCCGCGGGTCTCCAACGTCTCACCGGCGACGCGCGCTTCGCCTTCGACAGTTACCGCCGGCTGGTACAGATGTTCGGCTCGGTGGTGCTGGAGATCGCCGACGAACCGTTCGAAGAGGTGCTGACGGAGGCCAGGAAGCGCGCCGGAGTCGACAGCGACTCCGACCTCGGTGCCGACGACTGGCGGCGGGTCACCGTCGAGTTTCAGGCGATCATCGAACGCCTGGCGGGACGTCCGTTCCCGCAGGACCCCCGCGAGCAGATCCGCCTCGCCACCGAGGCCGTCTTCCGCAGTTGGAACGGCCGTCGCGCGGTCGACTATCGCAATGCCGCCCGCATCGCGCACGATCTCGGCACGGCGGTCAACATCTGCACCATGGTGTTCGGCAATCTCGGCAACGACTCGGCGACGGGCGTTGCCATGACCCGCAGCGGGGCCTCCGGCGCGCCCGGAATCGAAGGCGATTACCTCACCAACGCACAGGGCGAAGACGTCGTCGCCGGCGTCCGCATGACCAAGCCGATCGAACAGTTGCGAGTCGAGATGCCGGCGGCCTATGCCGAGTTCGAGGCGATCGCCGCCAAACTCGAGCGCCATTATCGCGATATGCAGGACGTCGAATTTACCATCGAGCGCGGCAAGCTCTGGATGCTGCAAACGCGCGATGCCAAGCGCACCGCCCAGGCCGCCGTGCGCATCGCCGTCGACATGGTGAACGAGGGGCTGATCACCCGCGAGCAGGCGCTGCTCCGCGTTTCTCCCGACCAGATCGATTTCTTCCTGCATCCCCAACTGGATAGAAGCTCGGTAAAGAGGGCAACGGAGGCGGGGGATCGGATCGCCAGTGGTTTGAACGTCTCGCCAGGCGCAGCCGTGGGTGTCATTGCATTCGATGCCGATGTCGCCGAGCGCTGGGCCAAGGACTCCGAGCGATCGGTCATCATGGTTCGCCCGGAGACCAAGCCCGACGATGTGCACGGAATGCTCGCGGCGAAAGGACTCTTGACGAGCCGCGGAGGACGCACCAGTCATGCGGCACTCGTCGCCCGCCAGTTCGGCAAGCCCGCGGTCGTCGGAGTGGCGGAGCTCGAGATCGACCTCGAGGCGCGCACGATGCGGGTCGCTTCGCGGACATTTGTCGAGGGCGACTGGATCTCGATCGACGGTACCTCGGGAGAGGTGTTCGCGGGCGAGCTCGCGACGATCGTGCCGGATCTCAAGGATCCCTATTTGCTGAAGCTTCTTTCCTGGGCCGACACCGAACGTCGCCTGCAGGTCTGGGCGAACGCCGACTATCCGGCCGACGCCGAGCGGGCGCGCGAATACGGTGGGCAGGGCATCGGCCTCTGCCGCACCGAGCACATGTTCTTCGAGACGGAGAGGATGCCGGTGGTTCAGCGGATGATCCTCGCCAAGGACGACCCGCAGGTCGTCGCCGAGTGTCTCGAGGCTCTTCTGCAGCATCAGCGGCAGGACTTCTACGGCCTGTTCAAAGCGATGGATGGGCTGCCGGTAATCGTGCGGCTGATCGATCCGCCGCTGCATGAGTTTCTTCCCGGCCATCTCCAGGTCGCCATGGAGGTCGAGAAGCTCGAAGAATCCGGCGCGGATCCGGCGGCCCTCGCCGAAAAGCGTCAGGTGCTGGCGGCAATCGAGCGCCTGCAGGAGTCGAACCCGATGCTCGGCCTGCGCGGCGTGCGTTTGGGAATTCACATGGCGGCTCTCACCCGTATGCAGGTGCGGGCGATTTTCGAAGCCGCCTGCCGGGCGTCGAGCGAGGGGATCGACGTCCACCCGGAAGTGATGATCCCGCTAGCCGGGCACTGGCGCGAGCTCGAGGTCCAGCAGCAGGCGCTCGAGGAGGAGGCCGAGAAGGTGATGACCGAGCGCGGTCGGCGGGTGGCCTACAAGTTCGGCACGATGATCGAGATCCCGCGCGCCGCCCTGACCGCCGACGAGCTCGCGCGGTTCGCCCAGTTCTTCTCTTTCGGCACCAACGACCTGACGCAGATGACCTTCGGCATCTCGCGCGACGACGCCGAGAAGGGTTTCCTCCTCGAGTACCTCGCGAAGGGAATCCTGCCGGAGAATCCCTTCGCCTCGATCGACGAGCCGGGGGTCGGTAAGCTGATGCAGATGGCGGTCGGGCTGGGGAGAAAGACCCGTCCCGGAATGGAGATCGGCATCTGCGGCGAGCACGGTGGCGACCCCAAGTCGATCGCCTTCTGCCACAAAATCGGCCTCGACTACGTCTCTTGCTCCCCCTTCCGCATCCCCATCGCCCGCCTGGCGGCGGCCCAGGCCGCGCTCAAGGAGCGCGGCGTTCAAGCGAAGTAGCTCGGCGCTACCAGCTCAGGCGAGCGAGGCGGGGGACGAGGTCGAAGTGGGCGTCTCGGGTGGCGACAGGAAGCTCATGCTGGCGGGAGAGGGCGGCGATCCAGAGGTCGTTCTCGGGGATCGGCGTGCCCTTCCGCCGCAGCTCGTCGCGGATCGCGGCATAGGCCGTCGCGGTGTCGGCGTCGACGGTGAGGACGATCGACTCCGCGATCAGCGTATCGAGGAGCTGGGCGATCGACTTGCGGTGCCGCGAGCGCAGGAGGCCGTAGCGATACTCGCCGATCACGATCACCGGCAGGTGCAGCGGGTCCTGTCCGGCGAGCCGCTTCGCCAGTGCCTCGTCGCCGGAGAAGAGGGCGGAGACCGCGTTTGTGTCGAGAATCAACGCCAGTCCGCGGGATCGATCTTCTCGAACTCGTTCATCGCCTCCTCGAGCTCGGCGATGGCTGCCGCCGGCGCCTTGCCGAAGACCTGCCGCCAGCCCTCCTCGCGCGTTCTTCCGCGACCCGAGCCGGCGAGGTGCGAACGCAGCGCGGTCGAAAGAAGCTCGCGCAGCGACTCGCCACGGGCGGCGGCAGCGGCCTTGGCCTGGCGCAGGAGGGGATCGGGAAGCTCGATCGTCGTCTTCATGGTGGCAGTTTACCGTAAATATGGGTCACCGGGATCTGCGGCCTTCCGAGACCGGCGAAGAACGGTCCAGTAGGATCTCCTGCATGCCCCGCATTCAGATCCTTCCCGACCGGCTGGTCTCGCAGATCGCCGCCGGGGAGGTGGTGGAGCGGCCGGCTTCGGTGGTGAAGGAGTTGGTCGAGAACGCCATCGACGCCGGCGCGACGCGGATCGAGCTCGACCTCGAAGGGGGTGGGCGGCAACGCATTCGCATCGCCGACGACGGCAGCGGGATGGACCGCGATGACGCTCTTCTCGCCTTCGATCGCCATGCCACCAGCAAGATCGCCTCGATGGCGGACCTCGAGCAGGTGGCGACGCTGGGTTTTCGCGGCGAGGCGCTGGCGACGATCGCCGCGGTCGCCAAGGTCGAGCTCACCAGCGCGACGGCGCCGGGGGAGGGCACACGCGTCCTGCTCGAGGGCGGAAGGATTCTCGCCGTCGAGCCGGTGGCGCGCACGAAAGGCACGACGATCGACGTGCGCTCGCTCTTCTTCAACGTCCCGGCACGGCGCAAGTTTCTCAAGTCTCGCGAGACCGAGCTGCGGCGTTGCGTCGAAGTCGTCGAGGGCTACGTTCTCGCCCGGCCCGACATCGCTTTTCGCGTTCGCAGCGAAGACCGGCTTCTGCTAGAGACTTCCGCGCAGACCTCTGGCGGCGTCGCGGAGTCGGAAGGCTTGCGCCGTCGTATTGGCGAGGTGTTTGGCGAGGCGTTTGAAAAGCTGCTGGTAAAGATAGATGACTCCGAGGCGCCGTTGGCGGGCTCGGAGCGCTTTGCCCACGGCTTCGTCGGCTCGCCGGCGACGTCGCGTGGGGCTCGTCGGAGCTTCGTGTTCGTGAACCGGCGTCTCGTGCGGGATCGCGCGGTGCTCGCGACCTTCTATCGCGCCGTGCGCGACGAGTGGCGCAGCGACGAGTTTCCTTCGCTTTTTCTATTTATCGAGCTTTTGCCTTTCGATGTGGACGTCAACGTCCATCCGCAGAAAGCAGAAGTGCGCTTTCGCGATCCTCGGCTGATGGACCGGTTGGGGGAGCAGCTGCGCCTGGCGCTGGCGCGAGCGCGCGGCGAGGAGGCCGCGCCATTGCGCACGACGACCTTCCTTCCCGAAGCGCCTTTCGCTTGGGAGGGATTTGGCGGCCGGAGCTTCCAGGCTTCCACGGACTTCTCGGGTGAGGTGCGCGAAGGCCCTCTCGCCGGCGAACCGCAGAGCGCCGGTACGGTCAAGCAGGCGTTGCATCTGGCCGAGCTGTCGCTCGCGCCGCTCGACCGGGCGCCGGTGCCGCTCTCGGGGCGCGGGCGGGAGATCCGCCGCTTCCGGCTGCTGGGGCAGTACAAGGGGGCGCTCATCCTGCTCGAAGGGCCCGACGGGCTCTACCTCATCGACCAGCACGTCGCTCATGAGCGCATCCTTTACGAGCGTTTCCGGCGCTCGCTGGCGGGAGAGCGCGCCGCCGCGCAGCGCCTGGTTGCGCCGCTCGTGCTCGAGCTCTCGCGTGGCGAGCGGATGCGGCTCGTCGA
This sequence comes from Thermoanaerobaculia bacterium, assembly GCA_039932055.1. Lineage (GTDB taxonomy): Bacteria > Acidobacteriota > Thermoanaerobaculia > Multivoradales > JAGPDF01 > JAGPDF01. The sequence goes on from JBDTQT010000036.1 coordinate 5,421, forward strand.
GCTCGCGCCGGCGCTCGAACCGGCCGGCTTCGAGATCTCCGAGCTCTCGGGCGGGTCGCTGGCGGTCGCCGCGACGCCGGCGGTGCTCTCTCCGGCCGAAGGGGAAGCGCTGCTGCTGCGCCTGGCGGCCGACAGCGAGGCCTCGCCCGAGAACCTCGGCCAGCGGATCCTGGACGACTTCGCCGCCTCGCTCGCTTGCAAAGCGGCGGTCAAGATGCACGACGCGCTGGGGCCGGAGAAGCTCGAGGCGATGGTCTCCGAGCTCTTTGCCGCCGAGAACCCCTACGCCTGCCCCCACGGCCGCCCGGTCGTCCTGCAGCTCACCGACGTCGACCTCGAGCGGCGTTTCGGGCGGCGCTGACCTCGAATCGGGCCTACAATCGGAGTCGTGGCAGATCGCGGCGAAGTTCTGGCGGCTCTCGAAACCCGGTTCGGACATCAGTTCCGCAGCCGGGAGCTTCTGAACGACGCCCTGACCCATCGCTCCTGGGCGAACGAGGCCGGCGGCGTGCCGCACTACGAACGGCTCGAGTTTCTCGGCGACGCCGTCCTCGGTTTGGTGACCGCGGACTGGCTGTTCGAGCTCCACGCCGGCCGCGCCGAAGGCGAGCTCTCGCTGCGCAAGTCGATGCTGGTGAGCGAGGACGCCCTGGCGAGCTATGCCGGGAAGATCGAGCTTGGCGTGGGGCTGCGGCTCGGAGCGGGCGAGGAGCGCTCGGGGGGGCGCCTCAAGGCGTCGCTGCTCGCCGACGTGCTCGAGGCGCTGTTCGGCGCGGTCTACCTCGACGCCGGCTTCGAGACGGCTCGCCGGGTCGTGCGGCAGTTTCTCGAGAGCGCCAGCGAGCTGCCGCTGGAGCAGCGCGCGGTCGATCCCAAGACGACCCTGCAGGAGCATGTTCAGGCGCGCGGCTGGCCTCTGCCGGTATACCGCGTCGTGGAGGAGGGCGGACCGGACCACGACAAGGTCTTCACCGTCGAGGTGCACATCCGCGGCGGTCTCGCCGGGCGCGGCATCGGCCGCACCAAGAAGGGCGCAGAGCAGGCCGCGGCCGGCGGCGCGCTGGCGATGCTCGACGTGCTTCCGGGAGATTCGCCGCCACCAGTAGAGCCACCAGAGCCACCGGAGCCAGCCGAGCGAGCGGAGCCCGCCGAGAACGCGTCAAGTTGACCGGTCCGCCTCCCGGTTTCTACAATGACCGGTTCCATGACTACCCTGGCACCCAACATCCAGCGTCTGAAGAACCATATCGGCGAGAGCGTCACGTTGCGCGGCTGGATCGTGCAGAAGCGCTCGAGCGGCAAGATCGGCTTCCTCCAGGTCCGCGACGGCAGTGGCGTCGTACAGGCGGTGGCCAGCCGGGCCGAAATCTCCGAGCAGGCATGGGCCGACGTCGAGCGCGCGACGCAGGAGTCCACCGTCCACCTGACGGGAACGGTCAAGGTGGACAGGCGGTCCCCCTCCGGCGTCGAGATCCAGCTCTCCGACTTCGGCGTCGACCACCTGACCGAGGATTTTCCGATCACCCCGAAGGACCACGGTGTCGCTTTCCTGATGGAGAATCGCCACCTCTGGCTGCGCTCCAGCCGGCAGCGCGCGGCGCTCAAGGTGCGCAGCGAGGTCGAGCAGGGGATCCACGACTTCTTCCACAGTCGCGATTTCGTGCGCATCGATTCGCCGATCCTGACCCCGGCGGCTTGTGAAGGCACCTCGACCCTGTTCGAGACCGACTACTTCGGCGACAAGGCGTTCCTCACCCAGTCGGGGCAGCTGTATCTCGAGCCGGCGATCTCGGCTTTCGGCCGGGTCTACTGTTTCGGCCCGACCTTCAGGGCGGAGAAGTCGAAGACTCGCCGGCACCTGATGGAGTTCTGGATGGTCGAGCCCGAGGTCGCCTTCCTCGAGTTCGACGGCCTGTGCAATCTGGCCGAGGAGTTCGTCTCTGCGCTGGTCGCGCGCGTCCTCGACCGCTGCGGCGAAGACCTTAGAGTTCTCGAGCGCGACACGAAGCTCCTCGAAGCGGTGGTGCCGCCGTTCCCGCGCATCACCTACACCGAGGCGATCGAGCGCCTGAACGCCAAGGGCAATCCGATCGTCTGGGGCGACGACTTCGGCGCCGACGAAGAGACCCTGGTTGCCGCCGACTTCGACAAGCCCTTGATGGTGAGCCGCTTCCCGACCGCCTTCAAGGCGTTCTATATGCAGCCCGACCCAGAGAATCCGAAAGTCGTGCTCGGCCTCGACATCCTCGCGCCCGAGGGCTACGGCGAGATCATCGGCGGCAGCCAGCGCATTCACGATCACGACTTCCTTTTGCAGCGGATCCGCGAGCACAACCTGCCGGTCGAGGCCTTCCAGTGGTACCTCGACGTCCGCAAGTACGGCAGTTGCCCGCACTCCGGTTTCGGCATGGGCCTCGAGCGCTTCGTCGCCTGGATGTGCAAGCTCGACCACGTCCGCGAGACCATCCCCTATCCGCGAATGCTCTACAAGATCTACCCCTGAGCGTTCCCGGTCAGTCCGCCTGTCCAGCCGCAGGACCTCGGCGCAGCAGGATCAGGTTGCGGGCGTAGAGGAACGGCAGGAAGGCGAACGAGAGCAGGATCGGTAGTTTATCGATGTGGAAGGCGTAGATCAGTGAGAACGCACTGCCCCAGAACGAGAGGTGCCAGAAGATCGGTGGCACCACCAGCTCCTTGCGTTTTTCCGAGTGCAGCCATTGGATGATGAAGCGGCTGGAGAAGAGCGCGTTGCCGAGCAGGCCGAAGACTGTCCACCAGCGCGAGTCGACATAGAGCCAGGGCAGAGCCTGGCCGAGGAGCGGCTGCAGGAAACCGGCGTTGTCGTTCATCCGGCTATTCTCTCCTCCTTTCGCTGCCGCCAGTCCGCCCGGAGGTAGAGTCCTCCGATGCGCGTCACTTGGAAGGAGATCGCGGTTTTCGCCGTGCTGACCGTCATCTGGGGCACGACCTGGGCGGCGATCCGCATCGGCCTCGAGGGCATTCCACCGGTCACCGGCGTGGCGATCCGTTTCGCTTTCGCCGGACTCGTGCTGGTGACGATCGGGAAGCTGCGCGGCGTGCGGTTCGGCCGCCTCCCCGGCGAGGCGCGGCTCTGGCTGATCAACGCCGCAACGACCTTTGCCGGGTCCTACGGCATCGTCTACTGGGGGGAGCAGTGGGTTCCCTCCGGCCTCGCGGCGATCCTTTTTGCCACCCTGCCGCTGTGGGTCGTCTGCCTCGGCTACTTTCTTCTCCCTGGTGAGCGCGGTGGGGGGCGGAGCCTCGGCGGCGTTCTGCTCGGCTTCGTCGGGGTGGCGATCGTCTTCTCGGAGGACTTCGACAAGCTCGGCGGGGCCCAGGTCCTCTTTGCCGCGCTGATTTTTCTGCTGGCGCCCTTCGTTTCGGCGGTGGGCAGCGTTTCCGTCAAGCGTTGGGGGAGGGGGATCTCGCCCTTTTCGATCGCCGGCGTGCCGATGCTGATGACCGGCGGGGCGATGGGGATGCTGGCGCTGCTCGTCGAACGGGGACGTCCCGTGTTGTCACCGGCGGTGGCGCCGAATTCCTGGCTCGCGACTCTCTATCTGGCGCTCTTCGGCTCCTCCCTGACCTTCACGCTCTACTTCTGGCTCCTCGCCCGGCGGTCGGCGTTGGCGGCCTCGCTGATCTCCTACACCGTGCCGGTCTGCGCTGTTCTCGTCGGCTGGCTGGCGTTCCACGAGCCGGTGACCTGGCGCCTCCTCGCCGGCGGCGGCGTGGTGCTCGCGGGCGTCGCCGTGACGCTCTGGCCCGGCGCGCGGAAAGTCGCCGCAGATCTGGCTGCGCCGCAGCGCGACAAAAATGCCGCTTCGCGGTAAAATATAGCCGCACTGCGGCATTGGCCGCGAGGGAGACGACCCATGGCTGCGACGACCGCCTCCGCCCCCCGGCAAGTCAGCGAACAGGATGCGCGCAAGGTCGCCGAGGCCGCGCGCGAGAGCGACTGGAAGAGCCCGAGTTTCATGAAAGAGCTCTTCCTCGGCAATTTCCGCCTCGATCTCGTTCACCCCTACCCCCTGACGGAGCGCGAGCGGCCGGAGTTCGCTGCCTTCTACGACGCGTTCCGCGAGTTTCTCGTCACCGCGGTCGACCCAGAGACGATCGACGCCACGGGCGAATATCCGCCGCACGTTGTCGACGGCCTGCGCAAGCTCGGCGCCTTTGGGCTGAAGATCCCGAAAGAGTACGGTGGCCTTGGCTTCAGCATGCTCGAGTATTCGAAGCTGATGGAACTGCTGGGGAGCGTCGACGGCAACGTCGAAGCCCTGCTGTCGGCCCACCAGTCGATCGGTGTGCCGACGCCGCTGCTCTATTTCGGTACCGAGGAGCAGAAGCGCCGCTTCCTGCCGCGTTGCGCCGCGGGTGAGATCTCGGGCTTCGCCCTCACCGAGGCCGACGTCGGCTCCGACCCGGCCCGGCTCGCGACCACCGCCGAGCTCTCGCCGGACGGCACGCACTACATCCTGAACGGCAACAAGCTCTGGTGCACCAACGGTACGATCGCGTCGCTCCTGGTGGTGATGGCGCGCGGTGCCCATCCACCGACCGACAAGAAGATCACGGCGTTCGTCGTCGAGATGAGCTCGCCCGGAGTGAAGGTCGAGCACCGCTGCCACTTCATGGGTCTTCGGGCGCTCGCCAACGCGGTGATCTCGTTCACGAACGTCCGGGTGCCGGTGGAAAACCGGATCGGCGGCGAGGGCAAGGGGTTGAAAATCGCCCTCACTACGCTCAACACCGGCCGTCTGGCGATTCCGGCGGGCTCGCTCGGCTGCGCCAAGCTGTGCCTCGAGATCTGCCGCACCTGGGCGGCGGGGCGAGTGCAGTGGGGGCGGCCGGTCGGCAAGCACGAGGCGATCACGCACAAGCTGGCGGACATGGCCGCGGTCACCTTCGCCATGGAGGCGATGACCGAGCTTTCCTGCCAGATGGCCGACCGCGGCGGCTACGATATCCGCCTCGAAGCGGCGGCGGCGAAGCTCTGGAACACCGAGCGTACCTGGGAGATCGTCGACGACACCATGCAAATCCGCGGCGGCCGCGGCTACGAGACCGCGCAGTCGCTGGCGGCGCGCGGCGAGAAGCCGATCGCCGTCGAGCAGATCTTCCGCGACTATCGCATCAACCGGATCTTCGAGGGCTCCTCCGAAATCATGCATCTCTTCATGGCGCGCGAGGCGGTCGACAAGCACCTGCAGGTCGCCGGCGATCTGATCGATCCGGAGAAGTCGTTCGGCGCCAAGGTCAAGTCCTTACTGCGTGCCGCCGGCTTCTACTCCTGGTGGTATCCGAGCCGCTGGCTCGGCTGGGGGAGGTTCCCGCGCTATGCGGAGTTCGGCGCGCTCGCGACGCACCTGCGTTTCATCGAGCGCACTTCGCGCAAGCTCGCCCGCCAGGTCTTTCACGGCATGACCGTGTACCAGGCGAAGCTGCAGTTCAAGCAGGGGTTCCTCTTCCGGCTGGTCGACATTGCTGACGAGCTCTTCGCGATGGCGGCGGCGGTGTCGCGTGCCGAGGCGCTGCGGCGCAAGCGAGACGCCAGGGCCGCCGAGGCCGGCGACCTCGCCGACCTCTTCTGCCGTTCCAGCCGGCGCAAAGTCGCGAAGCTCTTCGGCGATCTCTGGCACAACGACGACGCCAGGAAGTACAGGGCCGGTCTCGCCGTGCTGGACGGCAGGCACGACTGGCTGCACGAGGGAACCCTGTCGATCGACGAGCATCATCGCCAGCCTGCGATTCCCGTAGCCGCCGCGGTGCGCCCCTCGGCGCCGGCTGCGACGGCCGCGGAGCGTCCGACCGTCAGCGTGGGTTGAGGAGCAGCATGCAAGCGGTCCTCCCCTGGCGTCTCGAGATCTCCGGCGCGATCGCCGTCGGTGAGGTGCCGGCGCCGGTTCCGGGCCCCGGCGAGGTGCGGCTTCGCGTCGCGGCCGCCGGGCTGAACCGTGCCGACCTCCTGCAGATGCGCGGCCAGTATCCGCCGCCGCCTGGATCGAGCTCCGTGCCGGGGCTCGAGTGTTCCGGACTCGTGCAGGAGCTCGGGCCAGGAGTGCGGGGAGTCCGCGTCGGCGATCGTGTGATGGCGCTCCTCGCCGGCGGCGGCCAGGCGGAGGAGGTTGCGGTTCCCGCCGGTCAGCTGATGCCGGTGCCGGCGAAGCTCACGCTCGAGGCGGCGGCGGCGATTCCCGAGGCGGCGCTCACGGCGTGGACCAATCTCGTGGTCGAAGGTGGGCTCCAGCCCGGCGAGACCGTGCTCGTCACCGGTGCGACCTCGGGGATCGGCACCTTCGCGGTGCAGATGATCCGCGAGCTCGGCGGCAGGGTCATCGCGGCGGCGCGCTCGGTCGAACGTCTCGAGCGCCTGCGCGACCTCGGCGTCGAGCAGATGGTCGCGCTCGATACCGACTATCCGCGACGGGTGCGCGAGATCGCGGACGGCAGGGGAGTCGATCTCGTGCTCGATCTGGTGGCGGGGGAGTGGCTGCCGCCGACACTCGAGTGCATGGCCGAGCGCGGACGCCTGGTGCTGGTCGGACTCACCGCCGGGCGCAAGGCGCAGCTCGATCTCGGCGTCGTCCTGCGACAGCGGCTGCGGATCGTCGGTTCGGTGCTGCGGGCGCGGCCGTTGGAGGAGAAGGCCGAGCTGGTGCGGGGCTTCTCCGCCTGGGGCTTGCCACGCCTCGCCGACGGCCGCCTGCGGCCGGTCGTCGACCGCATCTTCCCGCTCGCCGAAGCCGCGCAGGCCTACGCCTACCTCGAGCACGAGGGCCCCCTGGGCAAGGTGCTGCTCGCCCTGCCCGAGCCCGCCTAGCCCTGGATCGACTCCGCCGGCCGACGGCGATGCGGAAGCGCTCGAGCGCTGGGTTCAGGCCGGCGAAGCGCGGCGGCACCGCGGCGCCAAAGATGCGTCGCGGCATCGTCGGTTCGTCCTCGGATCGGATCTACGGCGGCACAGTCTGGCCGGTTTCGGCGGCCGGGGATAAGCTTCTCGGCGGTGCCCAAGCGAATCATACCTGTCGCCTCCGGCAAAGGCGGGGTCGGCAAGACGACATTCGCGGTCAATTTCGCTCTGGCACTGTCGCGATTTGCGCCGACTGTTCTGGTCGATCTCGATACGGGGACCTCGTCGGTGCGAAGTTCGATCGCCGCGCCGGTCGGCAAGGACTTGTATCACTTTCATCGCAAGGGGGCGGCGCTCGCCGACTGTGTCACCCGCCTCGACGCCGCCTTCGATCGCAGCGGGCAGTATCGCAAGTTCGGCTTCGTCGCCGGGCCGAAGCACTTCATCGAGGAGTTGGGGAACCCCGGCGCCGAGTTCCGCCGCCGGCTGTCGGAAGCGGTGAACACCCTGCCGGTCGACTACGTCGTGCTCGACCTGCGCGCCGGACTTGACGCCAACGTCCTCGACTTCCTGCCGTACACCAACTCCGGCCTGCTGGTGGTGACGCCGAACCTGCCGCAGGCGACGCTCGCCGCCTCGGACATCGTCAAGGCGATCCTCTTCCGCACCCTGCGGCTGATCTTCGCTCCCACCTCCGAGGTCTTCAACCTGCCGGGGCTTGCCGACGGGCGCGACCTCATTCACGACCTGCTCGACCAGGCCGAGGACGTCTACGACGACCGGGTGCAGAACCTCGACGTCGTCCTGCGCGAGCTCAAGGAGCTCTTCGGCGACCAGCCGTTGATGCGCGTGCTCGAGTGGGTGATCCAGGACTTCCGGATCCATTACGTGCTCAACATGTTCAACGGCGTCGAGGAGAGCGGGCGCTCGGCGATCGACCCGTTCGTGCGCAACATCGCCGAGAACGTCTCCGCCGGGCTGGAGATGACCCAGCTCGGTTGGATCGTGCAGGATCCGCGCGTTCACCAGGCGAACTGCGCCGGTATGCCGCTGCTGCTCGATGGCGAGGTCGATCGCGTGAAGCCCGCGACCGTCGATCCGGTGCTGGCGGAGCTCGAGGCGCTGCGCTCTTCGATGCTCGGGGTCGACCGGCGGGCACCGAAGCGGACCGTCGTCCCGAAGCGCGTCGCGACCCCGGAGGTCGACCTTTCCGGCATCGAGTCGCTTCTCGGCGAGCAGCTCGAGTCGCTCAGGGCGATGTTCGCCGACCGCAAGCAGGACAGCGTGCAGCAGAACTTCACCTACGCGGTCTTTCGGGCGCTGAATCTGATGGAGCCGCCGCGCCTGCCGACCGAATTCGGCATGAGCCGCCTCGCCTCGCCGGAGCGGCTGGTGAGCTGGATCCTGCGCCGCATGGCGCTCACTTCGTCGCCAAGCCATCAACTGGTTCGCTGAGTCGTCGGCGCCCTCGAGATGGGCGCCTTTGCTAGACTAGGCCGATTGTGGCGGCCTCCAGTACTCCTTCCAGTGTCGGTCTGATCAGCCTCGGCTGCGCCAAGAACCGCGTCGACAGCGAAATTCTGCTCGGCGAACTGGCGCGCCGCGGCCATGCCATCACGCCGGACATGGAAGGCGCCGAGACGGTCATCGTCAATACCTGCGCCTTCATCGACGATGCCAAGCGCGAGTCGATCGACGCCATCCTCGAGGTGGCGGCGCGCAAGGGTAAAGGGGTTCGCAAGCTGCTGGTCGCCGGCTGCATGGTGAACCGATTCGGCGAGGAGTTGCAGCGCGACATTCCCGAGATCGACGGTTTCATCTCCCTCGACGCGCTCCTCGATGTCGACAGGGTCGTCACCCTCGGCGGCGCCGCGCCGCCGCCTTCGCCCTCGCACATGGTCTTCGACCACACCGCGCCGCGGATGCTGACCACCCGCGGCTATGCCTATCTGAAGGTCGCCGAAGGCTGCAATAACCCGTGCACCTTCTGCGCGATTCCGCTCTGGCGCGGTCGCTTCCGCAGCCGGACGATCGAGAGTCTGGTGAACGAGGCGCGACAGCTCGAGGGGCAGGGGATCGGCGAGCTCTGCCTCATCGCCCAGGACACGACGCGCTACGGCGAGGATCTCGAGTACGGCAAGCACGGCCTCACCCGGTTGGCGGAGGCGCTCCTTGGCTCGACCGGCTTCAAGTGGATCCGCTTTCTCTACGCCTACCCGACGACGCTCGACGAGCAACTGCTGCAGCTGATGGGGCAGGAGGAACGCCTGGTGTCGTACGTCGACATGCCGCTCCAGCACAGCCACCCCGACATGTTGAAGGCGATGCGCCGCGGCGGCAGCGCCGAGCGCTACGCCCGCCTGCTCGAGCGGGCCCGCGCGCTCGCTCCGGACATCTTCCTCCGCACAACCTTCATCGTCGGTTTCCCGGGCGAGACCGAGGAGCACTTCGACCACCTTCTCGACTTCGTCCGCCGCAGCCAGTTCGACCACCTCGGGGCGTTCGTCTACAGCCCGGAGCCGGGGACGCCGGCGGCGGAGCTCGCCGATCCCGTTCCGGCAGCAGTCGCCCGCCGGCGCCACCGGCGCCTGCTCGCGGCGCAGAAACCGATCGCTCTGGCGCGCCGCAAGGCTCTGATCGGGCGGACCTTCGACGTCCTGGTAGAAGGGGTCTCGCCGGAGACCGAGCACCTCCTCGAGGGCCGTCACCACGGAATGGCGCCGGAGATCGATGGCCGACTGCTGATCAACGACGGCTCGGCGCCGGCCGGTACGTTCGCCCGGGTCGAGATCACCGATGCCTTCGCCAGCGATCTGGTCGGCCGGATCGTCGGACCGGTGGACACCCCGGGAGTCGAGATCTCGGCCGCGGTAGCCTGAGCTCGATGCAGGTCGTCGCCGACGCGCTGGGCCCCTGCGAGCTGCCACGCCCAGCGGTCGTGACGATCGGCAACTACGACGGCATCCATCGCGGTCAACGCACGGTGCTCGAGCGGCTGACGAAGCGGGCCCGCGCTCTGGGGCTGCCGGCGGTGTTGGTGACGTTCGAGCCCCATCCGCTGAGCGTTCTCGCGCCGGCGCAGGCACCCACGGCGCTCCTCACCCGCGAGCAGAAGAGCCTCCTGCTCGCTGCCGCCGGGATCGACTTCATGGCGGTCATCCCGTTCACCGCCGCTTTCGCGGCCACCCGCGCCGAGGCGTTCGTGCGCGACTTCCTGCATGGCAGGCTGGGCGTGCGGGAGCTCTATGTCGGCCGCCAGTTCGCCTTCGGCAGGAATCGCGAGGGCGACCTGGGACTGCTTTCCCGGCTCGGCGGCGAGCTCGGATTCGCCGTTTTCGGCCTGGAAGAGGAGCGTTCCGGGGGAGATCCGGTCTCGTCCACCCGGATCCGGCGGGCACTCTCCCTGGGGGGGGTGGAGGAGGCCGCCGAGCTCCTCGGTCGGCCCTACGGCCTGACCGGGACGATCGTCGAAGGGGACCGCCTGGGCCGACGCCTCGGCTGGCCCACGGTGAACCTCCGCGCCGAGGGCGAACTCCTTCCGTTGGAAGGGGTTTACGCCTCGCAAGTGCGGTTCTTCTCCGACCCGGAGGCCACCCGGCGTTTCGCTTCGGTGACCAATATCGGCCGCCGGCCGACCGTTCCCGGCAGCCGCCCGCCGACGGTGGAAAGCCATATCCTGGACTTCGACCGGGAGGTCTACGGCGAGCGCATCGAGCTCTTCTTCCACAAGCGGCTGCGGGATGAGATGCTCTTCCCGTCGGTGGTGGCGCTTTCGGCCCAGATCGGCCGTGACGTCCAGGCAGCCCGAGAATACTTTTCGCTTCTCCGACGTTCTCATGAAGACACCGGTTCGGGCGACCCGATCCGCGATCGCTGAAGGCCCCGAGAGGGGAAGTGCATTTCAACAGAAAGGGAACAAAGCAATGGCCAGCAGCAAGATCCTGACGGTCGACCAGCAGAATTTCCAGTCCGCCGTCTTGAAGTCCGACAAGCCGGTTCTGATCGATTTCTGGGCCAGCTGGTGCGGCCCGTGCCGCATGGTGGCGCCGCTGCTCGACGAGCTCGCCGAGGAGCTCGACGGCAAGCTGCGTATCGCCAAGGTCAACGTCGACGAGAACCAGGAGCTCGCCATGCAGTTTCGCATCTCGAGCATCCCGGCCTTCGTCCTGTTCAAGAACGGCGAGGTCGTCGAGCGCGCCGCCGGCGCGATGCCGAAGGCGATGTTCAAGAATCTCGTCGCCGAGCACATCTGACCGACTGACTTGAACGGCGATCGGGATCGGCGCTCGGCCGGCTTCGCGCTGCTGCTCGGCGAGCTCGACGCCAAGGCGCTCGTGCTGCTCTCGGCGGCCGGCGACGATCCCGAGCGCGCCTTCTTCGTCCACCCTGCGAAGCTCGGCGAGGCGCTCGTCGTCGTTCTGCCGGGGGAGCCTCCGCGGCTGGGCTATCTGACGCCGATGGAGCGCGACGAGGCCGCCGCGACCGGTCTCGACCTCCTCTCTCCGGAGGATCTCGACGTCGCGCGCTGGGCGCGGGATACCCCGCAGACCGGCGCTTTCCACGCCAACGTTCTCGCCCAGGCGCTGCAGCGGTCAGGGGTCAGCCCGGGGCGGATCGCGCTCGCCGGGCGCCTGCCGCTCGGCCTCGCCGCCGAGGTTCTCGAACGGCTGGCCGGCGAGGGCTGGAGCTTCGTCTCGGCGAGCGACGCCCTGCTGCGGATCCGCAAGCACAAGACCGCGGCCGAGCTGGCGAAGATCCGCCGCGTCGCCGGCGTCACCGGCGCAGCGATCCGCGCCGTGGCCGGCCTGCTCGCAGCGGCGGGCGTGCGCGACAGCGCGCTGGAGCTCGAGGGCGAGCCGCTGCGCGTGGCTCGTCTCAAGGCCAAGGTCGCGCGCATTTTCGCCGGCGCTGGACTCGAACAGCCGCGCGGCAACATCGTCGCGCCGGGCGGCGAGGGCGGCGTGCCGCACAGCTCCGGCACCCCCAGTCGGATCCTCCGTGCCGGCGAGACGCTGGTGGTCGATCTCTTCCCGCGCGGCGGTCTGTTCGCCGACTGCACCCGCACTTTCTGCGTCGGCGAACCGCCGGAACGGGTCGCTGCGGCCTTCGCGGCGGTCCGCGAGGCGCTCGCGCTGGCGCACGCCGCCGCTCGACCCGGGGCGCACGGCTGGGACCTGCAGGTGGCGGTCTGCGAGGCTTTCACAGCGAAGGGCTACGCGACCCCGCTCTCCGAGCCCGGGACGCTCCAGGGCTACGTCCACGGCCTCGGGCACGGTGTCGGCTTCGAGCTCCACGAATACCCGAGCTTCAAGCGGCAGGCGCAGGCGGACGGGTTGCTCGCGGTCGGCGACGTGCTAACGCTGGAGCCCGGCCTGTACGATCCAGCTCCCGTCGATGGCTACGGAATCCGTCTCGAGGACCTGGTTTTCCTGAACGCGGAGGCGCCGGAGATTCTCACTCCGCTGCCGACCGAGCTCGATCCCCGCACATGGTCTCCCGCCTGAGGCAACGCTGCCGCCGCGCACCGGGACGCGATCGCCATCTGTTCGCCGCAGCGCCGCGCCTGCCGATTCCCGCTCCGACCATCGAGTAGGATTCGACTCTCTTCAGGGGGTCGGTATGCAGGATTTCGAGAAGCTCGGGCTGTTCTATCTTGGCAAGCCGGTCGACGCGGCGACGGGTGCGACGATCGACGAGGCGTTGCTCTACGACTCGCGCGATCTGGTGACGCATGCGGTCTGCCTCGGCATGACCGGGAGCGGCAAGACGGGGCTGGGGATCGCCCTGCTCGAGGAGGCGGCGATCGACGGCGTGCCGGCGCTGGTGATCGATCCCAAAGGTGACCTCACCAATCTCCTGCTGACCTTCCCCGACCTTGCGCCGGCCGATTTCGCGCCCTGGGTGCAGGAGGAGGAGGCGCGGCGGAAAGGCCTCGACGTGCCGGCCTACGCCGCGGCGGAGGCCGCCAAGTGGAAGAAGGGGCTCGCCTCCTGGGGCGAGGACGGCGACCGCATCCGGCGGCTCAAGGCGGCGGCGAGCTTCCGCATCTTCACCCCGGGCAGCAACGCCGGCGAGCCGATCTCGATCCTCGCGACGTTCGCCGCGCCACCACCCGAACTGGTGGACGACGCCGAGCTCTTCGGCGACCGTGTGCAGTCGACGGCGACGAGTCTGCTGGGTCTCGTCGGCATCGCCGGCGACCCGCTGCGCAGCCGCGAGCACATCCTCATCTCGTCGCTCTTCGACCGCGCCTGGCGCGCCGGCGCGAGCTACGACCTGGCGCAGCTCATTGCCGACATCCAGAAGCCGCCGCTCGACAGGGTGGGCGTTCTGCCGCTCGAGAGCTTCTATCCGGCGAAGGAGCGCTTCGAGCTCGCGATGACGGTGAACGCGCTGCTCGCCGCCCCCGGCTTCGAGGTCTGGTTGAAGGGTACGCCGCTCGACGTGCAGCAGCTCCTGTATACGAGCGACGGCCGGCCCCAGGTCGCGGTGCTGTCGATCGCACACCTGTCGGATGCCGAGCGCATGTTCTTCGTCTCGCTGTTGCTCAATCAGACGCTCGCCTGGATGCGCACCCGCCAGGGGACAAGCAGCCTGCGCGCGATCCTTTACATGGACGAGATCTTCGGCTACCTGCCGCCGACCGCCAACCCGCCGTCGAAGAGGCCGATGCTGACGCTGCTCAAGCAGGCGCGCGCCTTCGGGCTGGGCGTCGTCCTGGCGACGCAGAATCCGGTCGATCTCGACTACAAGGCGCTGTCGAACATCGGCACCTGGCTTCTGGGACGGCTGCAGACCGAGCGCGATCTGGCGCGCGTGCTCGACGGTCTCGAGGGCGTCGCTGGTGGAATCGACCGGCAGGAGATCTCCCGCCTGCTCGCCGGTCTCGGCCAGCGCCGCTTTCTGCTGCACAACGTGCACGAAGAGAAGCCGGTCCTTTTCGAGAGCCGCTGGGCGATGTCGTACCTCGCCGGGCCGCTCACCCGCGATCAGATCCGCAAGCTCAAGGGCGATGGCGGCAGTGCAGCCGGTGCGGCCGTGGCCACTCGCCCGGCGACGCCTGCGTCGGCAGCCCCGACGCTCAGCGCCGCCGGCGCGGAGAACCGCGCCGCGCCGCCGATTCTACCGGCGGAGATCCCGGTGCTCTTTCGCCACTCACCGGGCCGGGTGCAGGGCTATTCGGGTGCGATTCTCGGGCAGGGGAGGGTGCACTTCCAGAGCCCCGACGCCGGCTGGAGCTTCACCCGCGAGGTGGCACGGGCTCTGCCAATCGCCGCCGGCGAGGCGCTGCTGGTCGACTGGGCAGAATCGGCGCCGATCGAACCCGGCGAGCTTTCCGAGGCGGTACCCTCTGGCGCCAGCGGCTTCGCCGCACTGCCCGCTGAAGCGACGCGGGCGAAGAGCTACGAGAGCTGGGCGAAGTCGTACAAGGACTTCCTGGCGCGCGCCGAGGAGCTGACGGTTTATTCGAGCAAGGAGCTCGGCGAGAGTTCGAAGCCGGGGGAGAGCGAGGGGGCATTTCGAGTGCGCCTCGCCGATCTCGCCCGTCAGCGCCGCGACGCCGAGGTCGACAAGGTGAAGCAGCGCTTCGCCGCCCGGTTCACCGCCCTCGGTGAACGGATGCGCCGCGCGCAGGCCAAGGTGGCGGAGCAGGAATCGCAGGCCACCGCGCAGAAGATATCGACCGCCGCTTCGGTGCTGGGTGCCCTCGCCGGCGCCTTCTTCGGCCGCCGCAAGCTCTCCGGAGCCACCCTGTCGCGCGCCGCGACTTCGGCGCGCTCGGCCTCGCGATCGATGAAGGAGTCGCGCGATGTCGGCCTCGCCGAGGAAGGGGTCGAAGCGGTGCAGGCGCGCATCGCCGACCTCAACGCCGAGCTCGGGGCGGCGATCGCGGAGGTCGAGCAGCGGGCCGACCCGCAGGCGATTGCCCTGACCGCAAGGGCGCTCAAGCCGAAGAAGGCCGACGTCGAGCTCCTGCGCGTCGGTCTCGTCTGGCTGCCACTGACCGGCGCCTGACGAGCGCCCCGCCGGCGGCTGAACCGGCGAGAGTCGATCAGGAGATCAGCGATCGACCCAGTAGTTCGGGGCTTCTTTGGTGATCACCACGTCGTGGGCGTGGCTCTCCTTGAGGCCCGCCGCCGTGACACGCAGGAACTTGGCGCGGGTGCGCAGTTCGTCGATGGTTGCGCAACCGGCGAGTCCCATGCCGGCGCGCAGACCGCCGGTGAGTTGGGGCAGCATCGAGTGGACGCTGCCCTTGTGCGGCACCATGCCCTCGATGCCCTCCGGGACGAGCTTCGAGAGGCTCGCCTCGCCCTCCTGGAAGTAGCGATCCGCGCTGCCGCGGGCCATCGCCGAGAGCGAGCCCATGCCGCGATAGGCCTTGTAGGTGCGGCCCTGGTAGAGGATCGTCTCACCCGGGCTCTCTTCCGTGCCGGCGAAGAGCGAGCCGATCATCAGCCCGCCGGAGCCTGCCGCGATCGCCTTGGTCAGGTCGCCGGAGAACTTGATGCCGCCGTCGGCGATGATCGGAATGTCGCGCTCGGCGGCGGCGCGGGAGCACTCCTGGATGGCGGTGATCTGCGGCACGCCGGCGCCGGTGACGATGCGCGTGGTGCAGATC
>JBDTQT010000037.1:0-20765 GCA_039932055.1 Thermoanaerobaculia bacterium
CGGATCTCGGGGACGTTCGGCTCGCCAGCGAACTTCAGGGTCAGCTGGGTGCCGCCGACGAAGTCGATGCCCATGTTCAGCTTGCCGAGGAAGAAGACCGCGATCGCCCCGATCACCATGACCAGGAACGAAAAACTGATCCAGAACTTCCGGTACTTCATGAAATCGATGTGGGTGTTGCGAAGAAAATCCATTCCCTGGCTCCTGTCTGCGGTTCCGGGCGGGTAGCTCTAGATCGATATCGACTGCGACTTGCGGGCCGGCGTGTACACGAGGTCGAAGAGGTAGCGGCTGACGAAGATCGCGCAGAAGAGCGTTCCCAGAATGCCCACCGAGAGGGTCACCGCGAAGCCGCGGATAGGTCCGGTGCCGAACTGGAAGAGGAAGAGGGCGGCGATCAGCGTCGTGATGTTGGCGTCCATGATCGACGACAGAGCATTCTTGAACCCGCCGTCGATCGCCGCACGCACGGTCTTGCCGACCTTCATCTCCTCCTTGATGCGTTCGAAGATGAGGACGTTGGCGTCGACCGCCATGGCGATCGAAAGCACGATGCCGGCGATGCCGGGCAACGTCAGCGTGGCGCCGAAGTAAGCCAGCGCGCCGAACAGCAGCAGCGTATTGAGGGCCAGGGCGAGGATCGCGTTGACACCGGAGAAGCGGTAGACGATGAGCATCGTCAGGACGACGCCGATGAGGCTGTAGAGCCCCGCCTTCGTGCTCGCGTCGATCGAATCCTGTCCCAGCGACGGACCGACGGTGCGGTCCTCGAGATAGGTGATGCCGGCCGGCAGCGCACCCGAGCGCAGCGTGGTCACGAGGTCCTGCACCTCCTGCTGGGTGAAGTTGCCCTCGATGACGCCGGAGTCCGTGATGCGCGAGTTGATCACCGGCGCGGAGACGATGCGGTTGTCGAGAATGATCGCCAGTCCACGCCCGACGTTGGCGCCGGTCGCGTCGCCGAACATCCGGGCGCCGTCGGCGGTGAGGTGAAAGGCGACCACCGGCTGGTTGAACTGCCCGGTGGACATGTTGGCCGACTTCAGGTCGCGGCCGGTGATCACACGCCGCGATTGCACCGCGAAGAAGCTCGAACCCAGGACCCGGCCCTGATCGTCGCGCTTGTCCTGGGCGATGATCTCGACGTCGGCGGGAAGTGCCCCGCCGTAGCGGCTGAGGATCTCTTCGCGCGTCGCCAGGCCCGAGCCGCCGGCAGGCGGGTACTCGGTCAGCCGGAACTCGAGGAACGCGGTGCTCTTGATCAGCCGCTTGACGCGCTCCGGATCGTCGACACCGGGAAGCTGGACGACGATGCGGTCGCCCTCGGATCCCTGACGCGCGATGTTCGGCTCCGCGACGCCGTACTGGTTGACCCGGTTGTCGATGGTGAGCTTGGCCTGTTCGACCGCAAGATTCCGCACGTTCCGTTCATTGATCGACGTCATGGTGAAGGCGGTACGGCTGCCGTCGCGCCGCCAGTCCCAGCGCTGCGACGTGAGGTAGTCGTTGGCGGCCTTGTTGAGCACGGCCTCCTGCTCGATCGCCACGCCGGTGACGTCGAAGGAGGTGTCGGAAGTGCGCGACGTCGCGACCGAGGAGACGCCGCCGTCGGCGATCTCGCGGCGCAGGATCTCCATGTCCTTGTCGGTCTCGGCGCGCACGGCGTCCTGGGTCTCCACCTTGAGCACGAGGTAGATGCCGCCCTGGAGGTCGAGGCCGAGGTTCAACTTCTCCTTCGGCGGATAGGCGGCGTAGACGGACAGAGCCGCGAGGCCGAGGATGACGCCGCCCCTGATGAGCATTCCCTTGTTCACTTGATGACCTCCGGTTCCGCAGTGCCCTCGAGGCCGGCGATGGCGGACTTGAGCACGCGCACCTTGACGTTCTCACCCAGCTTGAGATGGACGATCCGGTCCTCGACGGCGGCGATTTCGCCGATGAGACCGCCGTTCGTCACCACCTTGTCGCCGCGCTTCAAGCCCTCGACGACCTTCTGCAGGGCCTTCTGTCGCTTGCGCATCGGCGCCAGAAGCAGAAAATAGAAAATGCCGAAGACGAGGAAGATCGGCACCAACGAGACGAGCGGCGATTGAGTCTGCGCCTGGGCGAGCTGGATCCATGCGCCCGGCGACTGGATGATGTCCATCATTTGCATCGTTCGACTCCCGGAATCAATTCCGTGCAGCAACTGACTGTCGACTTGCCGTCGCCATGCGCGCGCTCACTCGCTGCCGCGAGCGCGGTCATTGGCTCTCCTCCGCCACAGGGTTCTCGGATCGGTGTTCGTCCGCGGAGCAACTGGTCCACTTACGGGCCAGGTCCGCTACCCGAAAAGCCGCAATAGCATCCCTTGCTTCCCCCATGAAGTCAAGGAAAACACGCAGATTGTGCAGGGTCCCGAAGACCGCGGCCGAGAGCTCGCCGGCGCGAAAGAGATGGTGCAGGAAACCCCGGGAAAGACGGCTGCAGACCGGGCAGGAGCACTCCGGATCGAGCGGCCCCGTGTCGTCCCGGAAACGCGCGTTCTTGATCCTGAGCGCCCCACCGCGGGTGTAGAGAAGGCCGTGCCGGCCGTTGCGTGCCGGCAGGACGCAGTCGAAGAGATCGACGCCGTGCGACATCGCGTGCAGCATGTCGGGAATCGTGCCGACGCCCATGAGATAGCGCGGCCGATTCGTCGGCAGGAGAGGCGCCGTCCATTCGATCGCCGCGCGGCGGGGTCCCAGCGGCTCGCCGACGCTCACCCCGCCGATGGCGTAGCCGTCGAAGGGGAGCGCGGCGAGCGCCTGCGCCCCGGCCTCGCGCAGGGAACGAAAGCTGCTCCCCTGGACGATGCCGAAGAGCGCCGTCTCCGCGGTCGTCCGGGCGGTGACCGAGCGCTCCGCCCAGCGCAGCGTCCGGGCGAGCGCCGCCGCCGCGACCGGCTCGGTCACCGGCCAGGGCGGGCATTCGTCGAGCACCATGGCGATATCGACGCCGATCGCCTCCTGCGCGAGGACGACGCTCTCCGGAGTGAGCTCGAGGAGCGCGCCGTCGAGATGGCTGCGAAAGCGCACGCCGCGCTCGTCCACCTTGCGCAGCGCGGCCAGGGAAAAGACCTGGAAGCCGCCGCTGTCGGTGAGGATCGGCCGGTTCCAGCCGGTGAAGCGGTGCGCTCCGCCGGCACGCGCGATGGTCTCGATTCCCGGCCGGAGGGAGAGGTGGTAGAGGTTCGCGAGCATGATCTGCGCTCCCGCCGCCTCGAGCTCCTGCGGCGTCAATCCCTTGACCGCACCGAGGGTGCCGACCGGCATGAACGCCGGTGTGTCGATCTCGCCGCGCGCCGTCGTCAGGCGGCCGCGGCGGGCGCCGGCGTCACGCGCCAGAATCTCGAAGTGCATGCTCTCGGGTGTCGAGTCGGGAATCGGGGGGTCAGGGCTTGGCGTCGCGCCCGCGATCGAGATCGACGACCTTGATCTCGACCCCTGCCGGGATCGCCAGCTCGAAGCGCGACAGCGGGATCTCGCCGTTGCTGCGCAGATGATCGAAGCGATATTCGGTGGTGTCGCCGTTGGCCTCGACGTAGCGCACGCGGACCGGCAGAAACAGCTTGCGGTCGATCCACAGGCTCATCGCCGCCAGACGTTTGCGGATGCGCGCGAAGCGGGGCGCGAGATCCAGGCGATAGGGCTCACCGGCGCCGGCAGTGCCCGCGGGCGAGACGGCGGGAAAGGCGAAGGTGACCGCGAAGTACTTCATCAGCGTGTCGAGCGAGCCGCTCGCGTTCAGGTAGCGGAAGACCTGCGACGAAGCGCGGCCGACCTTGACCTTCTCGGCCTTGCCGAGATCCTTGTACCAGGTCAACATCTCATCCTCGCGGATCACCAGCGAGACCGGCTTGGGCGAGACGTAATCCCACCGCACCAGGTCGGGCGCCGAATAGGCGAAAGCACCCCTGGACTCCTCCGGCTCGGTGAGAAACTCGCTGACCCGGAACTGCACGAACTCGGCCTCGAGCGTCTTCAGACGCTTCTGCTCGAAGCGGATCCGGTCGAGCAGCGCCTCGGAGCGCTGCGCCAGGGTGAGTCCGGGGGCCTCGGGTTGCGGCACATTCGCCTCGGCGCCCGGCGCCGCGCCTGGCGCCAGGCCGAGACCCAGGGCCAAACCCCAGGCGATCAAGGTGACCCGACGCGACCAGCGGTTCCCCGTCATGGAGCCATCTTACCCCGGGGAGATTGTTGACAGCCCGCAAGGGCGCTGCTACGTTCGCTCACTCGCCGGGGACACCCGGCCCAAGGAGCTCGACAACGCATGGCCGAACTGGGAACCAAATACGAATGCTACAGCTGCGGCGCGAAGTTCTACGACTTCGGCCGACCCGCTCCGATTTGCCCGAAGTGTGGCGCCAACCAGAAGGACGTCAAGCGGCCCGACACCGCCGCGGAATCGCAGGCCAAGCGCAAGAAGCGCGACGACCTGCCGAAGGCGATCGTCGAGCCCGAGGAGGATCTCCCGGTGGCTCCGGACGAGGACATTCCCGACGACGAGATCGAAGCTCCTGAAGGGGTCGTCGAAGAAGAGGAAGACTTCGACGACGACGAGGAGTAGCCCCCCGCAGCCGCGCCGGTTCGCGCTCGGCCTGGGCGGCAACCTCGGCAACTCCCGGCGCATCTTCGAGGAGGCGCTCAGGCGGCTCGAAAGCGTCCTCGGCCCGCTCGTCGTCGCGCCGCTCTACCTGACGGAACCGGTCTCGCCGATCCCGCAGCCGCCGTACCTCAATACCGTCGCGATCGGGGATTGCGGCTTCGCCGCCCCGGATCTGCTCGAGCTCACCCAACGGATCGAGCTCGAGCTCGGGCGCGACCGCGAGCTCCCGGAGGCGCCGCGTACGCTCGACCTCGACCTGCTCTTGCTGGGCGAGGAGCTGCGTTCCACCGAGGCGCCGCTTCTCCCCCATCCGCGCATGCGTGCGCGGCGCTTCGTACTGGCGCCGCTTTGCGACGTCGCTCCCACCTGGCGGATCCCGCCCGACGGTGCGACCGCCTGCGAGCTTCTGCGGCGGCTGCCGGAAAGCCCCTGGGCGCGCCGCCTCCCCGAGCCCCTCCGGACGGCGCTGCGCGTTCCCGTCGACCGCCCATGACCGCGCTCGCGCTCGCCCTGCAGTGGGTGATTCTCGGCCTGCACGTCCTGGTCCCCTGGCGTCTCGCCCGACTGGCCCCGCCGGCGGCAGCGGGGACGCCGGATCGCCGCCAACTCTGGGCCATGGTCGCGACCCCGCTCCTGCTTGCCGCCGCCCTCATCGGACTTTTCACCATCGGCGCGCGCCTCGACGCGGCGCTCGCCTGGGGCCTCGTCTGGCCACCGCGCTCCGTTGCGGCGCTCAGTCTCGTCTTCGCCGGGATCGCGGTGGGTTTCGCGGATCTGCTCCTCTTCTTCGGGTTCCGCAGGCTCGAGCCGGCCGGCTGGCGAATCGCCGCCGGGCTCGGCGGCTTTCTCCTGGTGGCTGCGAGCGTCGCCGGCGAGCTCCTGCGGCTGGGGCGGGGGCCGATGACCGGCCTCGTCGGCCTGGCGGTCACCGCGCTCTGCCGCGTCCCCCTCGCTCTCGCCGCCGGCGAGGCGAGCTCGGGACCGGTGCGGGGCTTCGCGGCCCTCGCCGGCGTCGCGCTGCCGTTCTCGCTCCTCGCCTTCGCGGCTCCGTTGCGCGCGATGCTCGGCGCGGACCTCCTGACTCTCGGCGCGGCAGTGCTCCTGCTGCTCGCGGCGCGCTTACTGCCGCCCTCGCTGCGGCGCCCCGCGGCGCTCATCGGCGTGCTCCTCGCCGCCCTGTTCCTCGACCGCACCGGCGACCTTCAGGCGGCGCTCGAACCGCCCTCGACGATTCCCGACCTTTTCCTGCCAGAGCCCTGACCGGCGCCTGGGCTATCCTTTCCGCGAGACGCTCCGTGCTGACCCTTCGCGACCCGATTCACGGCTTCATCGAAACCGACGCGCTCGAGGCGGCCCTCGTCGACAGTCGTCCGCTGCAGCGCCTGCGCTTCATCCACCAGCTGGGACTCACCTTCCTCGTCTATCCTGGAGCGGAACACAGCCGCTTCTCGCACGTACTCGGCGCCATGACGCTCGCCGGGCGGATGGTCGACGCCCTGCTCGGCAAGAGCCCGGACCTGCTCGCGCCCGCGGAGCGCCGCCGTGTCCGCCGCCTGGCGCGCCTGGCGGCCCTCTTCCACGACGCCGGCCACGCGCCGTTCAGCCACTCCGCCGAGGAGCTCTTCGAGGGCGGCATCGACCACGAGGCGATGACCGCGAGGCTTCTCGCCTCCGACGAGATCTCCGCCCTGTTCGAGCGCCACGGCGACGGCATTGCCCCGGCTGACGTCGCGGCGCTCCTCGCCGGAGAGGTGGCGCCGGAGCGCCGCTTCTTGTCACAGGTGATCTCCGGGGAGCTCGATGTCGACAAGATGGACTACCTGCTGCGCGACAGCCTCTATTGCGGCGTGCGCTACGGCGTCTACGACCTCGACCGACTGCTCGACACCGTGGCGGTGGTCGCCGATCCGGAGACCGGCGCGCTCGGAGTCGGCGTCGAGGAGGGCGGCGTCCACGCCGTCGAAGCCCTGGTGCTGGCGCGCTATTACATGTTCACCCAGGTCTACTTCAACGTCACCGGCAAGGCGCTCGAGCAGCATCTCTCGGAGTGGATGCGCGCCGAGGGACGCCGCTGGCCGTCCGACCCCGAGCTCTTCCTGCGCCAGGACGACCTGTCGACGCTCGAGGCGATGCGGGCGTCGGACAACGCGCACGCCCGCGCCGTGGTCCACCGCCGCCACTTTCCGCTCGCCTTCGAAACCCGCGAGCATCTTTCCGAGTCCGAGGGCCTCGCCTTCGAGGCGCTGCTGCCGGAGCTCAGGGCGCACTATGGTCAGGGAGAGATCCTCGTCGCGCGCTCCGCCAAGGACCCCCATCGACTGGGTGGCAGCCCCGTCTGGGTGCGCTACGGCGACGGCCATCTCGAGTCGATGGAGAGCGCCAGCCACTTCATCCGCCACCTGACTCGCATCGACCGCTACCGCGTCTATACCAGCCCCGGGATCCGCGACGCCGTCGCGGCCGAGCTCCTGAAGCAATTTCTCGTCTGACAACCCGGCGAGCGGCTACCTGCCGCGGCGGGGAAACCAGGGCACGAAGGGGCTCGTCCGCGCGACGTAGTCGGCATAGCCTGGTTTGGTCGAGGCCAGGCCGCGCTCGAGGAGGGCGACGCCCGACACCTTGAGCAGGAGAACGGTCATCAGCAGCGGACTGGCGATCGTCCAGGCGCCGCCCGGGACGGCGCAAGCGATGAGGTAGAGGCCCCACCAGAGCGTCGCGTCGCCGAAGTAGTTGGGATGGCGGCTGTAGCGCCAAAGCCCGACATCGCAGACCTTGCCGCGGTTCGCCGGATCCGCCTTGAAGCGCGCCAGTTGCGCGTCACCGACTGCCTCGAAAAAGAAGCCGAGCACGAAGAGCGCGCAGCCGGCCAGGTCCACGAGGCCCAGGCCGGCGGTGCCGGTGCCAGTGCCCGCGGTCCGGCTGGTCGCCAGGATCAGCGGCAGGGCGATGAACAACAGCAGCGCCCCCTGCAAGCCGAAGATGGTGATCGCCGAGAGCCAGACGAAGCGTCGCCCCTGGCGCTCGCGCATCGCGCGGTAGCGATAGTCCTCCCCCTTGCCGTGGTTGCGGAGGAAGATGTGGAACGCCAGGCGCAGCCCCCACAGACCGACCAGGACCAGGACGAGGAGCTTCCGCGCCGGATCTCCCGCTCCCACCCATGTTGCGACCGCAACGACCAGAGCGAAACCCGGGCCCCACATCACGTCGACGATGCTCACGTCGCGCAGACGGACGCTCAGCAGCCAGCCCAGCGCAAGGTAGAGCGCGAGGATCGGCGCGGCGTGCGCGAGCACGAACCAGAGGCTCACGGCTTCTCCCCCGCCGGCGGCGCGCAGAGCTCGCCGAGCGCCGCATCGAGGGTGGGATAGCGGAAGCGGAACCCGAGCTCGAGCAGGCGTTGCGGCACGACCCGCTGACTGGCGAGCACCAGATCGGCCATTTCGCCGAGCAGCGCGCGCAGGGCGAAGGCCGGAGCCCGGGCGAAGAGAGGGCGGCGCACTGCCGCCGCCAGGGCGCGGGCGAAGGCAGCCTGGGTGACCGGCGCTGGCGCGGTGAGGTTGATCGCGCCGCGGGCCGCCGGGTGGTCGATCAGGAGCTCGAGCGCCGCGCTCTCGTCGGCGAGATGAATCCACGACATCCACTGCCGTCCCGACCCGAGGGTGGCGCCGGCTCCGAGCCGAAAAGGCAGCGCCATCTTCGGAAACGCCCCGCCTTCGCGCGCCAGCACGACCCCGGTCCGCGCCACCACCCGCCGCACGCCGAAGCGCTCCGCCGCGAGGCTTGCGTCCTCCCACTCGCGCGCGGTCTGGGCAAGAAATCCATCCCCCGGCAGCGCGCTCTCGGAGAGCAGCTCGTCGGCGCGATCGCCGTAGTAGCCGATAGCGGATGCCTGCACCAGCACTCGCGGCGGTCTCGCCGCCTGCGCGATCGCCGCCATCACGGCGGCAGTGCTCTGCTGCCGGCTGCTCGCGATGCGTGCCTTGCGGGCCCGGCTCCAGCGCCCGCCGGCGATCGACTCGCCGGCGAGGTTGACGATCGCCGCCGCGCCGGAGGCGAGCTCGAGCCAGCCGTCGGCTCTGCTGCCGTCCCAGGCGGCCAGCCTGCAGCCGGGCGGCAGCGTCAGCCGGCTCGAAGCCGTCGCGACAGAGCGCGAGAGCAGAACGATCTCCCGCCCCGAGGCGGCCAGCCGGTGGGCGAGCGCCAGCCCGAGCAGTCCAGTGCCTCCCGTGATGACGACGCGCTCGCTCATTTCAGTCCCTGAAGAGCGTACGCCGAATCCGCGCGGCTGGATGGGCTATCGGCTACGGCGGCGACGCCGGTTGCAGAGTGGCGGCGACCAGGAGGTCGAGCAGCCCGCGGGGATGCGGCGCGGCGGCGCCCGCGAAGTCGACCTCGAGACGCAGGATCGGCCGGCCTTCGACGAGGTACTTGGCTTCGTAGTTGGTCCGCGCGCCGTCCGGCCAGGGACCTTCGTGCACGGTCACCCGCGCCTCCGGATGCGAGGCCAGCAGCTCGCGGACCTCCTCGCCGTAAGCGAGAAAATCGGTCGCGAAATAGAGCCTGCCACCCGGCGCGAGCAGGCCCTGGACGAGGTCGAGGGAGTCGGGTGCGAAAAGCCGCCGACGATGATGGCGCAACTTCGGCCAGGGGTCGGGAAAGTAGATGTGCAGCGCGCGCGCGAATCCCTTTGGCAGGACGGCGCCGGCGAGGTACTGCGCCTCGCCTTCGAGCAGCACGACGTTGGCCAGCCGGCGCCGCGCCAGCCGGCGCGCGACCAGGCGAAAGTACTCGCCCGCGATCTCGATGCCGAGGAAGCGCGCCGCGCGCTCGAGGGCCGCGCGGCGCAGCAGATAGCGGCCCTTGCCGAAGCCGATCTCGACCTCCCAGGCGACCGGGGGCGAGTCGGCGGACGACTCGCCGGACCGGGGAAAAGGCTCGGGTAGCACCGCCGGCGCCGCGGGCGCCGGCGGATGGCGGGCGAAGAGCGGCCCCAGACCCTCGGCGGTCGCGACTCGCGTGACACGGCTCACGCCGGATCCTCGTCGCGCGGCCAGAAGTCGTAGAAGGTGTACCACTGGGTCGGCCAGCGGCGCACCGCCCCCTCCAGCGTCTCGACCCACCGCTCCATCGCGGCGCGCACGTCGGCGTCGCGATCGGCCGTGCGGGCGACGGTGATCGTGGCGCCGTTCACGACTTCGAAACGCAGGTCCGGCGCATAAGCGATGAAGGTCGGCAGGAGAACGGCGCCGGTCATCCGGGCGAGATGGAACGGTCCGGTGGGAAATCTGGTCGGGGCGCCGAAGAAAGAGAGCTCGAGGCCGCTGTCGCGAAAGTCGCGGTCGCCCTGCAGGGCAACCGCCCGCCCTTCGCCGAAAGCCCGCAGGACAGCGAGACTCGCGAAGCGATCGTCGGCCGGCAGCGGAATCTCGCTGACGTTCGACAGGTTGCGCATGAGGCTGCGGAACTGCTCTGCCTGCTCGAACTCGTCGGGAACATAGATGATCGCGAGCGGAATCTCCGCCTGCCCGAGCATGACCGCGCCGAGCTCCCAATTTCCCAGGTGGGCGGTCATCAGGAGAACTCGCTCGCCAGCGGCGAGCCGCTTGCGCAGCGGATCGAGCGCCCGCTCGTCGCCGCCGACGATGAGCTCGCGCAGCTTCTCGCGCGGCAGCTGCGGAAAGCGGAAGAGATCGACCCAGTAGTAGGCGAGGTGGCGCAGCATCGCGTGAGTCGCCTGGCGCACGGCGCGAGATCCGGGCGTTGCACCGAGGACGCGGGCGAGATTGCGGCGGATAGCCCGCTTCGGGCTCGAGTGAAAGAAGAAGACGACGGCTATGATCCAACGTGCTCCGAAGAACAGGAACCAGCGCGGGAATCGCGGTGCGATCCAGGCAAGGATCGGAAAGCCGCGGTCGATCGCCCATTGATTCAAGCGCTCCGAGAAGGCTCCGGAGCGCGGGATCTTCTTCTGCATGATCGGTGGTTTCCTAGAGCAGATCTTTGCGGCCCGAAGCCGCCAGCTGCTCGACGATGCGCCGGACCTCCTGCGCGTCCTTGCGCTGCGCCACCAGGACGGCGTCGCCCGAGCGTACGACGATCAGATCCGAGAGGCCGAGCACGGCGATCGTCCCCTCTTCGGCAAAGATGACGTTGCGCGCCCCGTCCACCACGATCGCCCCGCCGCGCGCGACGTTGCCGTCGCCGTCGGCGGAGAGGATCCCGGCGAGGGCGTCCCAGGAACCCAGGTCGCTCCAGCCGCAGTCGAGCGGCAGCGCCGCCATCTCCTCGAATTTCTCCATGACCGCATAGTCGATCGAGATCGACTGCAGGCGCGGATAGAGCTCGGCCGCCCGCTCGGGACTTCGAGCGAGCTCCGCGAGCCCCTGCCACAGCTCCGGCGAATGGCGCTCGAGCCCGGCGAGCAGGACGCTGCCGCGGAAGACGAAGATGCCGGCGTTCCACAGGTGCTCGCCACCGGCCAGAAAACGCTCGGCGGTAGCGCGGTCGGGCTTCTCGGTAAAGCGCCGGACCCGCCGCAGCCCGGCGCCACCCGGGAGGGACTCGGCCATCTCGAGATAGCCGAACCCGGTCTCCGGGTGGGTCGGGACCACGCCGAGGGTGAGAATCCGGGGCTCGCGCTCGACCCTCTCCGCCGCCAGGGCGAGCGCCGCACGAAACGACTCGGGATCGGCGATCCGGTGATCCGAAGGCAGCACGATCACGACACCCTCGCGGGCAGCCGTGGGCATCGAAAGCAGCGACCAGCCGATTGCCGGCGCCGTATTGCGCGCCGCGGGCTCGGTCAGGATGTGGCTCGGCGGGACTTCGGGCAACTGCTCCGCGACGGCGTCTCGCAACGCCTCGGTCGTCGAGATCCAGACCCGCTCCGGCAGCACCAGCGGGCGGAGACGCTCGACCGTGGTCTGGAGCAGCGACCGGTCGCCCTCCAGCGACAGGAGTTGCTTGGGGCGGTTGCGGCGGCTCGACGGCCAGAAGCGCGTTCCGGAGCCGCCCGCGAGGACGAGGGCGCTGAGCGACATGAGGAGACGAGTATATCGGCGGCGCGGGCTAGAATACCCGGAGTGAGATCCGCCAACGAGCACCCAGCCTTCGCGGCTGCAAGCGACCCGGAACCCGCCGACGGCTCCCCGGGAGCAGCGGCCGCCGCGCCCCGCCAGCCGCGGCCGGCCGCGGAACAGCTCATGCGCACCTGCGCCAACTGCGGCACCGAGCTCGCGGAGAGGAAGTGCAAGCTCTTCTGCCCGCGTCCCGGCTGCGGCTACTTTCTCTCCTGCGCCGACTTCTACTGAACAAGGAGATCGCCGATGTCCACCCAGAAGGTCTGCTGCCTCGCCCTCGTCCTCTCCCTCATCCCCCTTTTCCCCGCGAGCGCCGGCCGCTTGCTCGATGAAGGCAAACTGGATCCGGCCTGGTTCGGAAGCGATCTGGAGTTCCGCAAGACCGACGAGATCGACTATCTGTGGGTCAAGCCCGGCTTTGTGCTCAACGGCAAGAAGCTCCAGTTCGCCGCGTGGGAGGAGCCGCAGTTCAAGGGCGAAAAGGCCGCAGACCGCGACTCCAAGGACAAGCGGCTGGCGAACGATCTCACCGGCGGCATGCCGGAGATCTGGAGCGAGGCGTTCCAGAACGGTCTCGAGGGAACGGTCACGGTCGTCAAGACCGGGGGAAACCTCAAGGCCATCGGACGGATCGTCGACTGCTCGGGCGGCAGCGCGGCGGCGAAGTTCTGGGTCGGCATGGGCGCCGGCTCGGGCAACACCACTTTCGACCTGAAGTTCGTCGATGTCCAGTCCGGCGAGTTGGTCGCAGCCCTGCACCACCGCGTCGTCTCCGGCAGCAGCCTTTCGACGACCGACTCCAAGCTCATCAAGTGGGTCGATGAATTCGCCGAGGAGCTGGCGAAGAAGAGCCTGGATCAGCTCTACAACTCAGGCAAGAAAGCCAAGGACTGAGCCCCGTTCTTCCGGCCTGTGCCGCGAAATCCGTTCAGGGCGCCGCAGCCGACCAGCCGAGAAAAGTCGAAGTCTCGAAGCTGTCCTGAAAGATCAGGTTCGTCGCCAGCCTGCCGCGGGCGAGCGTCGCGGAACGGGCCGGGAGGGTGAGCGTCAGAACGCCACCGGAGGGTAGCGCGCTGCCAGCCGGCCCAAGAGGAGCCGACGCGGTGAAGCGGTAGAGCGCGAAATTCCCCACCAGGCTCGCGTTGATCGAGACCTCGACGTCGCGCGCCGCAGTGTCCTTGTTGAACAGCAGCAGCAGAAGTTCGTCGCCGTGACCGCGGATGGCGAAGGCGCCGACGTGCGCGGCGTCGTTCGAGGTCGCGCGGACGCGATCGCCCAAGGCGTTGGCGCCCGCGCCGTCGTAGTTCAAAAAGAATCGGAAAGCCTCCTCGGTCTTCGAGCCCGCGGCCGGCACGACCCAGCGCGTCGCGAGATCGACCCCCTCGCGGCCGAGGATCGCCAGGATCTCCGCCTGGGCAAGGGCGCCCGAAGGTGCGGCGTCGTCGCCCCAGGCGTACTCGGTCAACGCCAGACGGGTACCCGGGCAGTAGGTGTCGACCCAGCCCCGCAGGCGGGGGATCAGGTTGACTTGGTCACCGATCCAGGATGCCGAGGTGTAGGACGGATCCCAGAGCTCGCGGGTCGACTGCAGACGCAGCGCCGCGTAGGTCTCGCCGCCGAACGCCTCGCCGCTTTGCGGGTAGTAGTGGACGTCGAGGAAATCGACCGGACGGACGCCGGTGGCCGCAAGATGGGCGCAGCTCTGCGCCAGATACCAGGCGACGAACGG
Organism: Thermoanaerobaculia bacterium; assembly: GCA_039932055.1. Classification (GTDB taxonomy): domain Bacteria; phylum Acidobacteriota; class Thermoanaerobaculia; order Multivoradales; family JAGPDF01; genus JAGPDF01. Next base: position 13,435 of record JBDTQT010000037.1, read on the forward strand.
CAGCCCACCGTGCGCCTGGCGGTCGGGCCCGTCGATGCAGGAGACGCCGCTCGCCGCGTCGGCCGCCGAGCTCCACAGGTCGCACCAGCCCCAGGTGTCGGGGCCGAGGACCTGCGCCGCCGGATCCTGGGCTTTGACCGCGGAGGCGATCGCCAGGCCGCGGTTCCAGACCTCGTCGTAGGTCGGCGGTTGCGGATGGACATCGCGATGGGTCGAATTCCACAGCATCGGCTCGTTGTCGAGCGCGAAGTAGCGCACTCCGCCGCGCGACGAGGGGCCGACGCGCGTCGCCGCGAACGCCAACCAGTCGGTGACGAAAGACGGGCCGATCAGAGTCGTCGTGTCGTTCGGATCGTTGCCGACGATGTGGCCCGCGGCGTCGCAGTGCGCTGGATTCGCCGCCTGGGTACACAGGCCGTTGCCGGCGTCCGCATTGCACCAGGGCGGCGGCACCTGGTAGTAGCTGCACTCGTCCTGGAGCTGCGGACCGTAGAGAGCCTGCGAAAAACCCCAGCGACGCTCGCGGTCCGGTCCGGCGACGCGCCCGATCGTCGGCAGGGTCAGCACCACCTCGGCGCCGGCGGCGCGCGAGGCGAGCATGAACTGATCGGCCTCGGATCCGGCCGGCAGCGCCTGTGGATCGTTGTCGGCGGCGTAGTTGAAGTAGAACCAGTCGAAGGCGCTGTTGTGCACGTCGAGCTGCCAGTTGAAGCGGGTCGTCGAGTTGCCGCCCCAGCGGTTGAGCGTGTAGCCGACCGCGGCGAGCTGGGCCGGGGTCGCGAAGTTCACGCCATAGATCAGATCGGAGATGGCGCGGCGGTCGAGCGCCGGGTCGACGGCAATCGCTATAGCGGCGGGCGCGTTGTCGTAGACCCAGAGATCCTGCGCCCGCGCTGCCGCGCTGAAGGCAGCGAGTGCCAGCAGCAGGACGATCCAGCGTAAGTGGGGCGCGCGCATTGCGGGTCAGGGTTCGGGAAAGAACGCGAGGAGTCTCCTCCGGAGCGTGCCCGCCGCGCAGTGAGACCGTTCACACCGCTCTCGCGGCGCAACGCTCGATGCCCGCACCGGATAAGAGCTTGCGCGGGTATCCTACCGCGCGGTCTCCTAGAGCTGAACGAAGCTCGCGGCGGTGAGCAGGCCTGGCGAGGTCGGGCTCGCCGTTCCACCCTTGCGCTCGAGAGTGATCGCTATCGCGGTCGTGCCGGCCGGCAGAGCGTCGTCGGCCAGCAAGGCGACCTTTCCGGCCTTGGCGTCGAACACCCCACCGGAGATCGGCAGGCCGTCGACGATAAACCAGATCTGGTAGTCCTGCAGCTCGGGCTCGGGCTTCAGCCCGCGGACCTCGAGCTGCCAATGGCGCTGGTCGGGGGCGACGAACAGGCTACCTCGCACCGTCTGCTGCAGGCTCCCGGCCGGAGGGCGCAGAGAGAAGACCTTCGTCGAGGGGGCCGTGACGAACGCGTGGCGCAGTTCGAGCGTCGCCAGCTCGGCCCGCGAGGCTTCGAGCTCGGCCTTGGCCTGGTCGACTTCTGCCAGCCGCGTCTTGAGACCGTTAATCTGGGTGTCGCGATAGGCGATCTCCGACTGCAGCATCGCCACCCAGACGCCCAGCCCGGCGGCGGCGAGCGCGAAGAGCGTCGCCAGCGCAGCCGGCCAGCGACTGCGGCGTGTCTTCTGGCGCGCTTGCGCTTCGCCATAAGCGGCGGCGGCGGCCGCCGGCTCCGCCAGACGCTTCTCCTCCACTGGCCGGAGCGGCGTCACCGAGGCTGTCAGCTCCGCTGGCAAGGCAGGCCCGACGGGGGGACGAGAAATCGCCGGTGCCGGCGCGAAGGCGCCATGCGCGGCGCCGATCATCAGCGGCGAAACCTCCTGCGTCTCGTCGCCGATAAGGTGCGCGAGTACCGTGGCGCGCGTTCCCGGTTGCGGCTGGGCCGGCAACAGATCGTAGGCGAGCAGTCCCAGTCCCTCGACGTAGAGCCGGCGCAGGACCTCGGCGGCTTCGTCCGCAGGCGGCGGCTCGACCGGCGCGGTGTCCTCCTGCCCCGCGCCGTGCGCGAGATCCTCCAGCACCCCCAGAGCCGACAGATCCTCCTGCTCGAGCTCGTCGCTCACATGAGCTCCCGGATCTCGGCGCGCAGGTCCCGTCGCAGCTGCTTCATCGCCCGCAGCGCCCGGCTCCGCACGGTGGCGAGCGGAACGCGCAGGTGCTCGGCGATCGCGGTCAGCGAGAGACCGTCGAAGAAGGCCAGCGCGAGGACCTCTTTGTGCTCCGCCGAAAGCGCCGCGAGCGCACTCTGCACGCGCTGCCGGCGCTCCTTGACCGCGGCGCTCTCGACAAACACTCCGGGCAGGGTCTCGACACCCGGTTCAGGCCCAACTCCGCCACCGCCGCGCCCCGCCATCCGCCGTCGCCGCAGCCGGTCGAGCGCCCGCTCGCGCGCCACGAGCACCAGCCAGGTGGAGACCGAGGCGCGCCCCGAATCGAACCGTTCGGCCTGGTTCCAGATCTGGAGGAAGGTCTCCTGCAGTGCCTCTTCGGCCTCGGCGGGCGCCGTCAGGACGCGCCGCGCGACGGCGAGCAGGAGCGGTGCGTAGCGATCGTAAAGCTCGGCCAGAGCCTCCTGGCGGTGGTCGACGATGCGCTGCAGAAGCGCCAGGTCGTCGCTGGTGCGGAAGGGCATCGAGGAAGATGGTTCGCTCGCCATCGCGGATCCGGAAGGAACGCCTAAGATAGCATGCCGGGCGAAGCCCGAAGCGCCTCCAACCACTCCCTCGGGCGGAGAATCCGATGCCTCAGGACAACGACTTCAACGCCATGCCCGCCATCCGCGTGATCATGATGCCGAAGGACACCAACGCCCTCGGAACCATCTTCGGCGGCGTGATCCTCTCCTATATCGACCAGGCCGGCGCCGTCGAAGCGCACCGGACAGTCCCTGGCCGGATCGTCACGGTGTCGATGCGCGAGGTCGTCTTCCACGCTCCGGTTTTCGTCGGCGACCTGGTGAGCTTCTTCACCCGCACGAAACGAGTCGGCAACACTTCGGTCACGGTCGAGGTCACCGTCGAAGCGGAACGCGGCCAGCCGGGCGGCCCGAAGGTGAAGGTGACCGAGGCCGAGATGGTCTTCGTGCACGTCGGCCAGGACGGCCGTCCGCTGCCGATCCCAGCGCGCAGCTGAGACCCGGTCGCCGTGACCGCCGCGGCTCGACTGCACCTCGCCTGGTGGCAGCACCTCCTCGCGGTCGGCGCGATCGTCGCCGTTACCGCGCTGCGTTTCTATCCTGCGGTGAGCAGCCACGAGCCGCTCGGCGACGAGTTGGCGCAAGAGAGGGCTTACCTCCAGGAGGCCGCCGGGAAATCGCCCTACCTCGACGGCAGCTACGTCTACCCCCCGACGCTGCTGCGCCTCGGCGCGGCGCTGCGCCATTTGCCGCTCGTCTCTCCCTTTCTGCCGCTGCGCTGTCTGGCGCTCCTCGGCCTGGCGCTCGTGCTCTGGTCGGCCACCGGATGGCTCGGTTGGAAACCCTGGCAACGTCTCGGCCTCGCGCTGCTCTACGCCACGCTCGCTCCCGGCGTGCGTCAGGGGATCGAGTTCGGCAACCTCTCCTTCGCCGTCGGCGGGATGATCGTGCTCGCGCTGCTCGTCTGGGAGCGCAGCGCGGTCGCCAGCGGCCTGCTGCTCGGCGCGAGCCTCCTCTTCAAGCCGCTGGCGCCCGCCGCCCTGGTGGTGCTCTTCTTTCATCGACCGGGAAAGACGCATCAGCACCAACTCGCGGGTGCCGTCGCCGTCGTCGCGGCCGCCGTGCCGCTCCTCGCCGACCCCGAGCTCGGTGCATTCCTGCGTCACGGCGCCGACGCCTTCGTGGTGGAGCGCACGGTCTCGCTGCACCGCTTTCTCTCCCTGGCGCAGGCGCCGGGCGCGGCGACGATGCTGACGCTCCTGCTGCTGGCGGCCGTCGCCGCCGCGGCGCGCCTTTGGGTCCGCGACCGCGCACAGCTGCTCGCCGTTGCTCTCGCCGGCTGCGTCACGGTGACGCCGGTGGTGTGGAATCACACGCTGGTGCTCACCCTGCCGCTGCAGGCGATGGCGATCGCGCTGGCGACAGCGCGCTTCCGCGCCGCCAACGACGGCGAACGCCGCTGGCGCGGGTGGGAGGCCGCGGGCGTCGCGCTCGCCGTGGCGGCGCTCACCTTCGCCGAGGGTGCGACGGGCATCGACGACCGCGCCGTCGCGCTGCAAGTCTTCGCCACCCTGCCTCCCGCCCTCGCGCCGGCGCTCCTCGCCGCCTACGTCCTGCGCTTGTCGCCGCTGGCAGCCAGCGGCCAGAATCGCGTCCTGCCCCGCGGGTTGCGACATGATGCAACAAGGGTTTAAAATCCACGCATACTTTCGCCGGCAGTTCCAGCATCACTTCGTTCATTCTTGGAGGGCTTCATGCAGAGGAAGATCGCAGTTCCGCTCCTGTTGGCTCTGGGTCTGGTGCTGGCGCTTTCCGCCAGCGCCTGGGCCGAGACGGAGAGCATCACAGTGAATCTCACCAGCCCGCAGACGACCTACACGCCCGGACAGGACAACACCTTCACTTTCAACGTCGACTACACCACGCCCGACGTCGAGTGGGCCGACCGGTTGGAGTTCGTCTTTCCCGCCGCGCTCGCCTTCGTTTCGGCCACGCCCGCCTCGGGCACGGGTGCCTGCGGCTCGAACGCCGGAATCCAATCGGCTTGCTGGCCGAGCGTGAGCTGGAACAAGACGGGTGTGCCCTGCTCGGGAGCCTTCGTGGCGACCGGCTGCGGTGTCTATACCGGCGGCACCTACGCCTTCGACGTCACCGTCAACGTGCCGGCTGGCTTCACCGGCCCCTTGCCTGTCACGCTCAACTCGAGCGGCGACGGCTTTGGCTCGCCGCCGAACACCGACACCGACACGGTAACCTTCGCGCAGGGCGGCGGCTGCACGCTGACCCTTACCTGCCCGGGCGACCAGACCGCGACGGCTCCTCCGGGCGGAAGCGGTACGGTGGTCGACTTCCCGGCACCGACCACCGGCGGCACCTGCAAGGGTGCGACGGTCGACTGCGTTCCGGCGTCTGGCGACTTCTTCCTGGTCGGCACCACCAACGTCGCCTGCACCGCGACGGCAACCGGCGGCACGCCCACCGCTACCTGCAACTTCGCCGTCACGGTCGGCAACCAGCCACCACAGGAGATCCCGGCAGCCTCGACCTTCGGCCTCGCCGCGCTCGGCCTGCTGCTCGCGGGCGCCGCCTTCGTCACTCTGCGTCGACTCGGGTAGTCCCGCGCCGCACCCCTGGTCGTCACGGCCCTCTCCGATTTGTCCGGGGAGGGCCGTTTTGTTTCGCGGCTCAGGCGCGGAAGAGCTCGTAGCAGGCGCGGCAGCGGGCTTCGTAGGCGTCGGTGTCGCCGACCTGGACCTGCTCGGCGCCGCCGGCGATGCGCTGGCTGTAGTGCGCCGGGCCACCGCAGCGGACACAGACGGCGTGCATCTTGTCGACCATTTCGGCGAGCGCGAGGAGCTTCGGCATCGGCCCGAACGGCTGGCGGGAGAAGTCCTGGTCGAGTCCGGCGACGATCACCCGCACGCCGTGGTCGGCGAGCTCGGTGGCGAGGTTCACCAGAGCGTCGTCGAAGAACTGCGCTTCGTCCACGCCCACCACCTGGACACCGAACTGGAGTGCCGCCTTGAGCTCCTGGGCGTTTCTCACCGAGACCGCAGCGAGCTCCCGCAGATCCCGGGTGACCAGGCGGTCGGGGTCGTGGCGGACGTCGGTCGCGGGCTTGAAGACCTGGACTCTCTGCCGGCCGATCGACGCCCGCCGCAGCCGCCGCACCAGCTCTTCACTCTTGCCGGAGAACATCCCCCCGGCGATCACTTCGATCCGACCGTTGCCGCCATCCATGCGCGCCACGATATCGAGCGCGCGCCGCCGGGGCAACGCTTTCGCGATGCTAGAGTCGCTTCATGGCGGTGCGACTCAAGACGCCGCGGCGGTTCAGCTACGAAGAGGCGCTGGCGATCTTCCCGGTGGTCCGCGATCTGACCTCCGACGCCGTTCTCCAGGTGGCGACGATCACCCGCGAGCTCGAGAGCACGGCAGCCGGGTCGACACCGCGCGAAGAGCTCGAGACCGCGCTGCAGGCGATCGTCGAGCAGTGGACGCGCGAAGTCGAAGCCCTGGGGCTAGCGGTCAAGGGCCTCTGGCTGGTCGACTGGGACTGCGGCGACGGCTACTACTGCTGGCGCCACCCTGAGCCGAGCCTGGCGCACTTCCATGGCTACGACGAAGGCTTCGCCCACCGCGTACCGATCAACTAGACGATATGGAGCGACCGGCCAGGTCGGCAGATCAGTCCTCCGGGAAGCGCGCCAGGAGGTCGCCGAGCCGGAAGCCGTCGAGCCTCTCGATGACGGCCTCGGCGAGGAAAAGCGCCGCGGCGGGATAAGTCTGCGCCACGCCAAGCGTCCGCAGGCCGCAGGCCGCAGCTGCCTCGAGTCCCGTCGGGCTGTCTTCGATCGCCACACACTCGTGTGGGTGAATCAGGCGTGCGGGCAAAGGCGGCTCGACGTTGAGGGCCGCGAGAGCCAGGGCGTAGCCCTCCGGGTCGGGCTTGCCGCGCTGCACGTCATCCGCCGTCACCAACTGCTTGAACAGCGCCGCGATACCGGCCTGCTCCAGGCCGCCGACGACCTCCTCCCGCAGCGCACCCGACACCACAGCGAGGGTCAGGCCGGCTGCCGCCGCCTCGCGGACGAGCTCGGCGGCGCCAGCGAAGAGCGGATAGCCGTCGCGCCGGATCGCCTCCCGGTAGTAGGCGGCCTTGCGGGCGACGAGACGTGCGAGGCGCTGCGGCGGGCAGGCTTCGCCCGCGGCGGCGAGCGCCGCGGCAAAGCAGTCGCGATCGTCGAAACCGAGGTAGCGCCCGTAATAGTCCTCACGGGTCAGCTCGACGCCCTCCTCGCCGAGAACCCGGCGAAACAGCGCGAAATGGAGCGGCTCGTCGTCGACCAGAATGCCGTTGAAGTCGAAGATCAGAGCGCGCAACACCCTCGAATGATAGCGGCTGGACTAGAATCCCGGTCACGGGAGGCCCGTCCCGGGAACAAAGGGCCGCTCTCCCCGGTTAGGAAACCTGACAGGAGCCACTCCGATGAGCCTCGATACCCAGCCGATCCCGCAGCCCGATTCCCCCGAGTCCGGTTCGTCTCAACCGACCCCGCTGACCCCCCCGATCGTCGTGCTCACCGCCAAGGCGGTCGAGATGATCAAGCTCACCCGTTCCCAGGAGGGGATGGACGAGTCCTACGG
>JBDTQT010000038.1:0-20429 GCA_039932055.1 Thermoanaerobaculia bacterium
GGCGCAGGCCAAGCTCTTCGCCTCCGAGATGGCGCAGCGGGTGACCAACAAGGCGTTACAGATCCACGGCGGCTACGGCTACACCCGCGACTACGACGTCGAGCGCTTCTTCCGCGACGCACGAATCACGGAGATCTACGAGGGCACGAGCGAGATCCAGAAGCTCGTCATCGCCGACTCGATCCTGAAGGAAGGCTGATCGTCCGTGGCAGTCGACTTCTCCTTCACCGAGGAACAGGAGATGCTGCGCCACGAGATCCGCCGCTTCGCCGAGGAGCGGATCCTGCCGGGCGTCCATGAACGCGACCAGGCGCACACCTTTCCCGCGGACCTCCTCGGCGAGGCCGGCGAGATGGGCCTGCTCGGCATGCTGGTCGACGAGTGCTACGGCGGGACCGGATTCGACCCGCTCTCCTACTGCCTCGCGGTCGAGGAGATCTCGCGCATCTGCCCATCGATTGGCGTGACCATGAGCGTCTCGAACTCGGTCTGCTGCTGGCCGATCGCGAAGTTCGGCAACGAGGAAGTGAAGCAGCGATTCCTCCCCGATCTCGCGAGCGGTCGCAAACTTGGCGGCTTCTGCCTGACCGAGGCTGGCTCCGGTAGCGACGCCGGGGCGATGCTCACTTCCGCCCGGCGCGACGGCGACGACTACCTTCTCGACGGCGCCAAGGTCTGGATCACCAACGCCGGAGTCGCTGGCACCTTCGTCGTCATGGCGAAGACCGACCCCGAGGCCGGCAAGCGCGGCATCTCGGCCTTCGTCGTCGACGCCGCGTCGCCGGGGATCCAGATCGGCCGGCCGGAGGAGAAGCTCGGCCTGCGGGCGTCGGTCACCGCCGCCGTGACCTTTACCGAGTGCCGAGTGCCCGCCCGCCAGCTCCTGGGCTCCGAGGGAAGCGGCTTCAAGATCGCCCTCGCGACCCTCGACCATTCACGGCTTGGCATCGCCGCCCAGGCGGTAGGCATGCACCAACGCGCGCTCGAGCTCGCCGTCGCCTATGCCAAGGAGCGCGTTCAGTTCGGCGTGCCGATCGCCAGCCACCAGGCAATCCAGTACCAGCTTGCGCGCATGGCGACCGAGCTCGCCGCCGCGCGTGCTCTGCTCTGGTACGCCGCGGCGTCCGAGAAGGCGGCCTCGGCCGGGCGCCTGGCGGCGGAGGCCAAGGCCTACGCCAGCGAAGCAGCCAACCGGGCGGTCTGGGACGCGCTGCAGATACACGGCGGCAACGGCGTCAGCGAGGAATACGAGATCGCCCGGCTCTACCGCGACGTGCGCGTGACGACGATCTACGAAGGCACGAGCGAGGTGCAGCGCCTGGTCATCGCGCGGCATCTGCTGAGCGCGTGATCCCGGCGCCGGGCCCCGGCTTGGTCGCGCCTGCGGGCCCGCGGCAGCCGCGCGTTCTCGCCATCGTTCTCAACTACAACGGCCGGGAGATGACGCTCGCGACGGTGGCGAGCCTGCTCGCGCTCGACTATCCCGAGCTTGGGATCCTGGTGGTCGACAACGGTTCGACCGACGGTTCCGATGCAGCGGTCGGCGAGGCCTTTCCGGCCGCCCGGCGGCTGCGGACCGAGGTCAACCTGGGCATCTCCGGCGGGCTGAACCTCGGCTTCCGGGTCGGGCTCGACGAGGGTTGGGACTACCTCATGCCGATGAACAACGATATCGAGGTCGCGCCCGATCTGCTGCGTGAACTTCTGGCGGCCATGGCGCCCGATCCGGCGATCGGCTGCGCCGGACCCAAGTGCTACTACTACTTCGGCGATCGCAACCGGCTCTGGTCGGCCGGTGGCGGGCTCCGGTTCCGCGAGTCGGTCACTCGCGAACGGGGGATGGGAGAGCTCGATCGCGGACAGTACGATTGCGATGGCGAGGTCGACTACACCAACGGCGCCCTGATGCTGATACGCCGCGAGGCGCTTTGCGCCACCGGCCTCTGGGATCCCGTCTACCACGTCTCGGTCGAGGACGCCGACTGGTGCGTGCGCATGAAGCGCGCCGGGTTTCGCTGCTGGTACGCGCACCGGGCGCGGCTCTGGCACATGGTTTCGCCGACCACCGGCGGCTACACCGCGGGCCGGACATATCGGACCGGGCGGTCCACGGCGATCTTCGTCCGCAAGTACGCAGGCGTGGCGGGATGGGCTGGCTTCGTCCTGTGGACGGCGGTGGCACTGCCGGCCGCTTTCCTGCGCGAGCTGCCGCGCGGCAATACGGCGGCGGTCATGGCGAAGCTTCGCGGCCTCCTGGCAGGTCTGCGGGTGCCGCTTTCGCCGCCACCGGCCTGATTCCGGGGGTAGCCGGCCGGTCCCGGCCCCGGGGAAGTGCCCGCGAAGGCGTGCGGAGTCTTATACTCACCGCTCGCAGGGAACCGAGGAGAACTCGACCATGGCCGTCAAGGAACCCCCGCAGGAAGCTTCACCGGCCCAGCCCGGCGAGGCCCTGACTCCGCTCCGCGAGGAGGTGCGAGGGCGCGCGCAGGCGGCGCGCGAGCGCTGGCAGGCGACTCGCGACCGCGAGGCCGGGGCGCGGCCCTACTGGAAGAAGGACTTCACGACGGTCTCCGGCCAGCCGGTTCCGGAGCTCGTGACGCCCGACCAGTCGCTCGCCGACCCGATCACGGAGATCGGTGTGCCGGGGGAGTTCCCCTACGTGCGCGGCATCCACCCGACCGGCTATCGCGGCAAGCTCTGGACGATGCGCCAATTCGCCGGCTTCGGCTCGGCGGCCGACACCAACCAGCGCTTCAAGTACCTGCTGTCGCAGGGGCAGACGGGGCTGTCGGTCGCCTTCCACTTGCCGACGCTGTACGGCTACGACTCCGATCATAAGATGGCGGCCGGCGAGGTCGGCAAGTGCGGCGTCGCCATCGACTCTCTCGCCGACATGGAGGCCCTTTTCGAGGGCATTCCGCTCGGCGAGGTCACCACCTCGATGACGATCAACTCGACCGCGCCGATCCTCTTCGCGATGTACCTCGCGGTCGCCGAAAAGCAGGGCGTCGACATCGCCAGCCGGGTCGCGGGCACGTTGCAGAACGACATCCTCAAGGAGTACATCGCGCAGAAGGAGTACATCTATCCGCCGCGCCCGTCGATGCGGCTGATCACCGACCAGTTCTCGTTCGCCGCGGAGCGGGTGCCGAAGTGGAATACGATCTCGATCTCCGGCTACCACATCCGCGAGGCCGGTTCGACCGCGCTGCAGGAGCTTGCCTTCACCCTGCGCGACGGCATGGAGTACGTCGAATACGGCGTTCGCGCCGGGCTGGATGTCGACGCCTTCGCACCGCGGCTCTCCTTTTTCTTCAACAGCCACAACGATTTCTTCGAGGAGATCGCCAAGTTCCGCGCGGCGCGCAAGATCTGGGCGACGGTCATGCGCGAGCGCTACGGCGCCAGGAACCCGCGCAGCTGGATGTGCCGTTTCCACACCCAGACCGCGGGCTGTTCGCTCACCGCGCAGCAGCCGGTGAACAACGTCGTGCGCACCGCCGTGCAGGCGCTGGCGGCGATTCTCGGCGGCACCCAGTCGCTCCACACCAACGCCCTCGACGAAACGCTGGCCCTGCCGACCGAGGAAAACGCGCGCATCGCCCTGCGGACGCAGCAGATCCTGGCTCACGAATCCGGGGTCATCAATACGGTCGATCCGCTGGGCGGCTCCTGGTTCGTCGAGGAGATGACGCGCAAGATGGTCGACGGCGCTTTCGACTACTTCCGTCGAATCGACGAGCTGGGTGGCATGGTCGAGGCGATCGAGGCCGGCTTCCCGCAGCGCGAGATCATGGACGCGGCCTTCGCCTACCAGCGGGCGGTGGAGAAGAACGAGAAGCTGGTCGTCGGGATGAACGCTTTCGCGGTGGAGAACGAGACTCCGATGGAGACGCTCTACATCTCCGACGATCTCGCCGACCTGCAGGTCGCCGCGCTCGACCAGGTCAAGTCGGCGCGCGACCGCGGCGCCGTCGCTCGAACGCTCGACGCGCTGCGCGTCGGCGCCCAGGGTGAGGTGAACACGATGCCGCTGATCCTCGACTGCGTGAAGAGCTACTGCACGGTGGGGGAGATCAGCGACGCCATGCGCGATATCTTCGGCACCTACGAAGAACCGGCGGTCTTCTGAGGTCGCGATGAGCTCTCTTCTGCCGACGGTTCGAGGCCTGATCGCCTACACCATCTGGGCCGACCGGACGGTCCTCGGCGAGCTCGGAAACGTCCGCGCGGAAGATCTGACGCGCGAAACCGGGACGAGCTTCCACTCGATGCTCGGCACCATGGCGCACATTCTCGGCTCTGAGCAGCTCTGGCTGTCGCGATTCCTGGGCATCCCGCTCAGCCACGTGCCGACGATCGACGACTATCCGACGCTCGAGGCGCTCGCGGCGAGTTACGAGGACTTCTGGCCGCAGCTCGAGTTCTTCCTCGCCGCGCTCGCGGAGGATGAATTCGATCGGGACTTCACCTGGACGAACCTTGCGGGCGAGACGCACACCGCGCCCTTCCGGCAGGTCCTGCTGCACTTCGTGAACCACGCGACCTATCATCGCGGGCAGGTAGTGAGCCTTCTGCGGCAGCTCGGCCACATCCCGCCGCACACTGACCTGGTCTATTTCCGGGGGGCCTTCTGAAGCGGGCGGCGGCCAGCGCAGTTGCGCTGCTTCTGGGCATCGCCACTTTCGCTTGCCCCGGACCCCGGAAGGAGGCGCGGGGCATGCGACTGCTCGACCCGGCAACCGTTCCGGAAGTCACCTGGCCGGCGGGCGCCGTCCTGCCGGAGGCGGGGCTACGGGCGGGCGACGATCTCGCGACCTTCGATCCGGCGGGGCCGGCGTACATCGCCCGCGTGCGGCTCGGCGAAGTCTTCACCCGCGAGGAACGCCTAGCCCTCGTCGCGCCGGGAGGGTCGGTCTTCCGCTACAAGGTCACCGTGCCGCCGGCTGGGCGACTGCGTTTCGGAGTCGGCGTCCTCGACCTCGCGGAAAAGGGTGGCGCGGTCGGGATGCAGGTGCGGATCGGGCGCGCCGGAGGCGCGGTCGAGGCGGTCTTCGATCACCAGGTCGCGGCGGAGGTTCCGGGCAGGTGGCAGGACGAAGAGGTCGACCTGTCCGCATGGGGCGGCCAGGAGGTCGGCCTCGAATTCGCGGCGCTCGCGCCCGCGGGCGCCGGCCTCATCGCCGCCTGGTCTGCACCGTACCTCGGTAGCGCGCCCGCACCGGCGGCGAGCGCTCCGGAGTCCGCAGCCGGGGCTCGCCAGACTCGCCCGAACATCGTCTGGATCAGCCTCGACACCCTGCGGGCGGATCACCTGGGAGCCTACGGCTACGCCCGCCCGACGTCGCCCAACCTGGACGCCTTCGCCGCTCGTGGTCTGCGCTTCCAGTGGGCGATCAGCCAGGCACCCTGGACGCGCCCGTCGCATCGCTCGATGCTGACCGGGGTCTATCCGGCGTCGCGCGGCGGGCTGGACTCGCCAATGATCGGCGAGGTTCTCTACCGCGCTGGCTACGAGACCTTCGCGGTCACCGGCGGCGGGCAGGTGGACTCGACCCTCGGCTTCGACCGCGGCTTCGAGATCTACCGCGTCTGGGATTGGATCCACGAGCCGCAAAAGATGGTCGACTGGGCGCGGACGCGCGCCCAACGCTCCGACCGGCCTTTCTTCGCTTTCCTGCACTGCTACGAGATTCACGAGCCTTACACGCACACCCGCTTCGCCGAGGGTCTGCCCGGCGGCAGGCTGGCGGGAGAGTTCTCGAAGGAGATATGGAACCGGCTGCGCAAGAAATTCTCCGACGAGGAGAAGCGCTATGCCGAGGCGATGTACGACGGCGACATCGCCTACACGGATGCCAAGCTCGGCGAGTTCTTCGCCGACTTCGAGCACGCGGGCCTGCTTGCGAATTCGATCGTCATCGTGACCAGCGACCATGGCGAGCAGTTCTGGGAGAACGGATCGTGGGGACACGGACAGAACCTGCACGACCACCAGATTCACGTACCGCTGCTGGTGTTCCTGCCCGATTCGGTGCGCGGAGACCTCGTTCGCGCGAGCCAGGCGAAGGGCAAGGGGCCGGCGCTCGTCCAGGGAGCGATCGAGGATCAGATCGAGCTCATCGACCTATATCCGACTCTGCTCGACCTCGTCGGCGCCGGGCTCGAGAGCCCCGTCAACGGACGGAGCTTGCGCCCCCTGCTCGAAGGCCAGGGGTCGCTGCCGGCACGCGAGGCCTTCGCCGAGCACACGAACGTCAAGGAGAACGAGCAGAAAGCGCTGCGCACGCCGCGATTCAAGTTCATCGTTTCGATTCCGCGCAAGTCCGCGGACTCGCGGGACGAGAGCTTCGAGCTCTACGACCTGAAGCGCGACCCAAGAGAGCAGCAGAATCTGGCGCCGGGTCTCGCCCCGCGGGTGGTCGAGCTGCGCGCCAAGCTGGGCCGGATCATGGACGGCGGCGAGTTGGCGCGTGACGAAGAGGTGCCCGCCGACATCGACAATGACCTGCGTGAGCAGCTCAAGGCGCTGGGCTATATCGGCAACTGACGCCCCTACCAAACAATTGCCTTTCCCCTGTTAGAATCAAGCGGATGGCCGACATGAGCAGACGTATTCTGATCGCCAAGCCCGGCCTGGACGGGCATGATCGCGGCGCCAAAGTGGTGGCGCGCGCGCTGCGCGACGCCGGTTTCGAAGTGATCTATACCGGCCTGCGCCAGACTCCGGAGCAGATCGCTTCGGCAGCAGTGCAGGAAGACGTCGATGCGGTGGGACTGTCGATCCTCTCCGGGGCCCACAACCGGCTGTTGCCGGAGATTACCCGGCTGCTGCGCGAGGCGGGCGCCGAGGAGATGCTGGTGTTTGCCGGCGGGATCATTCCCGACCGGGATGTCGCGACATTGAAAAAGGCCGGAATCGACCAGATTTTCCTCCCCGGGACCAACACCGGGGATATCGTGAAATATCTCGAACAGCGCCTCGTTCGGGCCTGAACAGTGGGCCTCCCCGGCCGAGGGCCGCTGGCCCCGGGGAGCGACTCGGAGGAGCAATGACGAAGACGATTCTGCTGGCCGACGACAGCGTGACGATCCAGAAGGTCGTGGAGCTGACCTTCATGGACGAGGATTTCGGCGTCTCCGCGGTCTCGAACGGCGCGGAGGCGATCGCCCGCCTGAGCGAGTCGAAGCCGGACGTGGTCATCGCCGATGTGCACATGCCCGGAGCCGGTGGCTTCGAGGTGTGCCGGCGCTCCAAGGAGCTCTATCCCACGGTGCCGGTGCTCCTTCTGGTCGGCACCTTCGAAAGCTTCGACGCCGACGAGGCGATGCGCTGCGGCGCCGACGGCCACCTGAAGAAGCCGTTCGACTCGCAGGAGCTGATGAGGCGCGTGCGCGAGCTCGCCGCGGCGCCGTCGCGTTCGGTGCCGGTGCCGTCGGCCGAGCCGGAGTTCGCCGATGAAGCGCCGGCAGCCGGGATCTCCGCCGCCGACGACATCTACGCCGTCGCCCTGGTCGGTGAGCTCTGGGAGCCGCTCGACGAGGCTTCGCCGGCGCTCGAACTTGCCCCCGAGGCGCCGTTGGAAGCGGCCCCGGTGCCCTTCTCCGCCTACGAACCGGTAGAAATGTCCGCCCGTTTCGCACCGCCGCAGCAGGCAAGTCCCGAGCCCGTCGCTCAGCCGGCAGCTGGGCCGGCTTACGCGCCCGCCCCAGCGAGCGAGGTGCCGTCGGCGGCGACCTTCGCCGGAGCGGTGCTCTCCGACGCCGACGTCGATCGCATAGCGCGGCGCATGCTCGAGCTGGTCGGCGACAAGGCGGTGCGCGATGTCGCCTGGGAGGTGGTGCCCGATCTCGCCGAGGTGCTTCTCAAGAGCCGCATTCGCGAACTGGAATCTTCTATCGACTAGCTTTTCCGCGTCGGCGCTCGCTCGCGTGAGTCCCGCCGACCGGCTCCTATCCGGCGTCCTCGACCGGCCGCCTCATGAGGACGACTCCAATCATCGAGATGGATAAGCGTTTCGACCCCAAGAGCTACGAGAGCCGCTGGCAGGCGGAGTGGGCGGCGCAGGGCTACTTTGTGTGCGCCGTTCCGGGCGCTCCGCCGGGCTCGGCGGAGGCGACCGCTACAGGTTCGTCCGAGGCCTACTGCATCATGATTCCGCCGCCGAACATCACCGGCAAGCTGCACATGGGACATGCCCTGCAGTCCACCCTGCAGGATCTCCTCACGCGCTGGCGGCGGATGCAGGGGAGGAATTCCCTCTGGCTGCCCGGCACGGATCACGCCGGTATCGCGACGCAGTTGATGGTCGAGCGCGATCTGGCGAAAGAGAGCAAGTCGCGCCATGATCTCGGCCGCGAGAAGTTCCTGCAGCGTGTCTGGGCCTGGAAGGAGCAGTACCAGGGCAACATCCGCCGGCAACTCGATCTGCTCGGCGCCTCGTGCGACTGGACGCGCGAGCGCTTCACCCTCGATGACGGTCTCTCGCGCGCGGTCCGCGAAGCGTTCGTGCGCCTCTACGAAGAGGGGCGCATCACCCGCGGCGAGTACCTCGTCAACTGGTCCACCGGACTCGACACCGCGATCTCCGATCTCGAGGTTGAGATGCGCCCGGTCACGGACAAGATGTGGCAGATCGCCTATCCGATCGCCGGCGGTGCGAGCGATGAGCGCGTCGTCGTCGCGACGACCCGTCCCGAGACGCTGCTCGGCGACACTGCCCTCGCCGTTCACCCCGAGGACGAGCGCTATCGGCATCTCGTCGGAAAGCAGGCGATCGTGCCGGTCGCCGGACGCAGCATCCCGTTCGTCGCCGACGACTCGGTCGAGCGGGAGTTCGGGACCGGCGTGGTCAAAGTCACGCCGTACCACGACATGGCCGACTTCGAGACCGGGCGTCGCCACGGTCTGCCGGGCATCCAGGTCATCGACCGCAAGGGGCGAATGACCGCCGCGGCCGGCGCGGAGTTCGAAGGCATGGAGGTCGAAGCCGCGCGGGAGCTCCTGCTGGCGAAGCTTCGCCAGGACGGCTTCCTGGTGCACGAAGAGGCCTATCTACACAATGTGGGCTTCTGCCAGCGCAGCGGCGTGCGCGTTCAGCCCCTGATGTCGACGCAGTGGTTCTGCGACGTGTCTTCGATGGCGGCGGAGGCGCTGGCGGCACATCGCGACGGGCGGCTCGAGCTCGTGCCCGCTTCCTGGGGCAAGACCTGGGAGCACTGGCTGGAGAACATCCGCCCTTGGTGCATCTCGCGTCAGCTCTGGTGGGGGCATCAGATCCCGGCCTGGTATGACGAAGTGGGGAACGTCTTCGTCGCCCGCTCGCGCGAGGCGGCGGCCGCCCAGGCCGGGCACGACCGGCTCACCCAGGACAGCGACGTTCTCGATACCTGGTTCTCGTCGGCGCTCTGGCCGTTCTCGACCCTCGGCTGGCCGGAGAAGACTGCCGACCTCGCCTTTTTCTATCCGACCTCGGTGCTGATCACCGGCTTCGACATCCTCTTCTTCTGGGTGGCGAGAATGGTGATGATGGGACTCCACTTCACCGGCGAGAGTCCGTTCGCGCGTGTCCACCTGACCGGCCTCGTGCGCGACGCCGAAGGCGTCAAGATGTCGAAGACCAAGGGCAACGTCCTCGACCCGGAGGACCTGATCGAAGAGCACGGCGCTGATGCGGTGCGCTTCACCCTCGCGAGCCTCGATGCGCCAGGCCGGGATATTCCTCTCGATCCAAACGTCATGGCGGGCAACCGGGCCTTCGGCAACAAGATCTGGAACGCCACGCGCTTCGCGCTCTCCAAGGTCGACGAGGCGAAAATTCCCGAGTCGATCGACTTCGATCGACTCGCTCTGCCCGAACGGTGGATCTTGGCGCGGCTCTCCGAGACTGCTGCAGGCGTCGATGCATCGCTCGAGGACTTTCGCTTCGACGTCGCCTGCAGGGACCTGTACTACTTCTTCTGGAGCGACTTCTGCGACTGGTATATCGAGATGGCGAAACCCGGTCTGGAGCCGGGAAACGAAAGGCTGCTGGTAAAGGAAGTGCTCCTTCTGACGCTCGATCGGGCCCTTCGACTTCTGCACCCGGCCATGCCTTTCCTTACCGAAGAGCTTTGGCAGAAGCTACCGGGACACGAAGCCATCCATCCGCAGACGATCTGCTTGGCTGCTTACCCTCAACGCGTTCCAAAGTGGGAGTTGAGCGCGCTCGAGGCGGAGAAGATGAAGTTGTTTCGAGAGACGGTAACCATAGTGCGCAACGACCGCGCCGACAAGAAGCTGACCCATCGGGTCAAAGCTGATCTCTACCTGCAGTCCGCGAAGGCGGGAGTCCCGGAGAGCGCCGTGGACGCCATCGCTTTTCTCTCGTCGGAAGAGGCCAAGCGCCTGCTTTCTTCGATCGCTGGTGTGCGAAGCGTCATGGTCGCGGCTCCGCCGCTTGGGGCAACCAACAAGCACATTCGGAAGGGTGCGGAGATCACTTGCCGTTTCGACATCCCGGAGACGGCCGTCGATCTGGACAAGCTTCGGCTGGCGCTGACCGCGAACGAGGAGAACATCGGCAAGGTACGGGCGCGGCTCGAAAGCACGGAGTTCGCGGCCAAAGCGCCCGCCGCCGTCGTCGAGGGGGCGCGCAGGAACCTGGAAACGCTGCAGCTCGAGCGCGCGCGGCTCCGAGCTGCTCTCGGGCTGGATGCCGAGCCGGAGTAACTTGAACACCGCGCGCGTGCAGCCGACCGTCGAGCAGCTCTGCCAGGAGTGGCAGCGCGGACTCGGCAGTGCGCCGGGCTCGCCGCTGAGCGCCATCTTCGTTTCGCGGCTCGACTCGACGCAGCGCCTGGCGCGAACCCTGCTCGATCAGTGTGTCCACGAAGACGAAGGTCCACTGCCGTTCGTGGTCGCGGCGCTCGAGCAGTCGGCGGGCCGCGGCCGCCAGGGGCGGGAGTGGTGGAGCCCGGCGGGCAGCGGTCTCTACGCCAGCCTGGTGATCCCGGTCCCGGCGGCCGAACGAATGCAAGAGCTGCCGATCCGGACGGCGGCGGCACTCGCCAGTTTCGCCAGCGCGGGGACTCACGACGACTGCCGGATCAAGTGGCCCAACGATCTCGTCGTCGGCCGCCTCAAGCTCGGCGGCATTCTCGTCGACGCGTTGACGCCGCCGAGTCCGGCCGAGTCCTGGGCGATCGTCGGCTTTGGCTTGAACTACCAGACACCCAGCGCCGCCCTGGTGCCCGGCGCCACTTCGGTTTTCGAGGAGGCTGTTCGCGCGCGCAGCCAAGCGCCGCCCTTCGCGCGGTGGGTGGTGGACGGCATCAGCGCCGTCTGGGAGGCGGTGACCAGCGTCGAGGCTGATTGGGTGGAACGCTTCGCGCGCCTCTCGGCTCATCGCCCGGGAGAGACGATCCGGTTCGGAATCGAGGGTGAAAGGGTCGAAGGAGTTTTCGGCGGATTCGACGAGCATGGCTTCCTCAAGCTCGAGACCGCGTTCGGAGAGCGTCGGATTCGATCAGGGGAGATCTACTCGTGGTGAAGGCGCGCGCAGCTGCTGCCGTCCTCGTCGTCGTCGATGTCGGCAACACCAACACCGTTTTCGGTATCTATCGCGGCGACGACCTGGTGGCCGATTTTCGCCTTTCGACCGACACCGAGCGCACCGCCGACGAGTACGGCGCGATGCTGCTGCCGCTCTTCGGCCGCGCCGGAATCGATCCGGCGTCGGCGTCCGCGGTGATCGTCTCGTCGGTGGTGCCGCCGCTCAATACGACCATCACGCGGCTTTCGTCGGAGTTCTTCGGTCGCCCGCCGCTCTACGTCGAGCCCGGTATCCGCACCGGCATGCCGATCCGCTACGACAATCCGGCGGAGGTCGGCGCCGACCGCATCGTCAATGCCGTGGCGGCGCGCGAGCTCTATGGCGCGCCAGTAGTGGTGGTGGACTTCGGTACGGCGACGACCTTCGACCTGGTCAACGCCGCCGGCGAATACGCTGGCGGAATCATCGCGCCGGGGATTCTCATCTCGGCGGAAGCTCTTTTCGCACACGCCTCGCGTCTCTACCGGGTCGACGTCCGTCGGCCGGCCGATCTCATCGGACGCAACACGGCCGGGGCGATGCAGGCCGGAATCTACTTCGGTTACATCGGCTTGGTCGACGGCATCCTCGAGCGGCTGCAGACCGAGGTTCCAGACCTGCGCGAGATCGTCGCGACGGGCGGGCAGGCGGAGCTCATCGCCTCGGGCTCGCGCTTCATCCGCAAGACCGAGCCGCTTCTGACGATGATCGGCTTGAAGCTGATCTATGAACGCAACCGCGTCTGACGACACTCCCTCTCCCGAGGACCACGCCTACTTCCTGACGATCGAGCGGAAATTTCTCGGCCTGCGGAGGAAGGCGGCGCTGCTCACCGCCGGCGACTGGCAGGAGGCGCAGGGTTGGCATCGCCAGGGTATTCCGGTGGAGCTCGTCCAGGACGTGATGGAGAAGCTCTTCGAGCGCCAACAGGCCAGGAAGGGCCGGACGATTTCGGGACTGCGTTACTTCCGTGCTGCCGTCGATGCGGCGTGGGCGGAGATGCTGGCGCTCAAGGCCGGCGGGCGGGCCGAGGAGGCCGCGCCGCTGCCGGTGGCGCTACGCCTGGCGAACCTTGTCGCCAGATTGCCGGCGGCACTGCCGCAGCGTGAGCGCTGGGTGGCGGCGATCGCGGCGATCCAGGCGGCCGCGGGACCGGCCAACGAGGCCGAGGTCGCCCTGCGCGCCCTCGACGGCGAGCTGGTGCTCGCTCTGCGCGCGGGTCTCGGCGCTGGCGAGCGCCAGGCAGTGGACGCGCAGGTCGAGCAGGCGCTGGCCAGGCTGCACGGCCGCCTGGCAAAGAACGACCTGGCGATCGCCGGCCAGCGTCTCGCCGACCAGCTCCTGCGCCGCCGATTCGACTCGCCGATGCTGTCGCTCTTCTCGCCCGAGGCGCGAGGCGAAGGCGACGCGTCCGAACCACCGGAACCGGCGACTGCGGTCGGCCCCGCGAGCCCCGCAAGTTAGCCGAGGCCGATTCCGTCTTCACAGGATGTGAAGATCGAACAGACTCCCGCGGCGATTCCTGCAGCCCTCTTTCTCTTCGCGGTCTGGGTGGGCGATCGCCTCGTTTCCACGCCGGTCGGGTGGCTGGCCGTCGGGGCCGCTCTGGCCGCGGCGTTGCGCGGCCGCACCGGCGTGAGATTCGGCGCGCTCTTCCTCGGCCTGCTCTGCGCCCGACTGCAGCCGTCCGCCGCCCTCGCACGGTTCGAGATTACGCGTCCGGCGGAGGCCGTCGGATGGGTGGCCGGCGACTGGCGCGAAGTGGCCGGAGGCGCGAGCGCGCCGCTGCGCCTCGATCTCCTGCGTCAGGGCGAGCGCCTGTGGATCGCGCCGCCGCCGGTTCGCCTCGATCTCGCGGCGGGGATCGCGCTGCCGCCGCGCGGCAGCCGAGTGCGCCTGCGCGGCCTGCCCGGGCGCTCGCCAGGATTTGCCAATGCCCATCCGGTTGCCCCCGGCACAATGCGCCTGCGAGTGAAGTCCACGCGGCACCTGATCGTCGAGCAGCCGCCATCTTTGCCCATGCGCCTGCTCACCCGATTGCAGGAGACGGTCGGCCGCCCGCTGGCCGAGTGCGCGCAACGCCATCCGGGGGTGGGCTACGCGCGCGGCCTGCTTCTGGGCGAGCTCGAGGACGTGCCGGCGAACGAGCGCCTCGCCTTCCGCCGTTCCGGTCTCGCGCACCTGCTCGCGGTCTCCGGCATGAACGTCGCTCTTGTCGCCGGGATGGCCGCTGCTCTCGGCTCGTTCTGTCGCCGGGGAGTACGGCGCGCGCTCGTCGCGGCGGCAGTCCTGCTGCATCTCGCGCTGGTCGGTCCGGTGCCGTCGCTCCTGCGCGCGACGCTCATGACGGCAGCGGCACTCCTGGGTCTCGCCCTCGAGCGGCGCACCCTGGCGCTTCAGTCTCTGGCCATCGCCGCCACGACGATGGCGGCGTTCGATCCGGGACTGGTGCGGGACCTGGGCTTCTGCCTCTCCTGCTCGGCGACCTTCGGGCTCGTGGTTCTGGCGCCGGCGACGCTTCGCAGGTGGCCGGGGGGCAGGCATCCGCTGGCGGTGGCGCTCGCCGTGTCCTGGGCAGCGCAGGCGGCGACGCTTCCCTGGGCGCTCGCGGCTTTCGCCTATGTTTCGCCGGCGGCGCCGCTGCTGAACCTGCTGGCCGTGCCGCTCGCCGGTCTGCTGCTCGTCGGCGCCCTCGGCTGGGTTGCGCTGGCACTCCTGGTGCCGGCGCTCCGCGAGCTCGCCGCGCTGCCGCTCGACCTGCTGGCGGTGCCCTATCGGTGGCTGCCCTCCTTGCCCACGGGTCCGTGGCTCTGCCTGCCCCTGCCGCCTTCCTGGACGCTCGGGCTGGCGCTCGCCGCGGTGGCTCTGCTCGCCGCTGCCAGCCCGCGATCCGCGCGTGGCACCCTCCTTGGCGCTTTGCTGCTCACAGCCCATCCTCCGGGCCGTCTCGCTCTCCACCCGGAGGTCGAGTGGGTCGTGGCCGACGTCGGACAAGGCGACGGGGCGTTGCTGCGGCGGGGAGCGTCGGCGATTCTCATCGACGGGGGTGGGACATCCAGGCCTGGCGCGGGAGCCGGGCGCGATTTCGCCACGCAAGTCTGGTTGCCACTGCTGGCAGCGCGGGGAATCTCCCGTGTCGAGACCGTCATCGTCACACACGGCGACAGCGACCATTGCGCCGGGCTGGTCGACGTCGCGAACTACGTCCCGATCGGCGAGATTTGGGGCACTCCCGAGCTGCGTGCGAGTCGCTGTGTGCAGGAGTTGCTGGCGCTCTCGCGCGCGGCCTATCGCGGTCTCGCCGCCGGCGACAGGGCGAGCTCTGGGGGTCTCGATTTCGAGGTGCTCGGCCCGCCACGGAAGGGCACCGGCAAGGACAACGATCGCTCGCTGGTGCTCGCCGTAGAGGCGGAAGGGCGACGGCTCCTCTTCACCGGCGATATCGAGCGCCGTGCCGAGCTCGAGCTTCTGGCGCGGTCGCCGCAGACGCTGCGCTGTGACCTGCTCAAGGTCGCCCACCACGGTTCCTCAACCTCGTCCGGAGAGCGCTTTCTGGAGGTCGCACGGCCGCGATTGTCGGTGATCTCGTGCGGCGTCGGAAACCGCTTTGGGCATCCCGCCGCGGAGGTCGTGGCACGGTTCGACCGCGGCGGCGGTCTCACGCTGCGTACCGATCTGCTCGGCGAGATCGCGCTGCGATGGCGGCGCGGCTCGCCGCTGGCGCTCGAGTTCCCGGGCTCGCCGCGGGCCGTTCTGCCGCTCGCCAGCGAGTAGACTTGCCGGTGCCGTGCCACAGGTCATCGCCATCGTCGGACCGACCGCGTCGGGCAAGAGTGCCCTGGCGCTCGCCCTGGCTGAGGCCCTGGGCGGCGAGATCGTCAATGCCGATGCCCTCCAGGTGTACCGCGGGTTCGATATCGGCACCGCCAAGCCGACTCCGGCGGAGCAGCGCAGGATCCCGCACCACCTGATCGACATCCTCGATCCCGGCGAGCGCTATTCGGCCGGCGAGTTCGCCCGCCGAGCGCGCGCGGCACTGGCGGCGATCGCGGCCAGCGGGCGCACGGCGATTCTGGTGGGGGGCAGTGGCCTCTATCTGCGCGCGCTCTGGTCCGGGATCGCGCCGCTGCCGCCTGTCGACACAGAAGTCCGCGGACGGTTGCTCGAGCGCCTCGACGGGGAAGGGCTGGCGTCTCTCTTCGCCGATCTCAGCCGGCTCGATCCGGCGACCGCGGCGCGGCTCGGCGCCGGCGATACGCAGCGGATCCTGCGCGCGCTGGAGGTCGCTCTCGCCACCGGCGAGGCCCTCAGCTCCTGGATCGCCCGACAACCTTTCGGTGCCGAGCCCGTGGCGATGCGCAAGGTTGGATTGACGCTCCCGCGGGGCCTTCTGTACGATGCCATCGCGGCTCGAGTGCAATCGATGGTGGGGGCGGGTTGGCTCGAGGAAGTCCGCGCGTTGCTGGCGCGCGGCGTCGATCGCAGCTCTCCCGCTTTTCAGGCGATCGGCTATCGTCAATGGGTCGGGTTTCTGGACGGCGAAGTGAGCTTCGATGCTTCCCTGCAGCAAGTGGTCACCTCAACGAAAAGGTTCGCGAAGCGTCAGGAGACCTGGTTTCGTCGAGAAGAGGGGATCGAGTGGTGGGACGCCCGCCGGACCCGGGATTGCCTGACGTCGATGATCGAGATGCCTGCAGTGGCAGGTGGTGAGCCGGAGAAGATCGCCGGAATCGCAGTGCCAACCGGTGCACCGGGCGGCGGAGGGTAGGATGAACAAACCGAGCATCAATATTCAAGACGGCTTCCTCTTCCAGAGTTTGAAGGACGGCCGGCCGATGAGCATCGAGCTCGTCACGGGCAAGCATCTCGAAGGCAAGATCCGGCGCTTCGACCGCTTTGCGGTCGTAGTCGAACTCGCGGGGCGAGAGGTCATGGTCTACAAACACGCCATCGCGACCATCGCTCATTCGGGCGAAGGCTGACCGGCCGAACCCGACAATGCGGTTCCGACGCCGATTCGCGGCGGCAGGGTATCTCGGCCTGGCGGTGGTGATCGCTTGCTCGCCAGTGAAGACGGCCGCGCCGGCTCCCGCAGTCGACTCCGATCTTCGAGCCTTTCTCCTCGATCCCACCGCCGACTGCGGGACGGATCCCGAGGCACCTGACGCCGCGGAGTTGCAGCGCGCCTATCGTGATCTCCTGCTGTCGGGTGACGCGTCGGCTGCTTTGCGCATCGCCAACCCGGCGATCGAGCGCACGCCCGGCGATTTGGCGGCGCAGATCCTTCGCGGAGAGGCGCTGCTCGTCGGCTCGCAGGCACGGGTGGCGGCGGGCTTCCTGCAGCCGTTCGCCGCCGCCGCCGCCGACTGCCTGCCGCTCGCGCTCGTGCTCGGCCGGTCGCAGGAGCTCGCCGGGGATCTGGCGGAGGCGTTCGTGGCCTATTCGGGCGCCGCTGGGCGCTCGGCGACAGCCGCCACGCGCGCCCGCGAGATTTCGGGTCGCGCGCAGGAGATCGTGCGCAATCGTTTCTCCGAGGCCTTTCGCGCCGGCAGGAGGGAGGCCGCCGCCTGGAATCTGTCGCGACTGGAGCGCTTCTGGCCGAACTCCGAAGCCGCCCTGCGGGCGACGATGGAAATGGCGCGCGTCGCCGAGGACACACGCGGCGAGCTCGCTGCGGTCAAGGCCCTCCAGGCCTCGAGTCCGCTGGATCCCGCTCTCACTCTGCGCCGCGGACAGCTCGAGCTTCTCATCGGGGATGCGCGCGCCGGCCTGGCGCTCATCGAGGCGCTCGCTGCCTCGGCTCCTGGCGATCCGGTTCTGCAGACCGAGTTGGCGCGCGCGAAGTTCGCCTGGCGGCTCCTCAACTCGCCTGAGCAGATTCGCGGCTTGCGGGACAAGGTTGTACTGACGCGCGCCGACTTTGCAGTAATGCTCTACTGGATGGTGCCGCAGATTCGCACCGCCCGACCGGGAGCGGTGCAGATCGCCTCCGACATCGTCGATCACCCCTCCCGGGATGAGATCGCCCGAGTGGCGAACCTCGGCTTGATGACCATCGACGAGAGTTTGCATCGGTTCTCTCCGGATGTCGTTCTGCGGCGTTCCGATGCGGTCGCGGCACTGCTCAGGCTGCTCGCCAACGCGGGGCCACGCGAGGAGTGCAGGCTGCCACGGGCGGGCGGCCGGGAGGGACTCTGTCGGACGGGAGCGAGCTGTGGCCTGTTCGAGGATCCGGCGCTCTGCCAGGCCGGTTCCGGCATCTCCGGAAGCGAGGCGCTCGAGATGCTGCGACGGGCGCTCGACCGCCTGGAGGGAGCATGAACTTCACGATTCCGAACCTGCTTTCGATCCTGCGCATGGGGCTGATCCCCTGGTTCGCGCTCTCGGTGATCGACGGCGATTCGACCCGGGCGCTGTGGATCTTCGCCATCGCCGGCGTGACCGATGCGCTGGACGGATTCATCGCCCGTTTCTGGCGCCAGCAGTCGGCGCTCGGCGCCTATCTCGATCCGCTCGCCGACAAGCTCCTGCTGGTGACCGCCTATGTCATGCTGGCGATTCCGAAACTCCGGATCGGTCTGGTAATCCCGGCCTGGGTGACAGCGCTGGTGATCACCCGCGACGTGGTCATCGTGGTCGTCGCGCTGGTCCTGCACCTGGCGGTCGGAATCTCGCGTTTTCCGCCGTCGCCGCTCAGCAAGATCAATACCGCGGCGCAGCTCATCGCGATCATCGCCGTGCTGCTCTCCAGCCGCGGCCCGCTCTTCGAAGCCGGAGCGACGTTCTTCGTCTACCTGGTCGCTGCTCTCACGATCGGGTCGGGAATCGAGTACATTTACCGGACGAACCGCATGGCCGCGAATCGCGAGTGAGCTGACCGCCCAGGTATGACCGACTTCGTCCACCTGCACCTCCACAGCCAATACAGTCTGCTCGACGGCGCCAACCGGCTGGATGACGTTATCCAGGCGGCAGCCGCCGCTGGCATGAAAGCGATCAGCCTGACCGATCACGGCAATCTCTTCGGGGCGATCGAGTTCTACGACAAGGCCAAGAAAGCCGGCGTCAAGCCGATCATCGGCATCGAAGCCTACGTCGCGCAGGGGAGCCTCGCGGACAGGAATCCCGCCCGCGGCAGCAGCAATCACCTCGTCCTGCTCGCCCGCAACCAGGCCGGCTACCAGAATTTGATCAAGCTGACCACACGTTCGTATCTCCAGGGCTTCTACTACAAGCCGCGCATCGACCACGAGAGCCTGCGCGAATTCAGCGACGGATTGATCGGCCTCTCGGCCTGTCTCAAGGGGGAGATCAACGAGCGCATCCTGAGCAACCGTGAGGCCGAGGCCGAAGCGCGAGCGCGGGAGTACGCCGAGATCCTCGGTCCTGAGAACTTCTACCTCGAGCTTCAGGATCACGGCATTCCGGAACAGCGCGCGGCGAACGAGGTCCTGCGTCGGATGTCGAAGAAGCTGGGCCTGGGGCTGGTGGTCACCAACGACTGCCACTACCTGCGCCAGAGCGACTCGGTGGCTCACGACGTCCTGCTTTGCATCGGCACTCAGCGGGCGCGCTCCGACCCGGACCGACTGAAGTATGCCTCGGATCAGTTCTACCTCAAGTCGGGAGACGAGCTCGCGGCGCTCTTCCCGGAGGACGGCCAGGCGATTGCGAACACGGTGGCGATCGCGGAGCGCTGCAACGTCGAGATCCCGTCGGGTACGTTCCATCTGCCGGCCTTTCCGTTGCCGACCGGGGAATCGATCGAGGGTTTCTTCGAGCACCGGGCGATGGTCGGTCTCGAAGAGCGCTTCGAGGAGATGGCGCGCCGGGGAACGATCGACTCCCGCTATTCGATGGATCTCTATCGCGAGCGCCTGAAGTTCGAGATCGGGGTGATCAAACGGATGGGTTTCCCCGGCTACTTCATGATCGTCTGGGACTTCATCCGCTTCGCGCGCGAGAGCGGAATTCCCGTCGGTCCGGGCCGCGGCTCGGCCGCGGGCTCGCTCGTCTCGTATGCCTTGCGCATCACCGATATCGATCCGATGAAGTACGACCTGCTCTTCGAGCGCTTCCTGAACCCGGATCGCGTGAGCATGCCGGACATTGACATCGACTTCTGCATGCGCCGCCGAGGCGAAGTGATCCAGTACGTCAACGAAAAGTACGGTCGCGACCGGGTGGCACAGATCATCACTTTCGGCACGCTCGCCGCGAAGGGTGTCCTGCGTGACGTCGGTCGGGTGCTGGGCCTGCCGTTCGCCAAGATGGACCGCGTGGCCAAGCTCTTGCCGGACATGACGAAGTCGCTGGCGGAGGCGGCGCGGTCGGTGGACAGCCTCATCGCTGAAGTCGCCAAGGACCCCGAGATCAAGGAGGTGGTCGACATCGGCAGCCGCCTCGAGGGGCTGACGCGCCACGCCTCGGTGCACGCCGCGGGCGTGGTCATCGCGCCGGTGCCGATCGATGAGTTGGTGCCGCTCTACAAGACCAGCCGGGATGAAATCACGACGCAATGGGACATGAAGGCGGTCGAACGCCTCGGCCTGCTCAAGATGGACTTCCTGGGGCTGAAGACCGTCACGGTCGTCGACGACACCCTGCGTACTCTCAGGGTGCAGGGGATCGATCTCGACCTCGATGCGGTTCCTCTCGACGACGCGGAGGTCTTCCGCCTTTTCTGCGACGGGCGCACGAACGGCATCTTCCAGTTCGAGTCGAGTGGCATGCGCGACATGCTCCGCCGCGCCCAGCCATCTAGGTTCGAGGAGCTGGCGGCGTTCAACGCTCTATACCGTCCGGGCGCGCTCTCGGTCGGCATGGTGGAGGAGTTCATCCAGCGCAAGTTGGGCA
>JBDTQT010000039.1:0-20104 GCA_039932055.1 Thermoanaerobaculia bacterium
ATGACCTGGAACACGACGACGCTTCTGCACGAGGCCTACCTCGGCTTCGCGCGCCGGGAAGGGCTCCAGTTCCCCGACGAGAACCGGTTCCTGGGCTACGCCGCGCGCGCCATGCGCGGGCTGGTCATCGACGCGATCCGCTTGCGGGACACGGAGAAACGCGGCGGGGAGTTGACCTTCGTCCCGGTGGCTGAGGCGATGATGGCCTCCGTGGGCTCGCCGGAAGAGGTCGTCCGACTGGGCGACGCTCTCGCCGATCTCACGCGCCTCGAGCCGGCGCTCGCTGAGCTCGTAGATCTCTCCTTCTTCTGTGGCTTCACCTTCGCCGAGGTCGCAGCGATGCGCGGCGTCACCGAGCGCACCGTCCAGCGCGACTGGGCGAAGGCGCGCCTGCTTCTCCACGGCGCGCTCGACAGGACCTAGCGCGAAGCCTCAGCCGGCGGAGACTCGAAGGGCAGCTGCTGCCTGGTGCTCGGCGCGCTGCGTCTCCGGCGCGTCGGGGCCCTCCGCATCTCGCAGATTCTCGATCGCGCGCTCGAATCCGGCGCGGGCGGTGGCGAGGTCGCCAGCGGCGCGCGCGGCTTCGAGCTCGGCGAGACCGAGCTCACGCGAATGAGCGAAGCCGCCGAGCGCGGCGCGCGCCATGCCGAGGGCTCTCGCCGCGTCGACGGCGGCTTTGGGGCCGTTGCCGAGGTCGTTCTCGGCTCGCGCTGAGAGCAGCAACGCCTGCAGCAGGTCCCGATCCGGTTGTTTTTCACGCTCGAGGAGCTCGAACGCAAGCCGGGCAGAAGCGAGGGCGGCGCTCGGGTCGCGGTCGATCGTCGCCCGGGCGCGAAAGAGCTCGCGGATGCCGGCGACCCCGGCGGGCGGAGAAGGGATCGCCTCGAAAGCGCGGTCCATCTCGGCGAGCGCCAGATCGGCCTCGTCGAACCGACCCGCCTGGGCCAGGACGCGGGCGGCCATGCAGTAACTCCAGAAGGGAACTTGCGACCCAAGCGTTCCGGAAGAGTTGCGGACCGCTTCGGCGGCGGTCGCGATCGCCTCCTCGTGTCTTCCGGCGTAGGACAGGAGGCCGGCCCGGGAAGAGAGCTTGTAGGGCGACACCGGTCCGCTGGCGAGCTCCCGGGTCAGGGCGACCAGGGTGTCGGACTCGGCGAGCGCGCGCTGGATCTGGCCGGCATTGACGAGGGAGAGTGTCCAGTTGTGGCGAGCGGTCGTGGCAAGACGCGTGCGGGTTCGCCGCTCCGCGGCGAGCAGCGCGAACAGTCTCTCGAAGGTCTGGTTGGCCGCCTCGAATCGACCCAGCTGGCCCTGGGCGAGTCCGAGCGTGTTGAGCGCTAGGTCACCGCGGCCGGAAGGGCCAGGGCGCGAGGCTTCGTAGCGCAGCGACTCCTCGGCGGCGGCGATCGCGCGCTCGAACTGGCCGCTCCAGCTGGCGACGATCGCCTCGTCGAGGCGGCAACGGGCGAGCTCGGCGGCGGCGACGGCCGGGTCCTGGGTGTCGAGCTCGAGTCTGGCCTGGGCGAGCAGCGCCTGCGCCCGCTGTGGGTCTTCATCGGTCACGGCCATCGCGAGCTCACAGGCCGCCACGGCGCGCAATCGCGGGTCAGAGGTCCGGCCGGCGAGATCGTGGGCGCGTGCCAGCACCCGCCGCCAGGGCGGGTAGTCGGAAACCTCGTAGTACCGGCTCGAAAGCAGAACGAGCATGTGCGCCTGAAGCGCCGGATTGTCCGCGAAGCGTCCGTCGATCATCGCCTCCGCCCGCGCGAGGAGGTCCGACTTCGAGATCGGGTGTCCGTCGGGATTGGCTTCGGAGATCAGAAACCCGGAAAGGTCGTTGGTGATTTCGGCCCGGCGCAGCTCCTCGAGGGCGCGGTCGCGCTCGGCGGCCGAAGCGCGTGCCTGCCGCCAGCTGATGGCTGTCGCCGAGAGGAGGCCGACGATGACCAGCGCCGCCGCGCCGACCTCGACGCGGTGACGCGCGATGAGCTTGCGCGCGCGATAGCCGAGGCTGTCGGGCCGCGCCCGCACCGGGAGATTCTGCAGATGCCGCCGCAGATCGTCGGCCAAAGCCGCGACGGTCGGGTAGCGCTCGGCGACCGGTCGTTTCAGCGCTTTGTCCACGATGGTGTCGAGATCGCCGGTGAGAGCGCGGACGAGCCGCTCCGGTGTCGTCGATCGCGCTTCGAAAGGCGAGAGCGGGGCAGAGTTCCCTGCGGCGCCGGGCGCCATGGCGCTGCGTCGGACGCGCTCGCTCATCCGCAGACTTTCGCCGGCGGTGATGGCGCGCACGAGCTCTGCCGGCGAGCTGTCGGTGCGGACCAGCGGATGTTCGCCGGTCAGCAGCTCGTAGAGCAGCACGCCGAGGGCGTAGACATCGGTGGCGGTGGTGATCGCGCCGCCTTCGAGTTGCTCGGGTGCGGCGTACTCGGGGGTGAGCGCCCCGCCGCGGGTCAGTGTGCGGCCGACTGCGACGCCGGACGCCTGGTCGACGAGTGTCGCGATCCCGAAGTCGAGCAGTTTCGTTCTTCCGTCCCGGTCGACGAGGATGTTCGAGGGCTTGAGATCGCGATGCACCACGAGGTTGGAATGCGCATAGGCGACCGCATCGGCGATCTGGAGAAAGAGCTCGAGCCGGGCGCGCACCGGCAGCCGATGTAGATCGGCGAAGCGGTCGAGCCGCAGGCCTTCGACGAGCTCCAGGACGAGGAACGGCTGTCCGGCGGTCGACACGCCGGCGTCGAAGAGCCGCGCGATGCCGGCGTGGGAGAGGCGAGACAGGATTGAACCCTCGCTGCGGAAGCGTTCCGATCCGCGTTCCTCGAAAAGGGACGGATGCAGAAGCTTCACGGCGACATCGCCTTCGAAACGACCGTCGTTGCGTCGCGCCCGCCAGACCGTTCCCATGCCGCCAGCGCCGATGCGTAGGACGAGCTCGTAAGCCCCGAACGTCCGGCCCTCGAGGGTCACCGCCGCCAGCGGAGCCGCGGGAGGAAACGCAGGGGGCTGCCCCATGAACCCAGAAGCGACAGCGCGATCGTGTTCGCCGATGTGCCTTTCGAACGCCTCGGCGAGCGTCGGGTCGCTTTCCCGCAGCGAGCGCACGATCTCTCGCACGAACTCGTCGCGGCGCTCGCCCTCGAGCTCGAGCGCCTGATCGAGGAGGGGCGAGAGCCGGTTCCAGAGCGATTCGTCGATGAAAGCCACGATGGTGGAATGGTAGTCGAAGGAAGGCCATCGAAGCGCGGAACCCCAGGTGGCGACGGTTCTTCGGGCGATTTCAGTCCCTCCTGTCGCCTTCTCCCTCTCGTTCTCGATCCATCCAGAAGCGGCCCGTTTCGAGGCCAGCGGAATCGGCGCACTGGGCTTCACGCCCGTGAGGGAGAAACGATGCGAACGAACCATCAGAGTGTCCGATCCGGAGGGTGGCTTGCCGTGGTCGCTTGCGCAGTGATGACAGTGCTCCTCGCCACCGCGGCAGAAGCGCAACCTTCCGGATCCCTGTCGCCCGTCCGTGCGCAGAAGATCGCCAATCAGACGATCGGGAGCTTTCCGGTGCAAGCGAACGATCACTTCGGGGCGACCTTCGCCGTGGGCGACTTCAACGGCGACGGCCGGGACGATCTGGCGACCGGAGTACCGGACGACGACGGCCCGACGACGGCTCCCGTGACCAACGGCGGCGCGATCATCGTGAGCCAGACCTTCGATGTTGTCGAGGGCCTGGTGCTGGCGAAGTTCGTGCGCCAATCGGCCGGGCTCGACGCGCCGGAGGCGAATGACAAGTTCGGCGGAGCCTATTTCGAAGAAAACGATCCCCACGCCAAGCAGCTCGCCTCGTGCGATTTCAACCACGACGGTTTCGACGATCTCGCCGTGGGAATCCCCGAGGAGCGCGTCGGCTCGACAGAATATGCCGGCGCGGTGCAGACCCACTACGGCCGCGCCGGCAGTTTTCCGGGATTCGGCTCCGAATTCCTCACCCAGAACACCGCGGGTATTCCAGGAGACGCCGAGGAATTCGATCGCTTCGGCGGGGCTGTCGCCTGCGGCGACTTCGACGGCGATGGATTCGACGACCTCGCTATCGGCGTCAGTGGCGAAGACCTCGGTGACTTCAACCTCGTCGCCGGCATGATCGAGATCCTGCCCGGCTGGTCCGGCGGGCTCGCCTCGGATTTCGCCTATTCGATCGACCAGGACACCGCTGGAATCGACGGCGCGAGCGAGGGACTGGACCAATTCGGCTACAGCCTGGCGGTGGGGAACTTCGACGGCGACGCCTACGACGACCTCGCGATCGGCGTGGTCGGAGAAGACGGAGTCGGTGCGGTGCAGATCCTCTTCGGCAGCTCCACCGGGCTGAACGGCGCGCGCGATCTGTTCTGGTACGACGAAGATCTCGGTGGGACGAGGGAGACGAGCGACGACTTCGGCGAGGTGCTCGTCACCGGCGACTTCGACGGCGACGGATTCGACGATCTCGCGATCGGCGTCCCGAATGAGGAGGCGGGCACGACCGGCAGCAACATTGACTCCGGGGAGGTCAAAGTCGCTTTTGGCGCCGCTGGCGGGTTCGATCTGGCACGTTCACGGCGCTTCACACAGAGCACGCTCCCTTCGGCGGGAGAAACCTCCCAGCAAGGCGATCATTTCGGCGCGGCGCTCGCCGCCGGCGATTTCAACCGCGACGGTTGCGACGACCTTGCGATCGGCGCGCCGGAGGAGGGAATCGCGACCGCGGATGGCAAGGATGGCCACGTGACGCTGCTGATGGCGAACTGTACCGGCGGATTCGCGTCCGGTACGGCGCGCGGGATCATCGCCGGCTCGCAGGGTTTTCCCGGCAACGTCAACGAGCACAACAAGAACTTCGGCTGGACGCTCGCCGCAGGCGACTTCGACGGCGACGGCCACGACGACCTCGCGATTGGCGCACCGTTCGAAACCGCGGCCGGCCTGGGTGACGCCGGCGCCCAAACGATCCTCTATGGCTCGCTCTTCAGCGACGGCTTCGACTCCCAAGACACGGCCTTCTGGTCGATCACCTTGCCCTGAGCGGATCTGCAAGGTGCCCGTCCAACGCTTGCAGCGAAGATCTCCCGGCACCCGGGCCGTCGGTCGGCTTCTCTTGCCTGCTGCCGGCGTCTCGTGTCGGGTCGCGGCGGCAGATTTCGATCGCCGAGTTGTCGGCGTTATGACGGCGTCCGCGGCCCGCTCCGGGTCGCTACTCCGGAATCGACCTTTCCAGGGAGGCATCGTGAATCGGAACCCATTTGGAAGCGAACTTGCATCGATGAAGAGAATCGTCCTGGCTCCAATGGCTCCACTGGCTCCAATGGCTCGGCTGGCACTGGGGCTTGCTTGGGTCCTCGGGCTTGCCGCTGCGCCGGTCCGGGCGGGCGGTCCCCCCGAGTGCATCCCGGGAACGCTGGTGAACTACACCGTAACAAGCGCGATCGCGCAGTTCGACGTGCCGGCGAATGCGACCGAGCTGCGAGTCGAGATGACCGGCGGCTCCGGCGGGGGCACGACGCCGGACCTTTCGGATCTCGCCTCCGTGGGCCAGGGGAACCACCTCGGTGGAGCGGGCGTCCATGTGATCACGATCTTCCAGGTCGAAGCACCGCTAGCGCTGAACGTGATCGCGGGCGGCCAGGGGGGAGATGCAAACGAACCCGGTTTTGGCGCCGGCGGCGGCGGCGGCAGCTTCCTCTTCACGCCCGTGGGCGAGCTCTATCTCGCGGCCGCGGGCGGTGGCGGCGCGGGAGTCACGCAGAACGGCCAGGACGGTAACTTCTCCGCCGACGGCGGCTCCGGTGGCGGACCGACCGGAGGGGCCGGCGGGACGAACGGCCTCGGTGGTGAAGCCGGAGGCGAGAAGAGCTCGAACGCCGGCGGCGGAGGGGGATTCCTGGGCGACGGCGGCGACGGCGCCGGATCGTTCTCGGGTCTCGGCGGACACCGCATCTCGAGTCCCGGAGATGCCCTCGGTGGGGATGGATCCGATTCGGGGGGGGACGGCGGCTTCGGCGGCGGCGGGGGAGGAGCCGGACCGTCGGGCGGCGGGGGCGGCGGTTGGAGCGGCGGCGGCACCGGCTTCGGCCAGGGGGTCGACGGCGGGGGCGCCGGCGGCACCTTCGTCGCGCCGGCGGGAGCGACGTTCGTGATGGAGCCCGCGGCGATACCCGGCGACGGCTCGGTCGCGATCTGCGTCAGCGAGCAGGCACAGGGCGCGCCCGCCGAGGTCCCGGCGCTATCGCCGCTCGGCCTCGCGGCGCTCGCCGCGCTGCTCGCGCTCGGGGCGATCGTCGTGCTCCGGCGGCGTGGCCTCGGGGCGGCAGGGGTGACGCTGGCGATGCTGTTCGCTTCCGGAGCCGGAGCGCAGCTCACCGGCGTCGGCCTGTCATCGGTTCGGGCGCAAAGCATCGCCAATCAGACGATCGGGAGCTTTCCGGTGCAGGAGAACGATCACTTCGGGTGGACCCTCGCGGCGGGCGACTTCAACGGCGACGGTCGCGACGAGGTCGCGACCGGAATCCCGTATGACGACGGCCCGACGACGGCCATCGTGACCGACGGTGGAGCCCTGATCGTGAGCCAGTATTTTCCGGGCTCCGGTCTCGTACCGGCGAAGTTCGTGCGCCAGTCGGCCGGGCTCGACCCGCCGGAAGCCGGCGACTTTTTCGGCACTGAGCTTGTGTCGTGCGATTTCAACAACGACGGCTTCGACGATCTCGCCGTCGGGATAAGCGCCGAGGACGGTAGCGAGGTGAACACCGGCGCGGTGCAAACCCACTATGGGCGCAGTGGCAGCTTTCCCGGATTCGGCAGTGAGTTCTTCACCCAGAACACTGCCGGCATTCCGGGGAACTCCGAGGGATTCGACAGTTTTGGACAGTCGCTCGCCTGCGGAGACTTCGACGGTGATGGCTACCCGGACCTCGTCGTCGGTGTCCCGGGCGAAGACCTGGGATTCGCCACCAATGCCGGGATGATCGACATCCTGCCCGGCTGGTCCGGTGGGCTTGCCTCGGACTTCGCCTATTCGATCGATCAGAATACGGCCGGGATCGATGGCGACAGCGAATTGGGGGACCTGTTCAGCTACAGCCTGGCGGCCGGCAACTTCGACGGCGACGCCTATGCCGACCTGGCGATCGGCGTCCTCTTCGAGGACGACTCCGGTGCGGTACAGATTCTCTTCGGCAGCGCCACCGGGCTCGATGGTGCACGAGATCTGTTCTGGTACGACGAGGCCGTGGGTGGGACACGCGAAACGGGAGATCGCTTCGGCGAGGTACTCGTCACCGGCGACTTCGACGGCGACGGGTACGACGATCTGGCGATCGGCGTTCCGTACGAGGAGGACGGCACGGGTGGCGGCACGGTCAACTCCGGCGAGGTCAAGGTCGCCTACGGTGCCGCCGGTGGCTTCGCCCTCGCTCGTTCGCAACGGTTTACGCAGAGCGCGATCCCGCTGGCCCATGAGACCACCCAGGCCGGCGACCTTTTCGGAGCGGCGCTCGCGGCCGGCGATTTCAACGGCGACGGCTTCGACGATCTCGCGATCGGCGCACCGGGCGAGGGCATCGCGACCGCGGACGGCCAGGACGGCCACGTGACGGTGATCCTGGGCTCGCCGGCCGGGCTGACCGTTTCGCTGGCGCGCGGGTTCATTGCCGGGTCGAACGGCGTTCCCGGCAACGTCGGCGAGCACAACAAGAACTTCGGCTCGGCGCTCGCTGCGGGCGACTTCGACGGCGACGGTCACGACGACCTCGCGATCGGTGTGCCCTACCAGAACATCAGCGGTCTGGGCGACGTCGGCGCGCAGACGATCCTCTATGGTTCTCTCTTCGCCGACGGCTTCGAGACCCAGGACACGGCTGTCTGGTCGGCCGTGGGGCCGTGAGAGGCGGGACCATGAAGACGAACGAATGCATCTTCTCGATCCAGGCTCCCGCGACGCGGCAAGTGGCCCCGCCAGGGGGCACATCGAAAGCGGTCCGCTCCGGCTCGACGACTCGGGCCCTGGTGGAAGCCGCACTTCGAATTGTGGTCGGGACGCTTATCGCCGCGCCCGCGTTCGCGATCCAGAACCTCGCCCCGAACGCGGAGTTCGACACCGACATCGTCCCGTGGAGCGCCGGATTCAACTCCTCATCGCTCGGCTGGACCGAAGTCGATCGCAGCGGCTGCAGCTCCTCGATCTCGGGGGCCGCGCAGGCGATGAACTTCGCCAGCTCTCCCGATCAAGGTCGCGGGATCTTCGCCTGTATCAGCGACTTCGTGCCCGGACAGACCTACACTTTTGGTGCCGATCTGCAGTTCCCGTCCGGCCAGACGCGCACCGGGTCCGCCCTGATGCTGGCGGTGTGGCTCGCGAGCACGGACTGCAGCGGCTTCAGTCGAACGACCGACTCCTCGCCGACGATCGACTCCACGACCGCCGGCGACTGGGTTCACGTCGAGGGTACGACGGTAGCCGGGGAAGGTGATGGCAGCGTGGCTCTGGTGGCGCGGCTCATCAAGGACCAGGCGGGTGGCTCGCTCACGCTCGATTACGACGGCGCCTTTTTCGTTGCGGGAGCGGGCTTTCTGTTCGCCGACGGGTTCGATCGCCAGTCGACCTGTCGCTGGTCTTCGACATCGCCCTGAGCCGGCGGTGGGCGCACGCACGGCGCCCTTCGAACTCGCTGGCGCGGGCGGTTCTGCCCAGATCTGTCGACGATTCGCTCTGCCGGGCGAATGCCAGCTTCTCAGCGCGTTCTTCGGGTCAGCTTCTCGCTGACCTGGGTTGGGTCTGGTAAGCCCAGTCCCGCCAACACTTGCGCTGGAAATCGCCTGGCACCCTAGTCCGGCATCTTTTCGCGCTTGGCGTCGAAGTAGACCGCGGCGGCGAGGCCCATGAAGAGGACGAAGCCGAGCCAGTTCGACCAATCGCCCAGCCAGGAGCCGAAGCTGCCCCAGGTGGTCATGTCGGGGATCAGCGTCCTGCCGCTCGAATCCTCGAAAAAGCGCAGCAGCGCGGTGAAGACCCCGACCAGCGCGCCGCCCGCGATGAAGCCCGAGGCGACCAGTGTCCCCCGTTCGTGGCGCGCGCCGGCGAGCTTCGTGTCGGGAGTCGAGCGCTTGACCAGCCAGGCCACCGCGGCGCCGACGACGAGCGGCGAGTTGAGATCCATCGGCAGGTACATGCCGAGCGCGAAGGCGAGGCCGGAGACACCGGTGAGCTCTGCCGCGATCGCGAAGACCGCGCCGATCGCGTAGAGGAACCAGGGAGTGCCGGCGTCGCCCATGACGCCCTGCAGCACCGCCGCCATCGCGTTCGGCTGCGGCGCCGGCAGCGGATGGGCGTGGAGCGCCGAGGGGGCGAAACCGTAGACCTTCGCCATCAGCAGGATGACCGCCGTGGTCGCGGCCGAGGCGACCGCCGCGCCGGCGAGATTGGCGATCTCGATCTTCCGCGGCGTCGCGCCCAGCCAGTAGCCGATCTTGTACTGGGTGACGAGCGAGCCGCTCATCGAGAGCGCGGTGCAGACGACGCCGCCGATCAGCAGCGTTTGCAGCATGCCGTCCTGGCCCGAGAGGCCCATCGCCGAGAGCGCGATCGCGGTCACGATCAGCGTGGTCAGAGTCATGCCCGAGATCGGCGTGATCGAGATCATCGCGATTGCCCAGGCCGAGACGGCCGCGAACAGGAAGGCGATGAGGAGCGTGAGGCCGGTCGCGGCGCCGGCGATGCCGGTGGCGCCGTCGAGCCCCGCGAGCACCGAGAAGCGGAAGTAGAGGAAGATCGCGACGCCGGTCGCCGCGATGCCGAGCAGCACGGTCGACATCGACAGGCCGCGGTCGGTGCGCTCGCTCTCGGCCGCGGCGCCGCCCCCTTTGGCGATCCGCACCACCTCCGAGAACGCCTGCTTCGTCGCCTGCGCGATCACCGGCGACATCTTGAGGATCGAGATCACGCCGGCGGCGAAGATGCCGCCGATGCCGATCGGCCGCACGTAGTCGAAGAAGATGTCTTCGGCGGCCATCTGCGCGAGCGGCACCGCGCCGCCCAGGATCGGCCCCGGAATGTACTGCCCGAGCCAGGCGAAGAGCGGCACCAGGACGAGGAAGGAGACGAACGACCCGGCGAGGATGATCGCCGCGTAGTCGACCCCCATGATGTAGCCCAACCCGAAGACCGCCGCCGAGGTGTTCATGGTGAACACGGCCTTGTACTTCTCGGTGAAGCGGGTGGCGAGTCCGATCGAACCGGTCGAGAAGACCTCGGCCCACCCCTTCATCGCCGGACCGACGAAGTCGAAGAGGGCGGCGGAGACCGCCGAGACCGAGAGGATCGCCGCGCTGTGGCCGCCGCGCTTGCCGGCGACGAGGATCTCGGTGGTCGCGCGCGCCTCCGGATACGGCAGCTTGCCGTGCAGGTCGCGCACGAAGTAGCGGCGGAAGGGGGCGAGCAGGAAGACGCCGAGAACCGCGCCCAGGAGTGGCACGAAGAAGATCTGGAAGTACGACGAGCGATTCTCGAGGCCGAGGATGTAGATCGCCGGCATGGTGAAGACCGAGCCGCCGGCGACGATGCCCGAGGTGGCGCCGATCGCCAGTACCTGGACGTTCTCGAGCAGCGTCGAGGCGCGCGACTTGAGGATCTTCGTCGCCAGCACCGAGAAGCCGATCGCGAGAATCGAGATCGGGATCGCCGACTCGATGCCCTGGCCGAGCTTGAGCGCGATGTAGGTCGCCGCCGCCGAGAAGACGACCGACCAGAACAGACCCTGGAGGATCGAGCGCAGCGTCACCTCCGGGGCGGCCACTCCGGAGGGAACGACGGGGTGATAGATCTCGCCGGGCTGGAGCTCGCGGAAAGCGGTCTCGGGCAGGCGCACGTCTTCGAACGCGCGGTTCTCGTCTGGCGGCGGCATCGAGGGACCTCCGGATGCGGGCATGAGGGCGATTCTAGGACGCGGGCGGGGCGCTCTGCCCGGCCCGGCGGGTGGGTAGAGCCGGCGGCTGGATAGCTGCCGAGTGAGTTGCAGGGCAACGCTCTTCATCGGGTTGAGAGCGTGCTGCGGAAATATGTGCCACTCACGGCAGGCCATAGAATGGGTTCGTGCCGACTCCCGACCCCGTCGCTCCGGCCTTCCACCAGAACTTGCCGGGCTACGACCTCGAGCTCTTCGAGATCGGCGGCACGCAGGTCACCCTGGCGACGTTGATCGTGGTCGCGGCGGTGGCGGCGGTGACGCTCCTGGTCTCGATGCTGCTGCAGCGCACGGTCCGCCGGATGTTGCTCGCGCGCGGGCTGCATGACGAGGGCGAGTTGCGCGCGCTGCTGCGCATCATGCGCTACGGCACCCTGATGCTGGGTTTCGGCGTGGCCTTTCACACCGCCGGGCTCAATCTCACCGCCTTCTTCGCGGCTGGCGCGGTCTTCGCTCTGGCGCTGGGCTTCGCGGTGCAGAACATCGGCGAAAACTTCGTTTCCGGCGTCATCCTGCTGGTCGAGCGTTCCATCAAGCCCGACGACATCATCGAGTTCGACGGCCGACCGGTGTTTGTCGAGAAGATGGGGATCCGCGCCACCATCGCGCGCACCCTGGACGACGAGCGCGTGATCATCCCCAACGCCAAGCTGGTGCAGGGCGCAGTCAAGAACTACACTTTTCGCGATCGCCAGTATCGCTTGCGCACGACCGTCGGAGTGGCCTACTCCTCCGACATGGACGAGGTCGGGAGGGTCCTTGCCGCCGTGGTCCGCGACCTCGAATGGCGGTTGGCAGCCGAGCCGCGCATCCTGCTGGTGGAGTTCGCGGGCTCCTCGGTAGTCTGGGAAGTCTCGGTCTGGATCGACGATCCGTGGTCGATGCGACGTCGGCGCTCGGAGATGAACCTGGCGGTCTGGCGCGGCCTGGGGGAGGCGAAGATCACGATCGCGTTCCCGCAGCTCGACGTGCACCTCGACCGCGGAGTAGTCGAAGCGCTCGAGTCCCCCCGGCACGCGCCGTAGTCCCTCGACAGCGGCGAGCTCGCCCGGCAGGCGCGCACGGTTCCGCGACGTCCGGCGGACCTGTTTCCGGTGTAGCGGCGGATCGAGGCCGAGCGGCTTGCAGAGCAGAACATCCTGATCCGGCTTTTCCGGCGCGAAGACTTGCCGCAGCTCTTCGGCAGCGACGGGTTCGCCAAGCGGACGATGCGCTTCGCCCGGCACCTGACGTCGGCCACCGGCACCGACTCCAAGGCCGGGACGCTCGTCCACGAGATGTCGCACTTCAACGTCGTTGCCTCGACCGACGACCATGCCTACGGCACGGCGCTCTTGGTGAGGTGCCAGCCGAGTTTCACCGCAACCGCCTGACCCAAATGAGTTTGCCTGCTTCGCAGGAGCGGGAAAGCGCTTGGCACTTCTGCGGCATCCCGCTGTAGGGGTCTCGCGCAGTGAAACGAAGGGGACGAATTCCAGGGCGGATGTCGCCCTGGAACCTCCGTTCTCGTTCTGGAGGACGGAGGGTCCTTTCATGTTCCGACGAGCTCACATGGCAATTCTGATCGCCGCCTCGATCTTCTGGCCGGCCGCGGTCCGAGCGGACGACGGCGCTCTGGACACCACCTTCTCCCTCGACGGCCGGGCCGTCTATACCTGGACGGTCAATTCCACTCGCGCCCGCGCCGTCGCGGCGCTCCCCGACGGCTCGATTCTGGTGGGTGGATCGGTCGGTGCGGCCGGCAACACGACCAACTTCGGCGTCGTGCGCTACAACCAACTGGGCGCCCTCGACATCACCTGGGGAAACCTCGGCGCGCGGACGGTGGCCATCGATGCGCAGACCAACGGCGCCGACGAGCTGGATTCAATTGTCATCGACTCTCTGGGACGCCCGGTCCTGCTCGGGAAGACCGCAGCCAGCGGCGGCGCCACGCTGCCGGCTCTGGCCCGCCTGACGGCGGGCGGCGATCTGGATGGAACCTTCGGCTCCGGAGGGATCGCCTTCCCGACGTATCCGTTCGCCGGCTACAAGCACTCCTACGGAACGGCCGCGCACGGAGACGGTTACCTGTTCGGCGGAAACTGCGGAAACTGCGCACCGGGCGGCGTGCAGGGATTCTTTCTCTATCGAGCCACCGGCGACGGCGCTGCGGATACCGGCTTCGGTACGAGCGGCTGGGTCGGCATCGCCTCCGGGGTCAATGCCGGGGCGAACGCCTGGGAAGTTGCAGCGCAAGCGGACGGCAAGATCCTTCTGGCCGCCACCTTTCGAACTGTCGGCACGCTCGATGTCTACATCTATCGCCGCCTCGCCAACGGCGATCCGGATCCTTCCTTCGGCGGAGGCGACGGCCTGGCGACGTTCACTCCGATCAACATCGACTGGAATCCGAGCCAGGTGGTGGTCGATCCTGTGGACGGCTCGATCTACATCGCCATGCGCAACTCCCTCGAAGAGTCGGGGATCGTGAGCGGTACAGTCGTCAAGCTCTCGAGCACTGGCAGCTTCGATTCCTTGTTCGGATATCCGGACCTCATCTTCGACGAGGGCTCCACGGTCGACGGAATCGCCCTCGCCAGCGACGGCAAGATCTTCGGCGTCGGCCGGATCAACGGCAACGGGACGCAGCCGGGCGGCTTCTTCCTGCTGCGCCTCCTCCCCGACGGTGATCCTGACAACTCGTTCGACGCCAACGGCGTCAAACGGGTGGAGATCGATCTCGTCGCGGACGGTCTCGACGGCGGACTGGGCATCACCGTCTCGGGCGGCAAGCCGGTCGCCGCCGGATTCGCGGCCAACACCCTCGGCGGTTACTCGTTCGCCACCGTTCGCCTGGAGAACTCGCTGATCTTCACCGACGGCTTCGAACGCGGCAACGGGCTCTCCTGGTCGAATCAGGTTCCCTGAACCGCGAACGCTTCAGCGCTCGATCGGGCGCGCGAGCGAACGATAGAGAGGCCTCGGGCCCCCCGTCCTCATTACATCCAGGAACTGCGCGCAGGAAAATGTCGCGACGCAGGTGCTTTCTTCGTTCTGGTGAACGAAGGGAGTACCGGTCATGGTTCGATTCCTGCGATGTTTGTTGGTGCTCGTCGCTGCGTGTTTCTTCGTGGCAGTGCCCCTCGTCGCCGAAGACGGACTTCTTGATGGGACGTTCTCCAGCGACGGTTTGCTGCTCATCGGCTGGTCCGCCGGCACGCAACCGGATCAGGCATACGCCGTGGGCGCTTTTCCTGACGGTTCCCTCTTCGCCGCCGGCGACGTCGAGGTCGTGAGCTCGAACGCTCGGGCTTCCTGCCGCGCGTCCTGGAGACCCTGATCCAGATCGCCGGTCTCTGCTACCTCGTGAGCAGCTTCGCGTCGGTCGGGGTGCCGGCTTTCGCGCAGCTCCTGTACTCTTGCTGGATGTCCCCCCCCTTCGTCGCCGAAGTTGCCTTGAGCCTCTGGCTTCTGGTGAAGGGCGTGGACGCCTCGAGGTGGTGGGCGCTCGCGGACGCGCA
Source organism: Thermoanaerobaculia bacterium (assembly GCA_039932055.1). GTDB lineage: Bacteria > Acidobacteriota > Thermoanaerobaculia > Multivoradales > JAGPDF01 > JAGPDF01. Next base: position 14,495 of record JBDTQT010000039.1, read on the forward strand.
GCGCGCCCGGGAGAATGCGTGATGGACTCCATGAAGCGGACGGCACGGCTCGCGGGACTGTTTTACCTGGTCGTCGTGCTTACCGGCCCGTTCGTTCTCCTCTACGTGCCAGGAAAGATCTTCGTCCCCGGGGACGCCACGGCGACCGCGGCGAACCTCCTCGCCCACGAGACGCTCTTCCGCTCCAGCATCGTGATCGGGCTGGTGAGCGAGCTCTGCTTCCTCGCCGCGGCGCTGCTTCTCTACCGGCTGCTGCGGGGCGTCGACGGCACGCTCGCCTTCCTCATGGCCCTGCTCATCTTCCTCGTCACGCCGGTCGGACTCGTCGCCACGGCCAACGAGGTCGCGACCCTCGCGGTCCTGCATGGCGACTACCTGGTGGCCTTCGACGCGCCGCAGCGCGCCGCTCTCGCGACACTCCTCGTCGAGATCGACCGCCACGGCGTGCTGGTCTCGGAGCTCTTCTGGGGGCTCTGGCTACTGCCGCTCGGGATACTGATCCACCGGTCGAAGTTCCTGCCGCGCTGGCTGGGCGTCTGGCTGTTCGCCAATGGCCTCGCCTACGTGGCGATCAGCACGACAGGCATCCTCGTGCCGCAGTACCTGAAGAGCGTCTCCACCTTCGCCACCCCGATCCTTTTCGGCGAGATGGCGCTCATGCTCTGGCTGCTGATCGTCGGTGTGCGGGTGCCCCCCGCGGCCAGCGCCCCGCCGCACCCGGGCTGACCGGCACCGGCAGCGGGCGCTGCCGCGCTGTGCGCCCGGGCCGACAGCGCGCGCGGTCTCGAGTGTCTCGGCGCTGAAGGGTTGTAGTTCCTCCATGGAGCAGGGGAACGCAGACGCTTTCCTCCTTCGACCCGACGACGGTGCCTCGGACGGTACTGCCTCGGGCGGTGCCGATTCCCGCCGCAACCGCTTGACCCGGATGAGGTTGCCTGAGGCTTCGCGCGTGCAGTTTTTTCTCCTTACAGGTCCTTTCGGGTCATGAATCTCGAGGTTCGCGACGGTTTGTCACTGGCCTTCCGGGGCGCCCGCCCAGGAAATAGCCTGGCATCCCCGGCAGGTGGAGCTTGCCTGCTTCCTGCCTGGGGAAATCGACCGGCACCGTGGCGGCAGGCGATCTTCGGGAGTTTCTGGAATCTGGGCTTGTGCGGAATTCTCGGCAGCTTCCGACTCTCGGAGCCCGGCAGTTCGAAGTGCGGCCGCAGGGCCCCCTGGTGTGGCTACCGTCTTTTCTGCAGGTAGGATAAGACCTCCCCGGAGAATCGCCCATGCTGAAGCCTCTGACCCTGGTCGGCCACGAGATGACCATCGTCGTGATGACCCAGATGGAGTTCACCGGCGGAGTGAGCGAAACGCAACAGGCGAAAGCGGTCGAGCTCACGGAAGAGACCTTCGCGCTCGACACCGGCGGTGGTTGCAGACGCCCTCAAAGTAGGACCAGCCAACGGGTGAGCCAGTACCTGTCAGGAGAGGCGAATCGATGAAAGAACTGGAGCAACGCATTCGGCAGGCCTTCGTGGAAGCGGCGCTGCTTGCCTATGACGACGCCGGCGTTCAGGGTCTTTGCGCCGAAGGGCGCTGGGAGGCGGCGGTGGGCGCGCTGCGTTCGGTCGAGCTGGCGCATCTGCTGGAACCGGGCTCCGGGACGTCCTCCTCGCAGACAGCCCCTGAGGCTTAGCCTGACCTTCTAACCGACTTCGACTGCGGCGCCGCATCTGCCCATGTCTGCTGCGTTGCGCTCAGTCGGCCTGCTCGACGTACCGAAAGTACGTCTGCGCGGGCCTCGGTCGCGACGCCTTGCAGCCACGGGCATCTGCGACGCCTCGCTACGAACCCGGTGAGAAGGTCAGGCTTAGTACTGTCGAGTCGTGAGCCATTTCACGCCGCAGGACCCGCAACGATTCTTGCGGCGGCGAGTGCCTCGCCCGGGGAATCGCTTCGCAACCCGGCGGCAGCGCAGCGCCTCCGTGTCGCGGGCTGCCTGGCACCTTCGCGGCGGAGTATGCGTTCTCCAGGGTAGGCAACCTCGCAGCCGGAGGATCGATCCTGTTGAAGTTTCTGACCGCAACCCCCTTTCCTGTCGACTCTCGCGCCCGATCCCGGGAAGGACTGTAGATGCCTACCGGTCGAATCGACAGGACCCCTGACCGGCTTCCGCTGCGCTGGGCCGGACCGGCGTACATCGTCCTGCTGATCCTTTCGGTGATGGCGTTCTGGCCCGGTTATCTGGCGAAACCGATGGCGGAGAGCCATGGCTGGACGCATTTTCATGCCGCCATGGGAACGCTCTGGCTCCTGACACTGATCGCCCAGCCGATGGCGATTCACGCCGGGTGCCGGCGATGGCATCGCGTCATCGGCAAGGCCTCCTACGTCCTCATGCCGGCGGTGGTTGTCAGTTTCGTTGGCCTGGCGCACGCGTCGATGCAGGGCGTCACGCCGGAGGACCTCGGAGTCGTCGCCTACTACTTCTACATTCGAGTCGTCCTCCTCGCGATCTTCGTCGGCTCCTACGTCATGGGAATCGTCCATCGGCGGACGCCCGCGGTGCACGCGCGCTACATGGTCTGTACAGGCCTCGCCCTGATCGATCCGGTGGGGCACCGGCTGGCGCATCGCTTCGAGTTGTGGCGGTTCGGAACGGAGAATTTCGACTACCAGCTGCTCACTTTCGGCTCGGTCTGCCTCATCCTGGCGGCGCTGATCTGGATGGAGCGGCGAGCCTCCTCCGGACGCCAGGTCTTTCCCTTCGTCCTCGGCGCCTTCGTCCTCGGATGGCTCCCCCTGCTGCTGCACTTCTACCGATGGGGCGCGCCGTGGGTCTACTGGAAGGACCTGGCTGCGGGCTTCGCCGCCCTGCCGATTCCCTAGCAGGCTTCTCGTCCCGTTCGCTGAAGGCAGTTGCTGCTGGCGCCCGATCAGAGTCCGTAGCGGCGTGCCAGAAGGATCGACAGGGTCACCAGCATGATCAGCACCAGCGGAGTTCCCACGCGCAGGAAGTCGCGGAACTTGTAGCCGGCGGCGTTCATCACCAGCAGATTGGTCTGGTAGGCCATGGGCGTGGCATAGCTCAGGTTGGCACCGAAGAGAATGGCCAACACGAAAGGTTCCAGCGGGCTGCCCAGCTGCTGCGCCGTGGCGATGGCGATTGGCGTGCCGACGGCGGCCGCGGCGCTGTTGGAGACGAAGTTGGTGAGCAGCGCGGCGAAGGCCATGAAGACGGCGATCTGTGCCGCGGGCGGAACTCGTTCGACGATCAGGGTCACGCCGTGCGCGATCCACGCCGCCGCGCCGGTCTCGACCAGCGCGTGCCCGAGCGCGACGCTCGATGCGACGAGCAGAACGATGGAGAGGCTGATTGCCCGGCCCAGACCTTCGAGCTTGACGCAGCGGGTCAGCAACATCGCCATGACGCCGGCCAGGGCCGCGAGATGAATCGGCAGCCATCCCGTCGCTGCCGCGAGGATCACCGCCGACATGATCGCGAGCGCCCACAACGCCCTGGGCGAGCGGGGCAGCGTCGTGCTGCCATCGAGCAGGAGCAGTCCCGGCGTCTGGCGCAACGCGCTGATGCGCTCTTCGGGCCCCTGAACCAGCAGGACATCTCCCGCCGCGAGCGGAATTTCGGCGAGGTTCCGTTCGTCCTGGAGCAATCCCTCGGTACCCTGGCGGAGGCCGACGACCACGACGTGATGGGTCGCGGCAAAGCGCTCCTGGCGCAACGACCGACCGGCCTGTGGCGAGTCCTGGCCGATCACGATCTCGACGAGAAGGGAATCCTCCTGGATGTTTTCGGTCTCGACGAACCGACCGGCGCCTGCCTTGTCGAACAGCTTGACCTGGAACGTCGACGCCAGATCGTGCAGTCCCTGTGGTGTGTCACGCAGCAGAACAATGTCGCCGCTCACGAGCCGCACTTCCGGGTCGGGCGCCAGCTTGTCGCCGTCCCGCAGGATGCCTGTCGCCGGCAGCGACCGGCCCAGCGCTTTCGTGAGCTCGGCGAGTGAACGTCCCGCCAGCCGCGGGTTGTCGGTAGCGACCGCGACGCTGCCGTCGAAGAGGCGCGGTGCCGTGGCGGCGCGGACCTGGCTGTCGGGCAGCAATCGGGGCGCGATCAGCCAGAGGTAGGGCAGGGCGACGGCGAAGGAGACGAGCGCCGTCGAGGTGAAATCGAAGATGCCCATCGGTCGCATCCCGAGGTCGGCGGCGATGGCGAGGATCAGCAGGTTCGTGGAAGTTCCGATGCTGGTCAGCATCCCCCCGGCCAGGATCCCGAAGTTCACCGGCATCAGGGTCTTGGAGGCCGGGTAGCCGATGCGCTCGGAGATGCCGAGTAGCATCGGGAGCATCAGCACCAGCACCGGAGTGTCGTTGACGAAGCCGCTGGCGAAGCCGGCGATGACCAGGGTCACCAGCAGGCCAAGCGACTGGTTGAAGCGCCAGATGCGCGCCAGCCAGCGCACGGCAGGATCCAGGGCTCCCGTCATGGTCAGTCCGCGGCCGAGGATCATCAGGGCGCAGATGGCGACCAGCGCCGGATGGCCGAAGGCGTGGAGGACTTCCGAGTCGGTCAGCTGCTTCGAGCCGTCCGTGTAGGGAAAGAGGTGGAACATCACCAGAAGCGCCAGCAGCAGGACGAGAGAGACGAGCTCCATGCGGATCCGCGGCCGCGTGTAGAGGTAGAACACGGTCATCGTCAGCAGGAGCACGGCGAGGGCGTGGGGCTCAGGCATGAATGGAGGTCTCCTCGTCGAGTCTGTCGTCTCTGACCGGCCATCGCAAGGAGCCGGCGACTCGCCGGCTTCGGCGGCTGGCGGCGCGGGCGGCGGCAGGTAGTATTCGAGCGTCGGGCTGGGGGTGGCCGTTGAGGCCTCGAAGGCCGGCTGTCGTCGGATCCAATCTGTTGCTGGTGGAGGGAGCGATGGCCGAGAACAAGACGAAACAGACAGAGGAGAACTTCGAGAGCTACATCGCCGGGATCGCCGACGAGGCGCGCCGGGCCGACTGCCGGGTGCTGGTCGAGATGATGACGAAGGCGACGAAAGCGCCGCCGAAGATGTGGGGCACGGGCATCGTCGGCTTCGGCAGTTATCACTACAAGTACGCGAGCGGCCGTGAAGGAGACTCCTGCATCCTCGGCTTCTCTTCCCGCAAGGGGGACATCAGTCTCTATCTCGTGGCGGTCTTTCCCGGCAGCGAGGCGCTCTTCGCCCAGCTCGGCAAGCACAAGCGCGCCAAGGCCTGCACCTATCTCAAGCGGCTGATCGACGTCGACCTCGAGGTGCTGGCCAAGATCCTCGTCGGCTCGGTCGCCGCAAGAAAGCGCAACCACGCCTGCTGAGGCGCCGCGACAAGCGGCTAAACTTCGCGCATCCAGGGGGGGAGCGATGACCGCAGCCAAGTGGGTAGATCTGGGACCGGCAGCCGCCTTCAAGGATCGACCGGTGCGCGCGCTCACCGTCGAGCGGACGCGGATCGCGTTGACGTACAAGGACGGGAAGTTCGGCGCCATCTCGGGAATCTGCAACCATGTCGGCGGGCCGCTCGGCGAGGGGACCCTCGCCGGCGACTACGTCGTCTGCCCCTGGCACGGCTGGAAGTTCCACT